>DATMJE010000200.1:0-4163 GCA_035553995.1 Usitatibacter sp. | reverse complement strand
CCCTCGGTCGAATGGAAATCCACCTCGCGCAGGTTGGTGAAGCCGAGCACGTGCAGGTCGTTCACGATCAGGCGGAACGAGTGCGGGGTAAAGCACCAGTTGTGGATGTCGAGGTAGGAGCCCTTGTCGCGCACCTCGCGGATCATGTCGCGCGCGTATTGCGCGTCGTGGATGAAGCCGTACTCGCCGCGCGTGCTCTCGGTCCACGCGAGCTGGTGCGACTTGCTGGCCACGTTGAGGAAATACTCCGCCACGGCGCCGGCAGTATGGATGCGCTGGGCGCCAAAGTGCGCATCGATCACGCGCGCGAGCCCGGTGATCGGACGGAAGCGGTCGAAGGAGAAGCGCTTGTCGGGGATGACCAGCGAGAGCACGCCTTCGTCCTTGAGGATCGAGTCGCAGTCGACGAGGAAGGCGATCAGGTCCGGCGTGTGCTCGATGAGGTGCGAGGCGATGATCCAGTCGTAGTAGTGCGGATGCTTCGTGAGCTCGAGGTAGCTCTCGCCATGCCACACGAAATCCACCTCCTCGATGCGGTCGAGCGCCAGTCCGTGCTTCTCGTACTTCACCAGCAGCTCTTCGCGGCTTGCGTGGTCGATCACGTGGACGTTGAAGCCGTCGCGCTTCGGGGCGATCGGATCGTGGCTGGGGCCGATCTCGAGGCCCACGCCGTTGCGGTCGATGCCGGCGAGCACGCGCCGCTTGCGGTTGCGCGAGAGAGAGCCAATGTTCGCGCCCTGGGCGATGCGTAGCGGCTTCGCGAACAGGGCTCGCAGGCGTGCGCGGGAGCGTCGCAGCACTGAGCCTGCGCGCTCGACCGGCTTCGCCGGCGCCAGCAGCGTGAGCTCGAGCGCGTCGCAAGTGAACTCGCATGCCCGGCGGCTTGGATCGAAGCGCACATGGTCGGCCGGATCCGGTAACAGGAAGGTCGCGCTGTAGATGCCGGCGACGCCCGCCATCCGCACCGAGTGTTCTTCGGAATAATGGCCCGCCGCATCGGGCAGATACACCTGCGGCGCCTCGATCTCGCCGCCGCGCAGATGCATGCGCACGCGCGCGCTGTACCAGCCTGCACGCAGCAGGGGCGTTCCCTTGGGGATCCTGGCGGCGAAGGACGGATCGTCGGTAACCGCCTCCCACACGCGCATCCCATCCAACTGGCCGGTCTCGGCCGGATCGCCATGCATGGGCTCGATCGTGAGGCGCACGGTTCCGGTGTCGTTTTCGTCGCGGGGGGCGGGCGATGCAGGCATGGGGATAGTTTACAAGGACGCCCTACAATGTTCGCTCACTCGCATTCGGGACATGGCGGCAACGTGAGCGGCGCGATGGACGACGTGGTTGCCGCGGTCATCAACTACAACACCGCGGCCCTGACGCGCCGCTGCACGCGCTCGCTCGTCGAGGCGGGCGTGGCGCGCGTCCTGGTGCTCGACAATGCCTCCGCCATCGAGGACTTCCGGCGTCTCGCCCAGGAGCATGCGGGCGACGAGGCCGTGGAAGTGATCCGCTCCGAGATCAACCTGGGCTTCGCGCAGGGCAGCAACGGCTTGATCGACCGGGCCCTGGGCGAGCCTTCGTGTACACGCGTGCTGCTGGTGAACAGCGACGCAACCGTGGAGGCGAAGGGGCTGCGTGCCTGCCTCGAAGAGATGCGTGCTGGAGGGATCGACCTCATGGGCGGGCGGATGCTGAAGCCCGGCTCGGACACGGTCGATTCGCTCGGCATCGCGCTCTACAAATCGCTGCTCGCGTCCAATCGCAAGTCCACGGACGATGCTTACCTCGGTCCCACCGGCGGGTTCGCGGTCTACTCGCGGCGCTTTCTCGAGGAGGTGCGCAAGCTGCACGGCTACGTCTTCGACCCGGCTTATTTCTGCTATGCGGAGGACACGGACCTTTGCATCCGTGCGCGCCTCCTCGGCGCACGCGTGGGCTACACGGATGCCGTCGTCGCCTACCACGAGGGACAGGGCAGCACCGCGGGCGAGTACAACGACTTCATCCTCTACCACGGCATCCGCAACTCCATCTGGATGGCGGCGAAGTCGCTTCCCGCCGGGATCATCGTCACGCACCTGCCATGGGTCGTCCTCCTGCACGGCGGGATCGTGCTTAGGCACACCCTGCAGGGACGGTGGCGAACCCTCTGGCGGCTTTATCGCGACGCATTTCGGGGCTTGCCGGCGGTCCTCCGCGCGCGGGCGAAGATCCAGGCCACGCGGCGCATCGATAGCCGCGCGTTCCGCGCCTTCATCGACCGGCAATTCTACGAGACCCGCTTCCTCAAGGGCGCGGTGCGGGACTTGATGCCGGGGGACAGGGAATAACACGCGCTCGCCGCGGAAGAGGCGTAATTGACGCCATGTTATAACGCCGTTAAACTAACCTGCATGAGGCTCACCATCCGCAGGATCGGCAATTCGCTGGGCGTGATCATCCCACGCCCGGGATTGGACATGTGGGGTGTCGGAGAGGGAGACGAGCTCGAGCTCAAGGAGGATCGAATCGTGCCCGTTCGGGCCGGCTTCACGAAGGCGGATCTCAACGCGCTCAGGCTGGAAAGGGCATTCGAGGTCATTCGCCGGTTCACGGCCCAAGAGATACGCGCCAAGAGCCTTGCGAACCTGTTTCGATGGAAGTCGAACGGCGCGTGGTGCAGCGCATACGACGAATGGAAATCCATTCTCGAGGATCCGGATGACGGACGCCTATTTGCGGCGATGCTGGGACGCGACGACGATTCGGTGCGTTTACGCCAATCCGCGCCCTATGTGGGTCTCTTATCCCCTGAGATTGTCAGGGAGATGAATGAAAAAATCGCAGGTTGACCATCTGCTTCGCGCCGCGAGGGATATCACCGGAGAGGACAAGTTCGTCATTGTCGGCAGCCAGTCCCTTCACGGAAAGGGAATTGAAGTCGACGCGCTTCTCGCTTCGATCGAAACCGACCTCTACGTCCCGAACAACGAGCGCAAGACCGAGTTGCTCAATGCCATCGGAGAAGGTTCCCAGTTTCACGAGACCTATGGGTACTACGCAGACCCTGTCGACGAGCGGACCGCGATCCTGCCGAGGAAGTGGAAACAGCGCCTCATCAATCTGCCTCCTGGCGATACGAATGGTGCCAAGGGACTCTGCCTCGAACCACACGACATGGCAGTCTCGAAATACATCGCCGGGCGAGACAAGGATCTCCACCTGCTCGAAGCCTTGGTGAGCACTGGATTGCTGGACAAGGACACGCTTCTCAAGCGGCTGGACGACACATCCACCGACGAGGCCAGGAAATCTGCGGCAAGGGCGCGCATCAACCGTCATTTTGCGGGCGCTCAGATTGCTAAGCAAAAGCCGCCCAAGCAATAAACCGATCGCTTATCGTTTGCCCTCTGGGGCATCTGCCGCGCCGGCGGCGCGCTCGCTGCACGTCGGCGCAGGGTGGTTGTCGAACACGGGCGATCGACCGTTGTCGGTGATGTAAACCGCCCGCTGCGCGTGCGATACGAAAACGCGGTGAGCCAGCAGGAAATCCACGCCCAGGGTCATTTCGGGGCATAAGGACGCCGCGGTCGATGGCCGCGTTGTAAGGGGCGTCGCGGAAACGATCTCGATTTTGGGCCGGGGACCAGCCGTGAACGGCGTCGAGCCAACGGTGGGTCCGGCGATTTTGCCACGCCCGCTTGGGAAGCAAAGAAAAGCGCCCCGTGGCTTCTTTTCCACGGGGCGCCGGGAACGACTGCGAGCTATCGAGCGTAAACCGCCACGATCCCCACGCCGGTGCCGCCACCCGCCCCCGAAAGGATGGTGGTGTAAGCCCCGGGATTCAGCGTGACCATGATCGCCGACTCGTTCGCGCTTCCGGGTGCGAGCCCCGCCGCCTGGATCTGCGCGGCATTGGGCGCCGACACCCAGTCGTCGTTCGAGGCGAGCACCGCGTTGTCCGACGAGCGCACCAGGCTCAACGTCGGGTTCGCGAGCGGGTTGGTGATGCCGGCCGCCGCGAGCGAGGGGCCGGTGCCGGTGATCACCACCGTCTGCGGCGTGCTGCCGGAGATGATGAAGCCGCCGATCATCACGTCGTTGCCCGTACCCACCAGGCCACGCGTCGAGATGTTCGCGAGCGGCGCTTCGGGGTGGTCGACCTCGTACACCGCCACGATGCC
>DATMJE010000199.1:0-10988 GCA_035553995.1 Usitatibacter sp. | reverse complement strand
GCGCGCGCTACCAGAATTGCAATCAATGGGTCGCGGAGCTGCTTGCGGCGGCGTGGGGCGCGCTCGAAGATGCGCCGGACTTGCGCGCGCGGGCGCAGGGTTGGCTCGCACAGCGCGGCTACCAGCCGCCGGCGATCGATCTCGATTCACAATGACTAATACTCGCGACGCCCTTCGTTCCGCTCGTCCATCTCGACGACCATCCGGAGGCGGAGCTGCGTGCGCTGCAGATGCGCACGACCCTCCCGGTGGCCATCGAGGCTTTCGTGCGCGAACGCAACCCCGGTGCCAGGCGCATCCAGATGTGCCACAACGGCGGGCAAGCGATCATCCGGTACGGCTGGGGACCCATGGCGGAAGGCTGCCGGCCGCAAGCCGGCGACCGGGTGATCGACCTCGATGGAGCCTCGGCCAGTTAGTCCACACCTCGACGCCTGCCCGGCGCCGGGACTATGGCGCCAAGGCGCTCGGCACGAGCTGTTCCATCACCGCGCGCTCGAGGAGGTCTGGCGGCAGCATGCCCTGCGAGATGATGAAGTCGTGGAATTTCTGCAGGTCGAAGCGCGGTCCGAGCGCGATCTCGGCCTGCGTGCGGATGGCCCGCAGCTTCTGCAGTCCGTAGAAATACGACGTGGCCTGGCCCGGCGCCCAGAAGGTGTAGCGATCCACCTCCTGCTGCGCGAAGGGCTCCGAGACGCCCACGTCCTCCATCAGCACCTGCTTCGCACGCTCGGGAGTGATGCGGCCCAGGTTGAGCAGCGGGTCGAGCGTCGCCCGCGCGAGCCGCAGGAGGCGGAACTGCATCGCCACGAGCTTGCCCTCGGGCGGCATGTAGGGAAGGATCAGCGTCTCGCAATAAAGGCCCCAGCCTTCGGTGTTCGCGCTGTTGAAGGCGAAGGTGCCGCGGGCGAGCGACACCCCCTCCTCGACCATGCGCGCGAATTGCAGCTCGTGGCCGGGCCGCGCCTCGTGCGCCGTCACGATCCACGTGGCCGCGTCGAAGCTGAAGTCGTCCATCGCGGCGCCCGACTTCGCGTGCGGATTGGCGAGCGGGATGAGGAACTCGCCATATTCGCCCGTGTTTCCGATGAACCGCGGCGGCCTGAGATTGGGCGCGGGCGTCGATGCCGCCTCCGCCGGCGTCGAGAGGCGGATGGTCATGTCGCGCTGCGGCAGCGTGATGATGCGCTCGCGGCGGATGATCGCCTCGATCGCGCGCAGGCGCTCGCGATAGAGCGCCAGCATGGCATCGGGCGCGAGCTGCTGCTTCTTGAGCTCCGCGATCACGTCGCGCGCACGGCTCGAGGCGAAGCCGTGCGCTTGGGCCACCTGTGCGGCGAGCTGATCCAGCTCCTGGCTCACCTCCTGCCATTCGGAGCCCGCGCGCTCCATCACCTCCTCGGGCGTTAGGTCCACGCCGCGCAGGCGCACGCGTGCGGCATAAACCTCGCGCGGCAGCAGCAGGCTCGGCCGCGCGCGCGGCAGGATCACCTCTTGCTGGAATTTCCGGAAGCCACGCAGCTGCGCGGACAGGAGCTCGAAGTCCTTCTCCCAGCCGGTGATGCCGTCCTTCGCGAAGAGGTCGGCGATGCCCTTGAGCAGCAGGTCCGTGTTCGCGATGTCCTGCTTGACCTCATCCACGTACGGGCCGACCAGGCCGGGGCGGGCCATGTCCTCCTCGATGCGCTGCCGCGCGAGGACCGCGATCGGCACGTACCCCGGCTCGCTTCCCGCATAGCGCTGGAGGCGGACCAGGGCGCGCGCCTGTCGCTCCGGCTTGTTGCGCGGATCGAGGAGGATCGAAAGGCCGCCATCCACGACCTTCGCCGGTTCGTAATAGGCGAAGAGATGGCGTGACTCGATGCGCTCGTTCGCGATGTCGCGCTCGAGCGCGCCGACCACGATGTCGATGTCCTGGCGCACGCGCGCGTCCTGCTCTCCTTCGCGCGTGCGTTTGAGGGAAGCGACCTCGGAGTCGAGCGCCGCGAGCTCGCGCTCGCGGCGCTTCGGCTTGAGATCCGCGACCTCGGTGTCGTATTGCTCGAGGCCGCGGAAGCTCGCCTGCTCGGGCGTGAACTTCGCGCGCAGCTCGAGCACCGGTTGCACGATCGCGTTGCTGCGGGCGATCCAGTCGGGGGTCGCCGCCGAGGCGGACGCGGCGAGGAGGGCAACGGTGAGGACGAGGGCTCGCATGGGGCGCGAGCATAGCGCAGGCGCGCGCCCTGCTCATTCATCCAGCGGATAGATCGGCCGCCGAACCCTGCGACAGGCGAACTGCTTCCCTTGACCCGAGGTTTGTCCTAGCCGAGCACGATGTCGAAAGCACCGCGCACTTCGTTGCCAACGCTCTCCAGCGGCATCGTCACGAGCCGCGCGTCACCGCCGAGCGCGCGATAGAGGCCGTCGCGCGCATTCATCGCATCGCCCTCCATGAAGAGCTGGGAGGTCAGTACCCGGCGTCCGCGCTCGGAGACGGTGAAGTGGATGTGGGGCGTGCGCAGGCCGTAAGGCACAGGCTTGATCGTGCGGAAGGAATAGCGCCCCTCCGCATCCGTCTCGAGCGCTCCGAAACCCTGGAAGTTCGGATCGAGCCGCGCTTCGGGTTCCCCCACATGGTGATAGAGCCCGTTCGAATCGCATTGCCATACCTCCACGCGCGCACCGGCGCGCGGGCGTCCGCTGCGATCGACGACCCTTCCCGCCAACGTAAGCGGCGTGCCCTTGGCGGGCTCGTCGCGTCCAGCGATGCGCGTGAGATCCGCGTCGCTGTCCGCGGGAAAGCGCCTCGGGTAGAACGGTCCCTCATCCACGGCGGGCGTCGGACGGCGATCGGCGCCAAGGGCCGGCGTCGAACGCAGCGGCATGGACGCGAGCGCTGCGCCCATCCACACCACGACGCGCCTGCGTTCGTGCGAGATATTCATTCGCATATCTCCGCGATACCTTGATGGTCCATAGTATCGCGCAAGGAATCCGCTCCGATCGGGCAATCCCCGGCCCCATGATCCCAATCCGCCGGCGCACTCAGAGGCGCACTGCCCCTTCCACCTTCGCAAGGTCCTTGTCGAAGGTGCCGAGAGGGGCATGCCCCGCCGCGCGCGCCACCTCGACCATCAGGCAATCGGTGAAACCGAGCTTCGGATGCTTCCGGAAAGAATCGAGTGCAGCCGCCACGCTGGCCCGGTCTTGAAGGACCAGCTGTTTGTGGTCGAGCAGCATTTCAATGCCACTGGCTATGCGGCCGGGAGCGAGGTCATAGGCCGAGGCAAGCACCCAGGTGGTCTCGGCCAATGCCAGCAGCGACACCCATGCTCCTTCCTGAACGAAGGCCTCGGCCGAACGAACCTGCTTCGGGTCGTCCCGGGCTAGCAGCCGCACCAGGACATTAGTATCGACCGCGGGCATGCCGTTCGCGAATGGCTTTCGCGATTCCGCGCTTCATCTCGTCCACACCGACCGCTTTCGGGCTCCCGCCAGGAAAGAGAGCCTTGTGGATATCTTCCGAGGAATGCTGCCCCGCCGCCCGAACGACGATACGCCCGTCCTCTTCGATCCACTCGATGATGGAGCCGGGCGCAAGCCCGAGCCGGCGCCGAACTTCCGCGGGGACGGAGATCTGGCCCTGGGAGGTCAGCTTCGAGTGCGCAATGGACATGCGATCACATTACCACGGTAATGGATCGATCGCAATCCGCTCCGATCCGGGAGTCGCCCGCCGCTTGATCACATCGCCCAGGTGAAGCCGTTGATCAAGTGCCAAAGGAGGTGAACGCCGAAAGCCAGGATCGCCAGCGCGATCCAGAGCCACCAGAACATCTTCAGGATCGAATGCTCACTGGCGTGCGCGGATGTCGACAGTGCGAGCGTCCGATAGGGGTCGCCCGCGAGGTTTCTCGCGCTGAGGTGCTTCTCGATGGCGTCTTCGTCGTGACGCGAGAGAGCGGCGAACATCTGCTGATAGGTCGAGAAGTGGCTATCCGGGGAATGATCCTTCCACTGCTCCTCGATCATCAGCAGGCGCGTGTTGGTGGTGTCGACGAACGCGCGGCCACGCGTGTCCACGCGGACGAAGTAGGACGAGATGATGAGCGGCGGGATGGCGATCAGGAGGAGGGCCGTGAGGGAGACCATGGACACGTTCGCGAAGGCGTCCTTCGCGAGCAGTGCATAGAAGGCGAGGAATGCGGTCTGGATCGTCAGGAAGTGCGCGAAGCGTTTCTGCTTCAGGTCCTCGTAGAACTTCAGCAAGTCGTGATTCGCCTTCCACTCTTCCAGCAACCGCGTTTCGATCTCCATCGTTCATTCCTTCCTGCTCATTCGTCCACGCTGGCCGTCGCGACGGCGCTCGATCCGCACGTGCGCCCTGCAGCTCCCATCGGGCAGCCGCCAGGTGCGCGACTTGACATGGCGGCCGGCGATCCAGGCATTCAGGGGAGCGGAAGCAGGATCTCGAACTGGCTGCCGCGGCCGGGACCTTCGCTGCTCGCGGTGAGACTTCCGCCGTGGAGATGCACCAGCGCTCGCGCGAGCGCCAGGCCGACGCCCAGGCCACCGCTGGAGCGGCTGCGCACCTCTTCCCCCTGCTCGAAAAGCACGAAGATGCGCTCGAGCGCGTCGGGCGCAAGGCCTATACCGTCGTCAGACACCACCACGCGCAGCCAATTATCGCGCCGCGAGGCCTCGAGACGAATATGGCCGCCGGAAGGCGTGTAGCGCGCCGCGTTGTTCAACAGGTTGGAGATCACCTGCGACAGCCGTGCGAGGTCGGCCTGGATGCGCATCGATTCGTCTTCGATCGATACCTGCAGCACATGCCTCGATGACTCGATCAATTGGATGCTCGCCTCCACCGCGCGATCGAGAACGACTCGCACGGGGACGTCCTCGCGGCGAATCGCGATCTTCCCGTGAGTGATGCGCGAAACGTCGAGGAGGTCGTCGACAAGGCGCGTGACCTGGCTCGATTGCCGCTGGAGGATGCCCGCCAGGCGCGCGGTCTGCGGCGGCGCGTCCCCGATCGTCCCCAACACATGGGACGCGCTGTGGATAGCCGATAGCGGACTGCGCAGCTCGTGACCGAGGATGGCAAGGAACTCGTCCTTGCGACGGTTGGCATCCGCGAGCTGGGCCGCGGCCTCGCGCAGGCGCGTCACGTCCACGAAAGCGGCGACCGCGCCACACAAGCGGCCACTCGCGTCTCGCAACGGCACGGCGTCCCCCAGCAAATGCCGGCGGTCGCCATTGTCGAACACGATCTCCTCCTCGAAGTCGCGGATCGTCTCGCCGCGAGCGGCGCGCTGCAGCGGCAGCTCCCCGGTCGAGAGCTCCCGGCCGTTGCAGAGCACTTTGAAATGCGCGAGGTGGCCCACGGTGTCGACCGTCTTTGACAGGTTGTCCACGGAAGCGACCCGCAGCATCGCGCGGCCGGCGCGGCTGCCCGTGACGACGGTGCACTCGGGGTCGTGGGCAATCCAGATCGCTGCCGGCGTCGCCTCCAGCACGGCAGCCAGCTGCTTCGCGCGTGCATCGGCCGCCTCCTCGCTTCGGGCCAGCTTCTCGAGCATGCGCCGCTGGAGAGTCTCGTCGGTCACGGCCGAGAGCAGGCAACGCTCCCCGCCGACCTCGATGCGCTCCGCCGACACCCGCAGGTCGAGGGCACGGCCTTCCTTCGTGCGATAGCGAAGTGGCACGGCACGCGCCGACGGGCCCTGCCTCACATGGGCGCCGAACTCCTCCCGCTCCGCGAGCGTCAACAGTCCGATCTCCACATCGGTCCTGCCGATCATTTCCTCGCGCGTGAACCCCGTCATCGCCAGGTAGGCGTCATTTACGTCGACGTACCGATCGCCGGCGAGCGTCGTGATCGCCATGGGGCACGGCGCGCAGCGGAATGCCTTCGTGAAGCGGTCGTTGGAGATGCGCAGCGCGTTCTCGGTCTGCTTGCGCTCGGTGATGTCCGTCGCGATCCCGCAGATGCCGAAAACGCGGTCTTCCTCGTCGATGAGCGGCGCCTTTACCGTGATGAAAGTGCGCAGTGCCCCGTCCGGCGTCCTGATCTGCTCCTCGCATGGCTCGGAAACGCGGGTTCCCATGACGCGCAGGTCGTTTTCGCGGAGAGCTTGCGCGGTTTCCGGCGGGAAAAGGTCCATGTCGGTCGCGCCGACGATCGGGCGATCCTGTACGCCCAGGAGGCGGCGGGTTTGCGGATTGGCCAACAGGTACCGTCCGTCGGCATCCTTCATGAAGATGGACGTCGGCGAGCTGTCGATGACGACCTGCATCAGCGCCCGGCTCTCCCGCAGCTCACGTTCGGTACGCTTGAGGTCCGTGATGTCCGTGACCGCGACGAAGATTCCGCGCACGTCCCCGTCTTCGGTGAAGTCCGGCGTGTAGACCGCGGTCACATGACGAATCGATCCGTCGGTGTGAGGGACCGCCGTCGTAAACCTCGCGGGCAGGCCGCCAAGCGCCTGGCGAAGGTACGGCTCGATGTGCGTGAAGCCTGCGTCCCCCAACACCTCGCGCACGGAAAGGCCGATCACCTCGTCGGGGCGCAACCCGAACCAACGCTCGTAGGCGTTGTTCGCGAAGCGGTAGCGCAGGTCGCGATCCACGTACGAGATGAGAGTCGCCACGCCGCCGGCGACGGCTCGAAGCTGCAGGTCGCCGAAACGCAGCCGCTCCTCTTCACGTCGCCGCTCGGTAACGTCCACGACCGAACCCGCGGTGCGCACCGAGCCCGCGCCGCGATGCACGCGACCATCGAGGCGCAGCTTGCGATCGCCGGGCGCGTTGTGGGTGGGGCGTATGTCGATGGTGAACGTGGTGCGCGCCGGATCGCGGCCGAGCAGGCAATGCTCGAGCAGATCGCGGTCGCCGGGGTGCGTAACCGCCACCAGGCGAGAGAACGTTGCCGGTTCCTCGACGCCGATGCCCAGCAGATCGCGCGCATGGACCGACAGATACACTTGCCCCGAGGCGGCGTCACAGGCCCACAGCTGGGCGCTCTTCTGTGCCAGGCCCGCGAGAGAGTCCTGAAGGGAAGCGTCGGCCTGCAGTCCGCCGGACAGGGCGTCGGCTTCCATGTCTGTCTCCTGCTGAACGTGCCGGGGCATATCAGCGTAGTTGCACCGAAGTGACTCGGGCGGTGGTCGTTGCGCCGGGCAAAATGCTCCGGTGGTTGCTCGACGTGCTATCGGCCGCAAGGCCCCTTTCGGCGCTCACGAAGACATCGGGCTGGCTTTCGCTATCTGCGCACGTGAAGAGCCCGCCCGACTTTGAAGACGTTGATCGGTGAATGGGCAAGGCGGTTTGACAAGGATCAAGGATGCCCGAAAGAACGCCGGCCAGCCGCTTTGTTCGCTCATCTCATTCATCCAGCGGGTAGATCGGCCGCCGCACCTTGCGATAGCTGAACTGCTTCCAGTCGGACGACGCCACGCCCACGCCATCGCACAACACCGCGCCCTTCGCGATCGGCAGGAACACCGGCCGGTAGTACATGCGCGACTTGAGCAGCAGGTAGCGCTGCTTCTCCGGCCGGATGCCGACGCTCTCGAAGACACCGCGGTCCCACGGCTCCTGGTTGCGCTCGGTCACGACGACCTGCGCCGCGCCAGTGTCGAGCACCGCGGTCCGGCCCATGTAGCAGCGCATGCCGGTGAACTGCGGCCCGGTGATGGTGTACTCGCCGTCGGTGATGTTGCGCACGATGCCGGTGAGCTCCATCGGCTCGCCCTTGCGGCCGATGGCGGGCATGTCGGCCTTGCCGCCGACGGGCAACGTGACGCGGTTGCCGATGCCCGCTTCCACCATGCGCGCGACGGCTTCGGGATCGCGCACCGGACCCACCGCGATGCCACCAAGGCCCAGCCGAAGCGCGGCCTGGAGTACATGCATGCTGTCCTGCGTCGCGCCCGAGGCACAATTGTCCGCGTGGTCCAGCAGCAGCACCGGCCCGCCGCTTTGATCGCCGAGGCGCCTGGCTTCGATCAGGGCCTCTTCGAGCGGACGGCCGCGGTAGACGAAATCGTCCTTGAGCCGCCACGCCGTATCGAGGATGGCATCACAGGCTGCCTGCGCCGCCGCCCGATCGCGATCGGCCACGACCACAGCGCTGATTCCGGCGTCATGGATGTCGGCGAGCTGGAAGCCGCCAAAGGCGGTCGCGGCGAGCATGCCTTCGCGCTCGGCCGCGCGGGCAGCCTCGACAAAATCCCGCATCGGACTTTCGCCCGTGCTCTGCCGGAGCGTATGCGCGAGCAGGGGACGATTGCCCCAGGCCATCACCGGCTCGATCTCGCCCTTCAGGGATCGCAGGAGGAGACGCCCCGCGAGCTCGCCCGCCTCGTATCCATCGACGTGCGGATAGGTCTTGTAGCCCGCGATCACGTCGCAGTTGCGCACCATCCTCTCGGTCACATTGGCATGGAGATCGAGGGAGACCGCGATAGGCACATCCGGTGCAATCGAGCGCACGCGCTCGAGCAACGAACCTTCACCATCGTCGGTCCGGCCTTCGACCACCATCGCACCGTGCAGGTCGAGGAAGATCGCATCGCACCCACGCCGCACCGCATCGCAGATGAGCCCGCAGATGCGGTCGTAGGCGGCGCCATCCACCGGTCCGCTGGGATGGGCCCAGGCGGCGACCGGTGTGTCGATCCCGGCGCCTTCCCTGCGCGCGAGGTCGATGAATGCGGCCATCGGGACACGCGTCCCCTCGACCGCCTCCAACGCCTCGCGCCCGACGCGTGGCCCGTGGTTGCCGAACGCTTCCCACGGCGTGGGCACGGGCGAGAACGTGTTGGTCTCGTGCTGCATCTGTGCGATGACCACGCGCATGTGCAACCAGCCCGGCTAAGTCAGGGCGTTCGTCTCCGCATCGCGTCGATGCTCCACGCGCCCGCGCCGGCAGCGGCGAAGAACAGGAACACGAAACACCACTCCACCGCGAGCTCGCCGCCGTTGGTCGAGGGAAAGACGGGCGAGCCCTTGGTGAACGCATGTCCCATGAAGTACGCGACGGCCATCTCGCCCGAGAGCAGGAACGCGGTGACGTGCGTGAAGAGGCCGATGATGATGAGGATGCCGCCCACGATCTCGAGAACCCCCGCGAGGCCGATGAGCGAGAAGAGCTGGACCTTCATGGGAAAGGCCTGCGGGAAGCCGAAATACTTCGACGTCCCGTGCAGGAGGAACATGTAACCCGTGACGATGCGAAGCAGGGCCTGCGCCCGGGGGGCCCAGGTGCTGTACATGGCGACATCCATCGGCGGCTCCTTGGGAGGGAAGGAGCGGCGATGTTACCCCCGAACTAACGTCCGAGTGGCCCCACGTCGCAGCGCTTGTACGGGTCGGGCCACTCCATCGCCACCCCCAGCGCCTTCGCGGCGTGGCGGGGCCAGTACGGATCGCGCAGCAGGGCGCGCGCGAGGCAGATCGCGTCGGCGCGTCCCAGCGACACGATCTCCTCGGCCTGCACCGCGTCGCTGATGAGGCCCACCGCCATCGTGGGGATGCCCGTGGCGGCACGGATCGCTTCCGAGAACGGCACCTGGTAGCCGGGCCCCAGCCTGATCTTCTGGTCGTGCACGTTGCCGCCGCTCGAGCAGTCGATCATGTCGATGCCGAGGTCCTTCAGCTCCCTGCAGAGCGTGATCGATTGCTCGATCTCCCAGCCGCCGGGCGCCCAATCGGTCGCCGAAATCCGATAGAGCACGGGCTTGTCCCGCGGCCACGCATCGCGCACGGCCTTCGCCACCGCGAGCGGGAAGCGGGTGCGGTTGTCGAGCGAGCCGCCGTACTCGTCGCTGCGCAGGTTGGAGAGCGGCGAGCAGAACTCGTGCAGCAGGTAGCCGTGCGCGCCGTGCACCTCGATCGCGTCGAAGCCCGCCTCGAGCGCGTAGCCTGCGGCGCGGCGGAAATCGTCGACGGTCTTCCGGATCTCGGCGATCGTCATCGCGCGCGGCGTGGCGTAATGGCCGAAGGCGATCGCCGAAGGGGCCAGCGTCTCCCAGCCGCCGTCCCCGATCGCGATGGGCTTTCCGCCGCGCCACGGCTTGTCGACCGAGGCCTTGCGCCCCGCGTGCGCGAGCTGGATCGCGGGCACGGCGCCGTTCGCGCGGATGAAGTCCGCGATGCGCTTCCACGCCTTCGCATGCGCGGAGGACCAGATGCCCGCGTCCCACGGCGTGATGCGGCCCTCGGGTGTCACGCCGCTCGCCTCCACGCACACCATCGCGGCGCCGCCGACCGCGCGGCTGCCGAGGTGCACGAGGTGCCAGTCGTTCGGCATGCCGTCCTCCGACGAGTATTGGCACATCGGCGAGACCATGATGCGATTGGGAAACGTGACGGAACGCAACTGCAGCGGGGAGAATAGTGCGGACACGGGATGCGGGGCGTCTGGGGGAGCGCGCATTCTACCTGCAGCGCGTGGGCATAATCCCCGGATGTCCCAGCCTGGCGGCGCTTTCCGGTTCGAGGCGTCCACGTCATGAAGCCGCTCGACGCGCTCGTCATCCGTGCGGGCCCCGGCGCGCTCGAGCGCATTCGCCGCGAGGGGCTCGATCCGGCGATGGTGGAGGTCATCCCGGGTGCGGCGGGCGGACCGAAGGGCCTGGGCATCGCGCACCTCGATCGCATGCTTTTCGGCGAGTGGCTGCCGCGCGCACCGCGCGTGCGCCATCTCGTCGGCGCTTCGATCGGTGCGTGGCGCTTTGCGGCCGCGTGCTGCACCGATACGGCCGGCGCGCTCGACGACTTCACCCGTGCCTATACCGAGCAGCGCTATCCGCCGCGACCGAGCCGCCGCTTCGTCTCGCAATCGGCACGCGAGATGCTGCGGGCGCTGTACGCGCATCGCGAGGGCCAGATCCTCGCCCACCCGCACAACCGCCTGCATGTGCTGGCCGTGCGCGGACGCTGGCCCCTCACGCGCGATTCGTCGCTGCACACGCCGCTCGGTTTCGGTTTCGCCGCGCTCG
>DATMJE010000198.1:0-19752 GCA_035553995.1 Usitatibacter sp. | reverse complement strand
CTCGGCAATACGTTCCACCTCTGGCTGCGGCCCGGGCTGCCGTTCGTCGCCGCGCACCAGGGACTGCACCGCTTCATGGGCTGGGACCGGCCGATCCTCACCGATTCGGGCGGCTTCCAGGTCTACAGCCTCGGGGAGCTGCGCCGCGTGAGCGAGGACGGGGTCGCCTTCCAGTCGCCCGTGAATGGCGATCGCCTCTTCCTCACGCCGGAGGAATCGATGCGCATCCAGCGCGTGCTGGGCTCCGACATCGTGATGATCTTCGACGAATGCACGGGCTATCCGGCCACGCGCGAGCAGGCTGCCGAATCGATGCGCCTGTCGCTGCGCTGGGCGGCGCGCTCGAAGCACCAGCACGGCGACAATCCGAATGCGCACTTCGGCATCGTGCAGGGCGGCATGTACGAAGACCTGCGCGACGAATCGCTCGCCGGGCTGGCGAGCATCGGCTTCGATGGCTACGCCATCGGCGGCGTCTCGGTGGGCGAGCCCAGGGAGGACATGGACCGCATCGTCGCCCACACCGCCCCGCGCCTGCCCGCGCAAGCGCCGCGCTATCTCATGGGTGTGGGCACGCCCGAGGACATCGTGGCTGCCGTGGCGGCGGGCATCGACATGTTCGATTGCGTGTTGCCGACGCGCAACGCGCGCAACGGCTGGCTTTTCACGCGCCGCGGCGACGTGAAGATCAAGAACGCGCGCCATCGGGAGGACACCGGCCCGCTCGACCCGGATTGCGGCTGCTACACGTGCCGCAATTTCACCCGCGCGTACCTTCACCACCTGCACCGCGCCAACGAGATCCTCGGCGCGCGGCTCAATACCATCCACAATCTCGCCTATTACCACGACCTCATGCGCGGCCTGCGCGAGGCCATCGCGCTGCGTCAATTGGCCGCTTTCCGGCGCGATTTCGAGGCCTCCCGCATGCTAGAATCTCGGGTTATCCCGTCGGCCTGAAAAGGCTGTCGATTCAATTATTTCCGCAGCGGAGCACAGTCCGATGATCGGTACTGCCCAAGCCCAGATACTGGGTTCATCACAGGGGGGCGACACGTTGATGAGCATGCTGCCCATCATCCTCATGTTCGTCGTCCTCTACTTCCTCATGATCCGCCCGCAGATGAAGAAGGCGAAGGAGCACAAGACGATGCTCGATGCCCTGCAGAAGGGCGACGAGGTCATCGCCGTCGGCCTGCTCGGCAAGGTGGTGAGGATCACCGACAACTACGTGACCCTCGAGATCGCCAACAACGTGCAGGTCGCGGTGCAGCGGCAGGCCATCACCACGCTGCTTCCCAAGGGCACCATCAAGGACGCGATTTAAGGTCCGCCATGAACCGATACCCTGCATGGAAGTACGCGATCATCGCGATCGCGATCGTCGTGAGCCTCATCTACGCCGCGCCGAACATGTTCGGCGAGGTGCCCGCGGTGCAGATCTCCGGCGCCCGCTCGAGCGTCAAGGTCGATAGCGCGCTCAAGTCTGGCATCGACGAGGCGCTCAAGGCCGCCAACGTGGCGGTGATGGGCGAGGACCAGGACGAGTCCGCCCTGCGTTATCGCTTCGCGGACACCGATACGCAGCTGCATGCGCGCGACGTGATCCAGCAGAAGGCGGGGCAGGGATACGTGGTGGCGCTGAACCTGGTGCCGAATTCGCCGCACTTCCTGCAGGCCCTGGGCGCCAAGCCCATGTACCTCGGCCTCGACCTGCGCGGCGGCGTGCACTTCCTGCTCCAGGTCGACATGAAGGCCGCGGCGAACAAGTCGATCGAGCGCTACGTGGGCGATGCGCGCAGCCTGCTGCGCGAGAAGAAGATCTATTACTCCGGCCTCGCACGCGAGGGCGACCGCATCGTGATCCGCTTCAGCGAGGCCGAGCAGCGCGCCGCGGCGCTGCGGGCGATGGGCGAGGCGATGCCCGATCTCGCCATCCGCGAGCAGGACACGGCGCTCGTCGCCACCATCAAGCCCGAGGTCGTGAAGCGCGACCAGGATCTCGCGCTCCAGCAGAACATCCAGACGCTGCGCAATCGCGTGAACGAGCTGGGTGTCGCCGAGCCGATCGTGCAGCAGCAGGGCAGCGACCGCATCGTGGTGCAGCTCGCCGGCGTGCAGGATCCGACGCGTGCCAAGGAAATCCTCGGCCGCACCGCCACGCTGGAAGTGCGCCTCGTCTCCGAGGACCACGCCGCCGGCATGGGCCGCGAGGCCTTCGCCCAGTACAAGGACCAGCCGGCGCCCTTCGGCACCGACAAGTTCTTCGACCAGGACGGCGCGCCCGTGCTGGTGAAGAAGTCCGTCGTGATCACCGGCGATCGCATCAAGGACGCACAGCCCGGCTTCGATTCACCCGACCGCGGCGGTGGTGCCGTGGTGCAGATGGTGCTCGACGACACCGGCGGGCGCATCATGCGCCAGACCACGCGCGAGAACGTGAAGAAGCGCATGGCGATGATGCTGGTCGAGAAGAACGGCACCACGGTGCTCACCTGGCCCGTGATCCAGGAGGAGTTCGGCAACCGCTTCCAGATCACCGGCATGCCGAGCGCGCAGGAAGCGAAGAACCTGGCACTCCTGCTGCGCGCCGGAGCGCTCGCGGCTCCCATGGACATCATCGAGGAGCGCACCATCGGCCCCAGCCTCGGCGCCGACAACATCCGCAAGGGCTACCACGCCGTCATCGGCGGCTTCATCGCCATCGCGCTCTTCATGATCGCGTACTACGCCCTCTTCGGCGTGATCTCCGTGCTGGCGCTGGCGTGCAACCTGCTCTTCCTGGTGGGCCTGCTGTCGATGATGCAGGCCACGCTCACGCTGCCGGGCATCGCGGCCGTGGCGCTCACGCTCGGCATGGCCATCGATTCCAACGTGCTGATCAACGAGCGCGTGCGCGAGGAGCTGCGCGCCGGCATGACGCCGCAGATGGCGATCCAGGCGGGCTACGAGCGCGCGTTCGCCACCATCCTCGACTCCAACGTGACGACGCTCATCGTGGGCCTGATGCTGCTCGCCTTCGGCTCCGGTCCCGTGCGCGGCTTCGCCGTCGTGCACTGCCTGGGCATCCTCACCTCCATCTTCAGCGCCGTGGTGGTTTCGCGCGGCATCGTGAACCTGATCTACGGCGGGCGCAAGAAAGTGGCGCGGCTGTCGATCGGCAACACGAGCTGGCACCGCGCCACCGGCGCCCCGAAAGCCGGCGCCTAGCCGCGCCCGCCCCAGAACAGGAAGCACGCCATGGAATTCTTCCGCATTCGCCGCACCATTCCCTTCATGCGCCACGCGTTGGTGTTCAACGTGATCTCGGCGCTGGTGTTCGTGGCTTCGGTCATCCTGCTCGCCACGCGCGGCCTGAACTTCTCGATCGAGTTCATCGGCGGCACGGTGATGGAGGTGAGCTACGACCACGCCGCCGAGCCGGAGAAGATCCGCACCGCGCTGCAGCAGATCGGGCTCACCGACGTGTCGGTGCAGAACTTCGGCACCTCGCGCGACGTGCTGATCCGCCTGCCGCTCAAGACGAAGGAAGGCCAGAGCCAGAATGCGGAGCGCGACAAGCAGTCGCAGGCCGTGATCGCCGCGCTCAAGGCGTCCGACCCCTCGGTGCAGCTGCGCCGCGTGGAGTTCGTCGGCAGCCAGGTGGGCTCGGAGCTCGCGACCGATGGGGCGCTGGCTCTCCTCTTCGTCTGCATCGGCATCGTGATCTACCTCGCTTTCCGGTTCGAATGGCGCTTCTCGCTCGCGACCATCATCGCCAACCTGCACGACGTCGTGATCATCCTGGGCTTCTTCGCCGCCTTCCAGTGGGAGTTCTCGCTGCCCGTGCTGGCGGCCGTGCTCGCGGTGTTCGGCTACTCGGTGAACGAGTCGGTGGTGGTCTTCGACCGGGTGCGCGAGAACTTCCGCAAGATGCGCCGGGCGACCGTGCCGGAGATCATGGATGCCTCCATCACGGGGACCATCTCGCGCACGATCATCACGCACGGTTGCACGCAGATGATGGTGCTGTCGATCTTCTTCTTCGGCGGGGCGAGCCTGCATTACTTCGCGCTCGCGCTCACCATCGGCATCTGCTTCGGCATCTACTCGTCGGTGCTGGTGGCGTGCCCGCTCGCGATGTACCTCGGCGCCTCGCGCGAGGATTTCGTGAAGCCCGAGAAGAAGGCGGTCGAGCCGACCACGCCGTGAGAGCGGCGGCCGGCTACTGATGGAGCTCGTCTCCGGCTTCGTCGACGTAGTCCTCCACCTCGATGTCCACCTCGTCCGCATGGTGGCGGAGTACGGGGTGTGGATCTACGCCATCCTCTTCGCGATCATCTTCTCCGAGACGGGCTTCGTGGTGACGCCCTTCCTGCCGGGCGACTCGCTGCTTTTCGTGGCGGGCGCGGTGGCGGCCACGGGCGGCATGAATGCCCACCTGCTGGCACTGGTGCTGGTTGCCGCCGCCTTCCTCGGCAACACCACCAACTACGCCATCGGGCGCTGGCTGGGCCGGCACTTCTTCACCGACCGCGGCTCGCGCTGGCTCAATCCCGAATACCTCGATCGCGCGCACGCGTTCTACGAACGGCACGGCGGCAAGGCGGTGGTGCTGTCGCGCTTCGTCCCGATCGTGCGTACCTACATTCCATTCGTGGCGGGCATGGGCTCGATGACGCCGTCGCGCTTCACGGCGTTCAACCTGGCGGGCGCCGTCGCGTGGGTGTGCCTGCTCGTCTACGCGGGCTTCTTCTTCGGCAACATCCCGTGGGTGAAGGGCAACCTCACCGCGATCATCCTGGGGATCGTTGCGCTGAGCCTGCTGCCGGTGGTGATCGCTTGGTTGCGCGCACGCCGGGAAGCGCGCGGCTGAGTTATTGCGGCGTCGCGCGCGTCGAGCGCAGGTAGAGCACCACCGAGGCGAAATACGCGAGCGAGAGCAAGAGCTCCGCGAGCGCGAGCTGCGCGGAAAGGCCGCGATCGGTCCACACCCGCGTGGCACCCTCGGCCGCATAGAGCCACACGAGCAGGGTCGTCCATTGGAAGGTGTAACGACGGGCGCGCAGCACGCCGAAGAGCGCTGCCATGAGCGGCAGGATCTTCAGCACGAGCCAGCTTCCGCCGGGACGCACGGGTGCGAGGAAAAGCTCCCACGCGAGGCCCAGCAGGATGAGCGCGATGAGGCACGCGCAGGCGGCGAGCCATGCGCGCCGGGCGAGGGCGGCATTCACGCCGCGAGCTTGCGCGCGACGGTCGCCAGCCGCTTGCCGAGCGCGAACGCGAGGCGCGTCTCCTCGTCGGTCACCGGCCGGTCGTTCGCCGCGCCGGAGACGTGCGTCGCGCCATACGGCGAGCCGCCCGAGCGCGTGGCGTTCAGGTCCGGCTCCGTGTAGGGAAGGCCCACCAGCAACATGCCGTGGTGCAGCAGCGGCAGCATCATCGAGATGAGCGTCGCTTCCTGGCCGCCGTGCATCGATGCGGTCGAGGAGAAGACCGCGGCGGGCTTGCCCGCGAGCGTGCCGCGCGCCCAGTCGGCGCCGAGGCCGTCGATGAAGTACTTGAGGGGGGCCGCCATGTTGCCGAAGCGCGTGGGCGAGCCGAGTGCGACGCCCGCGCATTCCGCGAGATCGCGCAGCTCCGCGTACGGAGCGCCGTGGTCCGGCACGGGAGGCGCGGCCTTTTCCGTGACCGGCGCAACCTTCGGCACCGTGCGCACGCGCGCACGCACGCCCTCGACGCTGTCGATGCCGCGGGCGACCGCCTGCGCGAGGCTTCGCACCGAGCCGGTCGCGCTGTAATACAGGACGAGGATCTCCATTCGGTAACATGATAACGGTGAGCAGCACCCGACCCCCTGAAGACGCCGCGAACGCGCGGACGCGCCCCAGCCTCGCGGATGTCGTGGGATTCCTGCGCTTCGTCTTCGCGCGCTGGCGCGACGATCGCGCCCCGCAGGTCGCCGCGAGCCTCACGTACACGTCGCTGCTCGCGATCACGCCCGTCTTCGCCATCGCGGTGGCGTTGCTTTCCTCGGCGCCGTTCTTCCGCGAAGCGATGGTGCAGTTGAGGATCTTCCTGCTGGTGAACCTCGCGCCCGAGATCGCCGGACGCATCATCACCGAGTACATGCCGCAGTTCGCGCACAACGCGCGGCGCCTCACGACCTACAGCCTCGTGTTCCTGATGGTTACCGCCACGGTGCTGATGCTCACGATCGACCGCTCGTTCAACGCCATCTGGAAGTCGCGCGGGCGGCGCCCGTACTGGCTCTCCGTCCTCGCGTACCTCGTGCTGCTGGTATCGGGCCCGCTGCTCATCGGGCTGGGTGTCACGATCACCACGTACGTGATGACGCTGTCGGCGGGCGTGGGCGTGCCGGAGATCGCGAACCCGGCGCTGCTCCGGCTCATCCCCACGCTCTTCAGCGCGATCGCCTTCTTCCTGCTCTACCGCATCGTGCCGCACGGTCGCGTCCACACGACGCACGCCGCGGTCGGCGGGCTCGTGGCGGCGATGCTCTTCGAGGCGGCGAAGGAGCTCTTCGCGATCTACGTGCGTTATGCACCGACCTACAGCGCCGTGTACGGCACGTTCGCCGCGCTGCCGCTCTTCCTGCTGTGGGTGTACATGTCGTGGCTGGTGGTGCTCTTCGGCGCGGAGCTCACCGCGAGCCTCGAGTACTGGAATAGCCGCCTCTGGACCCAGGCACCGAAGCACGATCCGCGCTATGGCCATGCGGTGGCCCTCGCGCGGCACCTGTTCGAGGCGCGCGGCGCGGCCGTCCCGTTCGAGCACCTGCGGGCGGCGACCGGCATGCCGCTCGACCAGCTCGAAGACGCGCTGCACCACATGACCGCGAGCGGAATGGTCGAGCGCGTCGGCCGCGACGGCTATGCGATCCGCGAGACCGGCGCACCGCCTCCGCCGCCGCGGCGCCTGCGCCATGCATTGCGCAAGGCCCGGCGCGAGGCGCGCAAGTGGCACCGGGGCGCGGACGGCCGGCCGGACAAGACGGATGTAACAGCGGACGACGGCTCCTAGGCGCCGGCGGCTTTTCCAGGGCGGCGCCCGCAGGGGATAATGGACCTATGTTCCCTCATCGGCTGCCCCGCGCACATCCCATGAAATCCACTGCGTTCGTCCGCGCGCTTCCGCGGGTCCTTCTTTCGGTCGCCGCCCTCGCGCTCGCCTTCGACGCCGGCGCGAGCGCCTTCGACCTGCGCGACACCACCGGCAAGGAGCACCGCCTCGCGGATTACAAGGGGCGCTATGTGGTCGTGAACTTCTGGGCCACGTGGTGCGTGCCCTGCATCCAGGAAATCCCCGAGATCTCCGCCTTCCAGAAGGCGCACAAGGACGTGGTCGTGATCGGCATCGCGATGGACGCCGAGAACCCGGCGAAGGTGAAGCAATTCGCGACGAAGGTGGGCCACGATTACACGCTCGTCCTCTCGGACGACAGCGTCGAGGACCAGATGGGCACCCCGCACGCGCTGCCCGCGACGCGCATCTACGATCCGACGGGGAAGGTCGTTTATGACCGCGTGGGCAGGGTCACGAAGAAGGTGCTCGAAGACACCACCAAGACTTCCGGTTCGAAGGGCGGCTCTGCGTAATTCGCTCTGCAAGACGTTGGCGAGGGGGTCCGTTTTCGAGCGGTCCTGGATGGCGTTGAATAGGCCGGAACCTCTTTGCAGGACTTGAGCGGGGAGTTAAGAGGCAACCACGGCTTTGACGCGGTTGCGGGCAAAAACCTTCACTAGGCCGGTGGCATAGCGGGCAACCACCTCGGGGACCGCTCGAATAACGGACGCCCCTCGCCAACGTCCAGGCGTAAGTCGCGCCGCGACCTGTTGTTCGGCACGCCGCTGTAGAGCGCTCTCGCGCTCAACGCGGCCCTCTCCGCTATCGATCGCTCACGCGCTCGACGCCGGCTTCGCTTTCGCGCGCTTTGCACATCTCGCGGTTCTTCGGCTCCCATCGCCGCTCCAATTCGAACAGCGACGTCCTGCATCAAAAGCCGTGATGGCAGCAATGGAGGATGTGGGGGACGCGATACGAGAGGTAAAGAGCGTCGGACCTGTCGAAAGCCGTCGGCAGACGGTGCGCAGCGCGGGCGTCGAGGGGGCGTACCTGCTCGAGCGGCGATGAGGTGGTTGCCCGCCCATGGCACCGGCAGAGTGAAGGTTTTTGCATCCAGCCTCGACAAAGCCGTGGTTGCCTTTCGAGGCCACGCTGAAGTGCTGCAGCCAGGTCCGGCGCACCCGAATCCAACAAACGCCGCTCGAGCAGGTACCCCCCTCGACGCCCGAGCAAAGAGGCTAAAAGCCGGTGATACCAAGCTCCCGGCAGACGCGCGCGAGTTTCTCGCGAATGTCCGCCACCTCCGCCTCCAGCCGGTCCACGTTCGCGCGCATTGCCGCCATCTCGCTCGCCCCCACCGCCTCAACAGACGAAGATCCGCGTGAAGCGGTCGGCGCGGACGCGGGCACCACCGGCTCGCCCGAGATCAGGTGCGCCCAGCGCGTCTCGCGCGCGCCGGCCTGGCGCGGCAGCTCGCGCACGAGGGCACCGGCCGGCCGCTCGGCGAGCTCGTGGAGGAAGCCCTCGACCGCGAGGATGTCGCCGAAGCGGTGCAGGCGCTCGCTGTTGATGCGCAGCTCGCCCGCGGTCTGCGGCCCGCGCAGGAAGAGGATCGCGAGGAGCGCCACCGATTGCGGCGGCACGCCCAGGACCTTGCCCACGTTGTGCGCGTAGCGCATGACGCGCCCGCCGCTCGACTCCACCACCAGCGACAGCCCCTTCAGGTGGTCGAGCGCCGCCTGCACCTCGCCTTCGGTGGCCTCGATCACCGGGTCGCGCGCCGTCTTCTGGTTCGCCCCCGACACCAGCGCGTTCAGCGTGAGCGGGTACGTGTCGGGGACGGTGTGCTGCTTCTCCACCAGCACGCCGAGAACGCGCGTCTCGAGCAGCGACAGGGTGGGAAGCGCCGTCATCAGCGCATGCCGCCGAGCAGCCCCAGCACGCCGATGGCGATGAGGTAGATGGCGACGATGAAGTTGAGCAGCCGCGGCATGACGAGGATCAGGATGCCGGCGATCAGCGCGATGAGCGGGCTCAGGAGCAGGTGCAGGTTCATGGAGGTTCCCTTTGTGCGTTGGTGGTGGAAGCGGGGAAGCGCTGCTTGGACCGGCGGCGTGGAACTGCGTTTCGTCAGCGCTCGATCCACTCCCGCATGATCCGCGTCACCTCGGCGGGCTGCTCGATCGAGGCCATGTGGCCGCAGTCCTCCACGATGTCCAGCCGGGCGCCGGGAATGCCGCGCGCCAGCTCCTCGAGCAGTTCCACGGGCATGATCGCATCGTCGCGCGCCGCAACTACTTGCGTGGGGCAGCGAATGGCGCCCAGGTGCGGCCGGCTGTCGATGCGGTTGATGATCGCATCCTCCTGCCGCTTGAACGCCTGCACGCCGACGCCATGCGCCATGCCCGCGACGATGCCGGTGAGCACCGGATCCTGGAGGTGCTCCGCGGTCATGAGCTTCGGCATCAGCGTGTTGATGACGGCCTCGAAATCGCGTTCCGCGAGCGCCATCAGGCGGCGCCGGTTCTCGGTGGATTCGGGGGTGTCCGGGCGCGCATGGGTATTGAGAAGCGCAAGCTTCGTCACGCGGCCGGGAGCCTGGCGCATTGCCTCGAGCGCGGTGTAGCCCCCCATGGAGTGCCCAGCCAGCATGAGCGGCCCCTGCGGCGCCTGCGCGAGGGCGTTCTTCGCCAGCCCGGCGATGCTGTCGGCGCGCGTCATGTCTGCCACGACGCAGACGGCCACGTCCTGGACGCCGCCGATGAGCTCCTCGAACGCGTCCGCGTCCTCGAGGAGCCCGGGAAGGATGAGGAGGGTGGGAAGGGTCATGGCGCGGCGTCGTGGACGGGACAGCCGGCAATGCTACGCCGTTCCCGCGCACGGCCCGCGCTTGCGGGCGCCCGACAGAGGAGGAGGAGGTTGTCGGACGCCCGGGCGAGGGTTCGGTCAGTGGCGGGACATGGACCTGCGCATGAAGGCGTCCGCTTCGACGGTGCGCGCATTGGCCGCGTTGGCGAAGCCGCCGATCACGGAATGCACGACCCGGTTCACGCCGCGCCCCAGCGCTTCCACACCGTCGGCGAAGAGGTGCGCCAGGGTGACGGTGCGCTCGAGGCGGGCCTGAATGATCAGGTCCTCGATGGACTGGAAGTCGGTGTGGCGGGATTCGCTGCTCATGGACGCTCTCCTTTTGGGATCCTTTGTTTTGCCCGCGCGCCTTTTGGGGCTTGAACGGGGGGCTGCGAAACAAATATAGTGTCCATGTTGCAGTGCAACAACCGATTTGTTTTTCGCCGACACACGAGAAAAGTTGAGTCATGAGCAGCCAGCCAGCGATCGGACGCCTCCCTCCCCTGAACGCCCTGCGCGCGTTCGAGGCGGCCGCACGCCACCTCAGCTTCAAGAACGCCGCGCGGGAGCTGCACGTGACCGCGGGCGCCGTGAGCCACCAGGTGAAACTGCTCGAGGACCACATGGGTGTGACGCTCTTCCGCCGGCTCACGCGCGCCCTCGAGCTCACGCCCGAGGCGCACGCCATGCTGCCGGGGGTGCGCGAGGGCCTGGAGAGCCTTGCCGCGGCGGTGCAGCGCGTGCGCGCCCGCGAGGAGGCATGCGCGCTCACGGTGATGGCGCCGCCGAACTTCTCGGCGCGCTGGCTCGTGCCGCGACTTTCGCGCTTCACGCTCGCGCATCCCAGCCTCGAGCTGCACATCGCGAGCCGCCCGTCGATGATCGACGGCCGCGACAACGGCAGCATCGTTCCCGTCTTCGACGCGCGCGAGGATGCGCCGCTGCTGATGGTGCGCTTCGGCAGCGGCCACTATCCCGGGATGCAGGTCGACGAGGTGTTCTCCGCCCGCTACGTGCCGGTGTGCAGCCCGAAGCTCCTCAAGGGCAAGCAGGCGCTCAGGACGCCCCAGGACCTGCGCTTCCACAACCTGCTGCACGACGACACCGTGATCGAGGAAGGCGCGCGTCCCACCTGGAGCGACTGGCTCGAGAAGGCGGGAGTCGAGGGCGTCGATGCATCACGGGGCACGCATTTCAGCGATGCGTCGCTGGCCCTCGAAGCCGCGCTCGAGGGCATGGGTGTCGCGCTGGCGCTCCGGCCGCTGCTCACCACGGAAGTCGAGGAGGGACGGCTGGTCGTCCCCTTCGACCTCGCCGCCGAGACGCGCTACGCCTTCTACCTCGTCACGCCCGAATCCGCGCTCCAGAATCCCGGCGTGGCCGCCTTTCGCGACTGGCTGCTCGCCGAATCCGCCGCCGACCGCCTCGGCGCCGACTGACCCAAAATCGGGACGTACCCCATTTCCTGCATAGCGGAACGCCATCCCGCGATGCGGGAAATGGGGACGCACCCGATTTCCCGGATAGCAGAACGCCATCCCGCCATACGGGAAATGGGGTACGTCCCGATTTTGGGGTCAAAGCCAGCCGGAGCGGCGGAACTGGCGGAAGAGGTACATGTCGATGCCGGCCATGGCGGCCAGCGCGGCGGGGTAGCCGAAGATCCACTTGAGCTCGGGCATGTGCTCGAAATTCATGCCGTAGATGCCCGCGATCAGCGTGGGCACGGCCACGAGCGCGCCGTAGGCCGCGAGCCGCTTGGTGACCTCGCCCTCGCCGAGCTGGATCATCGAGAGGTTCACCGACATGGCGGTGATCACCATGTCGCGCAGGCCGTCGAGCTGCGTGCTCACGCGCAGCAGGTGGTCGTAGACGTCGCGGAAATAATCCTGCGTGCCGGCGCAGACCTGCGGCACGCGGCCGCCGAATAGCTTGTGCACCGACTCGATCAGCGGCTCGACCGCATGGCGCACGGTCATCAGCTTGCGCTTGAGGTCGTAGAGCGCCTCGATGTTCGCGCGGGCGGAGCTGCCCTCGAAGATGCGCGCCTCGACGCCTTCGAGCTGCGTCTCGAGCGTGTCCACGATCGGGAAGTAGCGATCGACAACCGCGTCCATGATCGCGTAGAACACGAAGCCGGCTCCGTGGCTGAGGAGCTGCGGCTCGCGTTCGGCACGCTCGCGCACCGACGCGAACCCCTGCTCGGTCCGCTGGCGCACCGACAGCACGTAATTGGGCCCGACGAAGAGGCTCACCTCGCCCACCTCGATTTCGCCGCCGTGGCATTCGATGTTGTGCAGCACCGCGAAGACCGAATCGCCGTACTCGTCGATCTTGGGGCGCTGGTGGCCGTGGCGCGCATCCTCGACCGCGAGAGGGTGCAGGCCGAATTCGTCCTGCATCGCCTCCAGCTCCTCGGCGGTCGGGTCCTTCAACCCGACCCAGACGAAGCGGCCCGGCTGCCGCAGGTACTCGCTGATCTGCTCCCTGGGGATGTCGGCAAGCTTGCGCCCGTGGTCGTAGGCGACGCAGTTGACGAGCATTACACGCGCCTCACCACGTGGCCTCGGCTTCCATCGTGACGGCGCCCTCGGCATCGCGCGTCCAGAGGTAGGCGCTGTCGCCCACGGGCTTGCCGCAGATCTCGAAAGTGGCGATGTCGAAGAGCGGGCGGCGCGCGCGGAATTCGAACGTGCGCGGCGCCACGCCCGGCTTCTCGCGGCGCAGCAGGTCCATGAGGAGCGTGGCCGTGAGCGGCCCGTGCACGACCAGCCCCGGGTAGCCCTCGACCTGCGTCGCGTACGGATAGTCGTAGTGGATGCGGTGGCTGTTGAAGGTGACCGCCGAATAACGGAACAGCAGCAGCGGCGTCGGCGCGATTTCCCGGCACCACGACTCGTCCGTGCGCGCCGGGTCGATCTCGGGCGAGGGCGTGCTTTCCCCGCGGAACACGATGTCGTGCTCATCGGCGAGCACCGGGCCTTCGGCGTCGCTCACCTCGTGGCGCACGGTGATGAACGCGAGCGCACCGCTGCGTCCCTGCTTGGCCTCGATCCTCTTGATCGTGGACACGCGCGTCACCGCAGCGCCCACCCTCAGGGGCTTCGCGAACTCGAGGCGGCTTCCCGCCCACATGCGGCGCGGCAGATCGAGCGGCGGCAGGAACCCGCCATGGGCCAGGTGGCCATCGAGCCCGGCCTCCGACTGGCGATAGGCCGGGAGGAAATAGAGCCAATGCGCCAGTGGAGGAGCGGCATCGCCTTCGCGCGGCGGAGGATCGTCGCGATCGAGCAGCGCCGCGAGCGACACCAGCGGCGCCGCGGTGATGACGTCGTCGCGCCTTTCGGTGCGTCCCACCCAAGCCTGCAGCTCATCCGTCACCATCGCCATGAACCCATCCTCCGCGCCCCGATGCAACCGGTGCACAGTTTAGACGGACTTGCGCGCGTCATGCCCATCCCGGAAGCTGCGTCGCGCAATCCGGGCTTTTGATGGGCCATTGGAACCAGTCCGGTGGAAACGCCGGGCGAAGCGGGTGTCTGAAAGGCATGCGCCTCCTGAACGCCGTCGCCGCAATCCTCGCCACCGCAGCCGCGGCAACCGCACATGCGGCCGGCGTGCTCGAGAATCCGCAACCCGATGCGACCGTGAGCGGCATCAGCGTCATCTCCGGCTGGTTTTGCGACGCCCAGCGCATCGACATCCAGGTGGATTCGAATGCGCCGATGCCGGCCGCGTACGGCACCGATCGCCTGGATACGGCGGCCGCCTGCGGCAAGCGCAACACGGGATTCGGGCTGCTGCTCAACTGGGCGGTGCTGGGACCGGGAGCGCACACCATCCGCGCGCTCGCCGACGGCGTCGAGTTCGCGAGCCGCCACATCGCCGTGGCCGACCTGGGGGGCGAGTTCCTGCGCGGCAAGGCGGGCCAGGTGACCCTCAACGACTTCCCTGCGATCGGCAGGAGCGTCGTGCTCGAATGGCAGGAGCCGCTGCAGTCGTTCGTGATCCGCGAGGTGGCCGATGCCGCGCCGCGGATCACGGGACGCTGGAACGGCGCCAACATCGAGCGCCGCTCCAACTGCACGAACCCTGCGGCCAACGGCGATCACGGCACCTACGCGGAGTACCAGATCGGCCTGCAGGACGGGCTCTTCACCATCTCGGAGACCGCCGTCACGGGGCTCACCTGCACGTGGAACGGGACCTACTCGCAGGACGGCACGCGGCGCCATCTCACCGGCTCCTACTTCTGCAGCGACGGCAAGCGCGGCAACTTCACCGCGAAGGACTGGCTGCTCACGCCGACGGAAATGCAGATCCGCATGGACATCCAGCTCAACACCAGCGAGACGTGCACCATCGACGCCATCGTCGGCGGCTCGCGCTTCGAGCAATAGCCTTCAGCCGCGGCGCAGCGGCAGCGTGAAGACGAAGCGCGCGCCCTTCTCCTCGCAGCGCTCGGCGCGGATGGTGCCGCCGTGGGCCTCGATGATGGCGCGGCTGATGGCGAGCCCGAGGCCCGCGCCCTTGCGCGCCGGCTCCTGCTCGCCGCGCGAGAACGATTCGAACACCGCCTCCTCGCGCCCCTGGGGCAGGCCCGGTCCCGAATCCTCGACGCGCACGTCCAGGTGATCCCCGGCGACGCGAGCGGCCACGAGGATCGGCGTATCGGCGGGCGTGTGCTTGGCCACGTTTCCGAGCAGGCTCGTGAAGACGCGCTCCATGAGCGGCACATCCACGGAGACCAGCGGCAGGTCCGGCGCCACGTCGAGCGTCACCGGGTGCTTCGCCAGCACCGCACCCAGCGACTTGAGCCCCGCATCGGCCAGCTCGCGCAGCGGCTTGCGCTGCAGCTCGAGGCGCAGGTCGCCGCCCTGGATGCGCGCCATCAGCAGCGCGTCGCGTGCGACGTCCATGTAATGCACGCGCTCGAGCCCTGTCGCGACCAGTGCGGCGAAGATCTCGAACTGGTGCCGCTGCTCGGGGATCAGCAGGTCGCGCGGACGCTCGGGGCGGATCGCGAGCACGCCGCGCGTCTTGCTGGGAGAGCGCAACGGCAGGAAGAGGTACTCGTTGCCCGCGAGCGTGTCGGTCCCGGCCCCCGCCTGCTGCGACTGGTCGTACGCCCATTGCGCGGTGGTGCTGTCGAACGGGTTGTTCATGCCACGCGAGGTGGGCGAAACCAGCGATCCCGTCACGTCGGGCACCAGCACCGCCACGCGCGCGCCGAAGCGCCGCGCCATGAAGTCCTCGGTCTTCTCGATCACTTCCGACGTGCTCTGCAGCTTGGCCAGGTCCTGCGCGAACTCGTACAGCGTGCGCGCGCGCCGCTCCCGATGCGACGCCACGCGCGCCTGGAAGCGGATGTTGCCGGCGAGCTGGCCGATGATCACGCCCACGATCAGCATCACCGCGAAGGTGACGAAGTGGTTGGGATGCTCGGGCATCAGCGTGAAGCGCGGCGGGACGAAGAAGAAATCGAACGCGACCACGTTCAGGACGGCGGCGACGATGGCGGGGCCGCGTCCCCAGCGCAGGGCCACGAGCAGCACGATGAGCGTGTACACCATCGCGAAGTTGGCGAGGTCGAGCGCGCGTCCCAGCGCGAACAGCACCATCGTGGTCGCGACGCACGCGAGCACGGTCCACGCATAGCGCACGCGCTTCTCGCCACGCCGCGGATCGGGCGCATCCTTGAAGCTGGGCGCGGTGATCGCGTCCGCATCGCCTTCGCGGTGGCCGATCTCGACCACGTCGAAATCGTCGCCCGCGGCGCCGATCCTGTCGGCGAGCGTGCGGCCGAAGGGCCCGCGCCGCTTCGCGCGCCCGAGCACGAACGTGGAGATGTTCTCGCTGCGGGCGTAGTCGACCACGGTCTCGGCCACGTTGTTGCCGGTGAGGATGACCGTGCGGGCCCCGAGCTCGCGGGCAAGGCTCACCACCTGCAGCGTGCGTGCGCGGTCCTGTGCGGGCAGGCGCTGCAGGCGCGGTGTTTCCACGTACACCGCGGTCCACTCCTCGTCGAGGTGGCTCGCGAGGCGCGCGGCGCTGCGCACGACGTGTTCCGTGCCCGGATCGGGCCCCACGCAGCAGAGCATGCGGCCCTGCGTCTTCCACGTGGCGGCGATCTTCTCCGCCGTGCGGTACTTGACGACCTCGTCTTCGACCACGTCCGCGGTGCGCCGCAGCGCGATCTCGCGCAATGCCAGCAGGCTGCCCTTGCGGAAGACCTTCTCGCCCTCCGCCACGTGCGCGGTGGGGATCTTGCCCTCGCGCAGGCGCAGCAGCAGCTCGTCGGCGGACATGTCCACCATCACCGTTTCCTCGGCGGTATCGAAGAACGTGTCGGGAACCGTCTCGCGCTCGGGGATGCCGGTGATGCCGGCCACCACGTCGTTCAGGCTTTCGAGATGCTGCACGCTGATCGTCGTGAAGACGTCGATGCCGTTGGCGAGCAGCTCGTCCACGTCGTTCCAGCGCTTGGGATGGCGGCACCCCGGCGGATTCGAATGCGCGAGGTCGTCGATGAGGACCACCTGCGGACGCCGCGCGAGGACGGCGTCGAGATCGAGCTCGCAGGCGGTGGGCTTGCCGTCGGGCGTGCGCGGCGCGGGAATCACCTCGAAGCCGGCGCTCGCCGTGGCCACGTCGCCGCGGCCGTGCATATCCAGCACGCCGATCACGACATCGTGGCCGGCTTCCTTCATGCGGCGTGCGGCGGCGAGCATCGCATCCGTCTTGCCCGCCCCGGGAAAGGCCCCGAAGAAGATCTTGAGCTTGCCGCGGCGCGACACATCCCGCGCGGCTTGTGGCAGCGCTTCAGCCATTGCACATTGTAGCTAGAATGGGCGCGATGGAAGACGCCCTGCTCCTCGCGCGTGCGCAGTTCGGCATCAACATCGGCTTTCACATCCTTTTCCCGAGCCTGACGATCGCGCTCGCCTGGTTCCTCGTGGGCTTCCGCATCGCCTACCAGCGCACGCGCGACGAGGCGTGGCTCGCGACATACAAGGTGTGGGTGAAGATCTTCGCGCTCACGTTCGCGATGGGCGTGGTCACGGGCGTGGTGATGTCGTTCCAGTTCGGCACCAACTGGCCGCGATACATGACGACGGTGGGCGCGATCGCGGGTCCGCTGCTCGCCTACGAAGTCCTCACCGCATTCTTCCTCGAGGCCACGTTCCTCGGCATCATGCTCTTCGGCATGAATCGCGTGCCGGACTGGGTGCACATCACCGCCACGTTGCTGGTCGCGGTCGGCACCACCGTTTCGGCCTTCTGGATCCTCGCGCTCAACTCGTGGATGCAGACGCCCTCGGGCCAGGTTTTCCAGGACGGCCAGTGGATCGCCCAGGACTGGGTGGAGGTCGTCTTCAACCCGTCGTTCCCCTACCGCCTCGTGCACATGCTGCTCGCCTCCGGGCTCACGGCGTCGTTCGTCATGGCGGGACTGTCGGCGTGGCGCCTGCTGCACGAGCGCGGCGACCGCATGGCGTTGCGCACGCTGCGTGCCGGCGTGAAGACCGCCGCAGTGCTCATCCCGCTGCAGATCCTCGCCGGCGACATGCATGGGCTCAACACGTTGCACCACCAGCCGGCGAAGATCGCCGCGCTCGAGGCGATCTGGGAAACCGAGAGTCCGGCGCCGCTCACGTTGTTCGCCATTCCCAACGAGCAGGCGCACCGCAACGATTTCGCGATCACGGTGCCGTACGCGGGCAGCCTCATCCTCACCCACGATCTCCATGGCGAGATCAAGGGACTCGACACGTTCAGGGACCATCCGCCGGTGCCGCCGCTCTTCTTCGCCTTCCGCGCGATGGTCGGGATCGGCATCGTGATGCTGGTGGTGTCGTGGTATTGCGCGTGGCGCCTGCGCGGCCGCGGCCACCCGCCGACGTGGATGCTGTGGACACTGGCGGCGATGACCTTCGCCGGCTGGGCCGCGACGCTTTCCGGATGGATCGTGACGGAGGTCGGCCGCCAGCCGTGGCTCGTGACGGGATTGCTGCGCACCGCGGACGCGGCGGGCGAGATATCGGGCGCGCAGCTCGGTGCCAGCCTCACCGCCTACATCTTCACGTACATCGCGATGTTCCTGGCCTACATCGTGGTGCTCACCCACATGGCGAGGCACGGCGCCGGCACGGCCGCGCCCACCGGCGCGCCCGTCGCAGCCGCCGCCACGGCCGCGGATTGACCATGGACTCCCTGGACCTGCCGCTGATCTTCTTCTTCGTGATGGGCCTGGCCGTGCTCGCCTACGTGGTGCTCGACGGCTACGACCTGGGCGTCGGCATGCTCATGCCCGCCGCGACGGAAAAGGAGCAGTCGCGCATGGTGGCGTCCATCGGCCCGTTCTGGGACGCGAACGAGACGTGGCTCGTGCTCGGCATCGGCATACTGCTGTCGGCATTTCCGGCGGCGCACGGCATCGTGTTGACGGCGCTCTACCTGCCGGTGGTCGCGATGCTCGTGAGCCTCATGCTGCGCGGCGTCGCGTTCGAGCTGCGCGTGAAGGCGCTGGGCTGGCACCGCGAGCTGTGGAACTGGATCTTCTGGGCGGGCTCGTTCGGCGCCTCCTTCTGGCAGGGCGTGATGCTCGGGCGCTACATCACCGGCTTCGAGCCGGGCTTCGGCTACCTGCTGTTCGCGTTCGTGGTCGGCGCGAGCCTCTGCGGCGGCTACGTCCTGCTGGGCGCGACGTGGCTCATCCTCAAGACCGAGGGGCCGCTGCAGGCGAAGGCGATCGCCTGGACGCGCTGGGGAATGATCTGGGTGGCGCTCGGCGTGGTGCTGGTGAGCCTCGGCACGCCGCTCGTGAGCGCAACCGTGCGCGAGAAGTGGTTCGACTTCCCGCGCACGCTCGGCGTCATGGTGCTGCCGGCCGCGACGTTCGCCGCCGGCATGTGGCTCTGGTTCTCCACCTCGCGGCTCGCCCGCGGGCAGAAATGGCGCGAGTGGCAGCCGTTCGCCGCGGCGGTCGCCATCTTCGTGCTCGCGTTCGCGGGGCTCGCCTACTCGCTCTTCCCCTTCGTCGTGATCGACCGCCTCACGCTCTGGCAGGCGGCGGCGCACCCGACGGGGCTGCGGGTGCTCTTCATCGGCGCGGCCATCGTGCTGCCGTTCATCGTCTTCTACACCGGCGTTTCCTACCGCGTCTTCCGCGGCAAGGCTCGCGAAGGGCTGTACGACTAGCTCCCGGTTGTCCGACCAGCCACCGGAAACGCCCCGCGTCACGCGCGGTGCACCGCCTCGATGCGATAGCCGTCGGGATCGATCACGAAAGCGGCGTAGTAATCCGGCGCGTATTGCGTCCGCAGGCCCGGGGCGCCGTCGTCACGGCCCCCGTGCTCCAGCGCCTGCTGGTGGAAGGCTGCGACGGCCTCGCGGGTGCGGGCAGCGAAGGCGATGTGGAAACCGGCGCCCGGCACCGACGGGGAAGAACCGCGAAACTTGATCGCGAACTGGTCTTCGCCGGCGTCGACGCCGTAGCCGACCTCATGCCCGGCGGCCCAGGCTCGAACGTAGCCCAACGCGCCCAGCACCGCGTCATAGAAATCGGCGGAACGCTGGAGATCCGAGACCGGGATGGAAAGGTGGTGCAGCAGTGGATCCCGGCCTGCGCCGGGATGACAGCTGGTGGCGAGGCATTGGATCCCGGCCTTCGCCGGGATGACAGCTGCTGGCGATGCATTGGATCCCGGCCTGCGCCGGGATGACAGCTGCTGGCGAGGCATTGGATCCCGGCCTGCGCCGGGATGACAGATGCTGGCGATGCATTGGATCCCGGCCTGCGCTGGGATGACAGATGCTGGCGATGCATTGGATCCC
>DATMJE010000197.1:0-4533 GCA_035553995.1 Usitatibacter sp. | reverse complement strand
ATGCCCAACCGGTTAGCGAAAGAAACCAGCCCCTACCTGCAGCAGCACGCGGAAAATCCGGTCGACTGGTACCCCTGGGGTGAAGAGGCGCTCGCGGAAGCGAAGCGCACGGGCAAGCCCATCCTCCTCTCCGTGGGCTATTCGGCGTGCCACTGGTGCCATGTGATGGCGCACGAATCGTTCGAGAACCCGGCGATCGCCAGGGTGATGAACGAGCTCTACGTGAACATCAAGGTCGATCGCGAGGAGCGCCCGGACATCGACCAGATCTACCAGACGGCGCAGGTGATGCTCACGCAGCGCAATGGCGGCTGGCCGCTCACGATGTTCCTCACGCCCGAGCAGCAGCCGTTCTTCGGCGGGACGTATTTTCCGGCCGAGCCGCGCTACGGCATGCCCGCCTTTCCGCAGTTGCTCGAGCGCGTGCGCGGCATCTACGACCAGCGGCAGGACGACGTGCGTGCGCAGGCGGAGCAGCTCACCGCGGCACTGCTGCGCACGCAGCCGCGGGGCGGAGCGCATCCTTCGGAGCTGTCGGCTGCGGCGCTCGACGAGGCGTTCGAGATGCTCGCGCAGTCGTACGATCCCGAGCACGGCGGCTTCAGCGGCGCGCCCAAGTTCCCGCATCCGGATGCGATCGAGCTGCTGCTGCGCCGCCACGCCGCGAGCGGCGACGAGCGCGCGCTCGAGATGGCCACCTTCACGCTGCGCAGGATGGCGCAGGGCGGCATCTACGACCAGGTGGGCGGCGGCTTCGCGCGCTACAGCGTCGATGCAGAGTGGGCGATTCCGCATTTCGAGAAGATGCTCTACGACAACGGCTGGCTGCTGCGCCTCTACGCCGATGCGTGGGCCGCGACGCGGGAGCCGCTCTTCGAGCGTGTGTGCGTGGAGACCGCGGCCTGGGTCCTGCGCGAGATGCAATCGCCGGAGGGCGGCTACTACTCGTCGCTCGATGCGGATTCCGAAGGCCACGAGGGCAAGTTCTACGTCTGGACGCCCGATGAGGTGCGTGAATTGCTCTTGCCCGAGGAATTCGCGGTCGCCTCCGCGGTGTTCGGGCTCGACCGTCCGCCCAACTTCGAGAATCGCTACTGGCATTTCGTGGTCGCCCGTTCGCCCGAGGAGGTGGAGCGCGAGCTGCAGATGGCCGGGGAATCGGCGCAGGTGCTGCTCGATTCGGCCCGTGCGAAGCTGCGCGCCGCGCGTGAAAAGCGCGTGCGTCCCGGCCGCGACGAGAAGATCCTCACGTCATGGAACGCGCTGATGATCGCGGGCATGGCACGCGTGGCCCGCGTCTTCGGCCGCGCCGAGTGGCTCGATTCCGCGCGCCGTGCGCTCGATTTCATCCACGCGACGCTATGGAAGGATGGCCGCCTCCTCGCCACGTACAAGGATGGCCGCGCGCACCTCGATGCGTATCTCGACGACCACGCGTTCCTGCTGCGTGCGCTGCTGGAGATGCTGCAGGCCGATTTTCGACCGGGCGACCTCGCCTGGGCGGAGGAGATCGCCGAAGCGCTGATGGGGCGCTTCCTCGACCGCGACGGTGGCGGCTTCTTCTTCACCGCGCACGACCACGAATCGCTCATCCATCGTCCGAAGCCGGGCCCGGACAACGCCACGCCTTCGGGAAACGGCATCGCCGCGATGGCACTCCACCGCCTCGCCTTCATCACCGGCGAGACGCGGTATTCGGATGCGGCGCTCGGCACGGTCGCCCTCTTCTGGCCCGCCATCGAACGCCAGCCGCCCGCCTACGGGTCGTTGCTGATGGCGCTCGAGGAGCAGATGGCCGCACCGCGCACGCTGGTCGTGCGCGGCCCGTCGAATGCGCTCGCGCCCTGGCATGCGCTCCTCGACGCGGCCTACCTCCATTCGACCCTGACGCTCTTCGTAGCGGACGGGACAGGCGACCTGCCGCCGCCCCTCGCGAAGCCCGTTGGAGCCGCCGTCAACGCCTGGCTCTGCGAGGGCATGGCGTGTCGCGCGCCGATCGCTTCAATCGACGAATTGCGCGCAGCGCTCGATTTGCCCACAATGCCCGCTCCTCGCCCTTCCGCCCCGTCCACCGTTCCAAGGAGCCCGTGATGAAGAAGATCGTTTCGCTCACCGCCACCCTCGCGCTCGCGGCCATCGCGTCGCCCGTGTTCGCCAACCTCGAGCTGGCGCAGAAAAACGCGTGCACGGCATGCCACGCCGTCGACAAGAAGGTCATCGGGCCCGCCTACATGGATGTCGCCAACAAGTACCGCGGCGACCCCAAGGCCGCGGCCATGCTGGAGGAGAAAGTCAAGAAAGGCGGCGTGGGCGTCTGGGGCCAGGTGCCGATGCCGCCCAACACCCAGGTGAAGGACGAGGACATCAAGACGCTGGTGAAGTGGATCCTCTCCCTCAAGTAAGCGCTCGAAGCGCTTGCGCCGCATCGAAAGGCCCGCGCGAGCGGGCCTTTTCGCGCGGCACGCCGCGGCGTTCATTTGACACTCACCGCCGCGCCTACCCATAATTCGGGCCTTCTCGGTCGGCGCATCCCCCGCGCCACCCTCCAGGGAGAGTCCAATGACAAGGTCCAACCAGCTCGGCGTAGCCGTTGCGATGGCGCTCGCGCTCGCTGCCTGCGGCAAGAAGGAAGAGCCGAAGAAGGCTGAAACCACGAGCAGCACCACCACGACCAGCGCGGCTCCGGCCGCCCCCGCCGGCATCACGGTCAAGATCGCGCACGCGGGCCCGCTTACGGGCTCCATCGCCCACCTCGGCAAGGACGACGAGAACGGCGTGCACCTGGCCGTCGACCAGGCGAACCAAAAGAAGATGACGATCGACGGCAAGCCGGTCACGTTCGAGATGCAGAGCGAGGACGACCAGGCGGATCCCAAGACCGGCACCACCGTCGCGCAGAAGCTCGTCGACGCGAAGGTCGCCGCGGTGATCGGCCACCTCAACTCGGGCGTCTCGATCCCGTCCTCGGAGATCTACAACAAGGCGGGCATCCCGATGCTCTCGGGCTCGGCCACCAATCCGGCCCTCACCGAGCGCGGGCTCAAGACCGTCTTCCGCACCGTCGGCCGCGACGACCAGCAGGGACCTGCGATCGCCTCCTACATCGCCAACGAGATCAAGGCGAAGAAGGTCGCGATCATCGACGACAAGACCGCGTACGGCGAAGGGCTCGCCAACGAGGTCGAGAAGACGCTCAAGGGCGGCAAGGTCAACATCGTCGGCCGCGAGCGCACCACGGACAAGGAAACCGACTTCAAGTCGATCCTCACCAAGATCAAGGCGAAGAATCCGGACGTGATCTTCCACGGCGGCATGGATGCCACCGGCGGGCCGATGCTCAAGCAGGCGCGCGAGCTCGGCATCAAGGCGGTGTTCGCCTTCGGCGACGGCGCGTGCACGGACGAGATGGGCAAGCTCGCGGGACAGGCGGCCGAGGGCATGGTGTGCTCGCAGGCGGGACTGCCGCGCGAGGCCGCGAGCAAGGAATTCGTCGACGCGTTCACGAAGAAGTACGGCGAGATCAAGCAGTACGCGCCGTACTTCTACGATGCGACGCTCGCGGTATTCGAGGCGATGAAGAAGGCGAACTCCACCGATCCCGCGAAGTTCACGCCGGAGCTCTTCAACGTGTCCTTCACGGGTGCCACGGGCAAGGTCGAGTTCGACCAGAAGGGCGACCGCAAGGACGCCGAGATGACGATCTTCAAGCTGTCGAACGGCAAGGTCGTCCCCATCGCGATCGTGAAGAACGGCCAGACGTCGCCCTTCAACGCGCAGGCACCGGGAGCCACGGCACCCGCCGCGCCCTCTGCCGCCACGCCGCCTTCGGCACCCTCGCCGAACGAGCCGGCCAAGCCCGGCGAACCGAAAAAAGAAGAAACCAAAAAATAAAAAGAAGCAAAAACCTGCAGCGGTCATCCGCTGAATCCAGAACGGCGCCTCCGGGCGCCGTTTTTTTTTCTTGCAGGCGCTACGCCGAGCGTCCGCGCGACCTGGCGGGTCGTCGAACGCGGAACGTCGAGCTCCGATGCAATGCGGGGAAACGTTGCCAGCGCCGCGCGCACCTGGTCGATGATGCCGGCACACGTGGACGCGGGAATCGATGCGCCCACGCCGAGAGCGCCCAGGATTTCCACCGTGACGTCCCTGCCGCGCCCGAGCACGCTCGTCGTGTGCTCGCCACCCGGCCCCATGGAGAACGTGAGGTCGAAGCCCGGCGCTACCGACCAGTCGCCCTGCGCATCACGCAGGAAGGCGAAGTTCTTCGCGTGGTCGTCACGGTTGTGGGCGAGCACGTTGAACACGGCCAGGCGATACATCGCCTCGACCTCGGCCTGGCTGTGGGCGAGCAGCCGTGCAAGGCGCAGGAGCGAATCGTAGTCCAGGGAAGGTGCGCGATGATCGACCTCCAGCAAGCCCGCTGCGGAGTGCATGTGGATACGCTGGGCGCCCTTTCGATCGAACCGTTCCGCCGCGAAAGCGACGCGTCCCTTGCCGACATCGATGAGGCGCGTCGCGGGCATGCGCACACCC
>DATMJE010000196.1:0-12325 GCA_035553995.1 Usitatibacter sp. | reverse complement strand
TGCGCTTCGGCCGCGGCACGGCGCTGGGCCTCCTGTTGCTGCTGCTGGGCCGCTTGTTGTTGCGCCTCGGCCGCCCGGCGCTGGGCTTCCTGCTGCTGCGCCTGCTGTTGCGTACGCTGCTGCTGTGCCTCGGCCGCGCGGCGCTGCACTTCCTGCTGGTTGCGCGCCGCAGCCTCCTGGGCACGTTGCAGCTCCTGTTGCTGGCCGCGTTGCTGTTCCTGCTGTTGCTGGGCGCGTTGCTGGGTCTCGGTAGCGCGGCGCGCGGCTTCCTGCTGCTGGCGCTGCTGCTCGCCGCGATCACGCTCCGCGTTGCCGCGTGCGAGCGGATTGCCCGGAGCGGGGGACGCAGGGACGCCGGGCGCAGGGGGCTGCGCCGCAGGCATTGCGGCTACGGGTGCCGGCGCCGGTGCGGCCTGCGGACGCGCGAAGCTCGGGCGCGCGAGCGGACCGACGGGCTGCCGCGCTGCGGTTTGCGGCGCGGGTGCCGGACGTTGCGCACCGGGACTCGCACCCGGCATCGAGGGCGCGGCGCCCGGTGTCGACGGCGCTGCACCCGGCATCGAGGGCGCGGCGGCGGGCGCGCGTGCAACACCGTCTTGTGCGGAGGGGCCGCGCGCGGCGGGGTTTCGCTGCGGAGCAGCGGACACCATGTTCGGCGGCGCGGTCTGCGCTCGCGCGGCGCGCATGCGCTGGAGCTCGTTGCCCGTGGGCATGACCGCTTGCGGCTGCACGGCCTGTGCGTTGCGCGCTGCATCGGCCGCCACGCGCACCATCGACTGCTGCACCGGGCGGCGGGCGATGAGCTGCTCGCGCGGCACGGCGGTTACGGCCTGCGTGCGGTTGAACTCGTCCGGGCGCCGATCGTGCCGCGCGCGCTCGACGGCCCCACTGCTGGCGATATTGTTCACGCGAGTTACGTAGGCCTGGTTGGCCTGGTACCAGGGGCGGTAGCGCTCGTTGGGCGCAAGCGGATACCAACCCATGACCGGGCCGCTGGAAGAAACGCCCACGTTCCAGCTCGAGCCTCCGACCCACGCGACGAGCGCCGGAGCCCAGGCCGGGCGCGCGATGCGTTCGCCCGGGTACCAGCACCAGCGGTCGCGAACCTGCACCCAGCGGCCATAGTGGAATGGCGCATAGCCCCACGGCTGGTCGTCGATCCAGGTCCAGCCCCACGGACGCACATACGCCCAGTGGCCATAGCGGTACGGCACCCAATCCGTGCCGACATGCGTGGGCACCCACAGCGCGCCATAGCCCGGCTCCTGGATCCACTGCCCGTAATGATCCAGCTCCTCGTAACCCGTCACGAAGGTGGAGACGTAGCGCACCGATGGGCCTTCGACCCAACGGGCATCGCGCGCCTGGACCCAGCGATCGAAATCGCCGCCGCTGGGACGCTCGAACGCATAGTCCCCATAGGAAATGCGGACCATGCGGCCTTCATCGATGCGCACGCGGCCATTGGCGGTTTCCATGCGCGCATCGCCGTTGAACACGACGAAGCGGGTTTCGCCCAGGTCCGGATCCACATCCACGCGATAGCGGCCTTCCTTGCGAATGATGAAGCGCGCTTCCGGCGTATCGATCTCGAGGCGCTCGCCGAAATCGTCGTGGCGGACACGGATGGCAAGCGAGCCGCGCACGAGGCTCGCCCGCAGTGAATCATCGTCCAGGCGCGCGACATCGAGCTGCGTGGCTTCGTCGAGCCTCAACGCGGTGGCGCTCACGCGCACCTCGGCGCGGGAGCCCGGCTCCGTCCACAACGAGTTCTCCGAGGTGAGCGGGGAGTTCACATAGGCCTGCTCCCAGCCGGTATCCGGATCCTGGTAGATGGCGACGGGACCTTCGATGAACGAGACACGCCCCACCCGCCCGGGCACCTCCTGGGCGGAGGCGCCGATGGCAAGGAGGGACGCCGTGGCGAGCAGCAGGGCAGCGACGAAACGCATTTGCAGGGTCCTTTTCTTTGGGAATTCCCGTTCTGGAACGGGCACTTGTCCCTATAACGCGCGAGCGCGGCGGGGGATTACAAGCTGCCCGTGAGACTCGCGTGCGTGTGACCGGGTTCATTTTTCAACCTCCTGAATTCATGCCATTATTGGTCCGGCAGCTACAAGAGATCACGCGCGGGGAGCCGATGGATCGAGCAACGGTTTTTACCAAGACCGCGAAGGGCATCACGCAGGTCAACCAGCGTTCCGCCTCGCTCCCCAAGGACCTGATGAAGGTCCTGAAGCTGATCGACGGCAAGTCGAACTTCGGGCAGTTGATGGATCGCGCCGACATCGAGAAGGCGCCGCTCGAGATCGCGCTCACCAAGCTCACCAGGGACGGGTTCGCGCGCGTGTTCGAGACACGCAAGGACGAGTTCGACTTCGGGGGCGAGGAAGACGACTTCGATTTCACCAGCCTCAAGAAAGGTGGGGGAAGCGGAACCCACCCCGGCACAACGCAACGCGTGATGCCTTCCGCGTCGAACGACGTGGGCGAGCTCGCGCGCCAGCAGGAGCGCGCCGATGTCGATCGCAAGGCGCGCGAGGCCACCGAACGCAGGATACGCGAGGAGGCGCACGAGGCCGCACGCCTGAAGGCCAAGACCGAGGCCGAGGCGCGCGCGAAGCTCGAGGCCGAGGCGCGTGCCAAGCAGCAAGCCGAAGAGCGCGCGATGGAGCAGGCACGTCGCGCGCGCGAAGCGGCGGAGCGTGCGAAGGTCGAGCTCGAAGCCAAGATGCGCGAGGAGGAAGCGCGCCGCCGCGCATTCGCGGAGCAGCAGGCCCGCCTCACCGCCGAGCAGAAGGCGCGCGAGGAAGTGGAGGGTCGCCGCCTCGCCGAGCTGCGGGCGAAGGCCGAGGCGGAGGCGCAGGCCCTGGCCGAAGCGCGTGCACGCGCCGAAGCCGAGGCGCAGGCGCTCGCCCGTGCGCGTGCGGAGGCGGAAGCCGCCGCCCGGCGCAAGGCCGAGGAGGCGAGCAACGCGGAGATCGAGCTCAAGGCGCGGCTCAAGGACGAGATCGAGGCGCGCATTCGTACGGAGATGGAAGAGCTGCTCCGCAACGAGATCGGGGAAAAGGCGCGCGCCGAGATGCACGCGCAGATCATGGCGGAGGCGAAGCTCGCCGCGCGCGCGGAGCTCGAGGAGCGCCTGCGCGAGGAGCGCGGCGTGCTCGCGGCCGCGGAGCAGGTGGCGCGAGTGCGTGCCGATGCCGACGCGCGCGAGCGTGCGGACCACGAAGCGAAGCTGCGTGCCGAGGCCGAAGCCCGCGCGGCCGCGGAATCCGAGGCTCGCATGAGAGCGGAGGCGGACGCCCGCCACGCCCGCGAGGAAGCGCAGGCGAGCGCCCGCGAGCAGGCCGAGACCGCGCGGCGTCTCGACGAGGAGCGCCGCGGCAAGATGGAAGCGGAGGCGCGCGTCCTCGCCGAGACGCAGGAGCGCGAGCGCCGCGAACGCGAGCTCTCCGCCGAGAAGCAGGAACGCGAGAAGCGCGAACGCGAGCTTTCCGCCGAGAAGCAGGAGCGCGAGAAGCGGGAACGGGAGCTCTCCGCCGAGAAGCAGGAGCGCGAGAAGCGCGAACGCGAGCTGTCCGCGGAAAAGCAGGCGCGCGAGAAGCGCGAGCGGGAGCTTTCGGCCGAGAAGCAGGAACGCGACAAACGCGAGCGGGAGCTCGCCGCGGATCTGCAGCAGCGCGAGAAGCGCGAGCGCGAGCTGGCGGCCGAAGTGCAGGAGCGCGAGCGCCGCGAACGCGAGCTTTCCGCCGAAATGCACCAGCGCGACAAGCGCGAGAAGGCGCTGTCCGCCGCCGTCGCCGCCGAGCGCCGCGCCAAGGAAACGATCGCCGAGGATGTGCGCGTCCAGGTGCAGGCGGAGCTCGAGGCCGACCTCGGCAAGCGCGCGGAAATCGAGGGGAAGGCCCAGGCCAAGGCCTACATGGAGGCCAGGGCGAAGGCCGAGGAAGCCGAGGAGCAGCGGCTTCGCGACGAGCAGGCGCGCAAGGCGCGCGAGATCGCCGAGATCCTGCGCACGAAGTCCGAGGCGGAGCCCGATGCGGCCGCGGCGCAGAAGCCGCTACGCCGGCGCGTGCGCAGCGGCCCGGGCATCGTGAAGGCGGCGTTCTACGGCGTTGCGGCCCTTTTCATCCTCGTCGTGGGCCTGCTGCACGTGGTGCCGCTGCGCCCGTACGCGGCCAAGATCGAGCGCTCCATGTCCGCGTGGCTGCACGACGACGTGGCGATCGGCTCGGCCACCTTCCGCCTGTGGCCCACGCCGCACCTCAACGTGGAGAACATCGCCGTGGGCAAGCTCCTCGATGCAAAGGCCGTGCACGGCCGCATCTACATGGACCTCACGACGCTCTTCGGGCAACAGCCGGCCATCAACGCGCTCGAGTTCGACGATGTCTCGATCGCCAGCTCGGCCGTGAAGCGCATCCCGCTATGGGCGCAGGAGCAGGGGAAGGACGCCGCCGGCGGCATCGACTCGATCGTGCTGCGCAACGTGAAGCTCGATGTGAAGCCCGGCGTCGAGCCCTTGTCGGCGGTGCGGCTTGCCTTCTCGCGCAAGGGCCGGCTCCTGGACGCGAACATCAGCTCCACGGGCGGGTGGACCGCGCGGCTCAAACCCGGCCAGGGCGGCACGGACGTGGAGCTCACCGCGCGCAATGCGACGCTTCCCGTCGGCGTGCCGCTCACCGTTACCGAAGCGACGCTGAAGGGCAAGCTTGCCGACGGCACCTTCCTCGCGCCCGATTTCGAGGCGACGGCCTTCGGCGGCAAGCTCGCCGGCGCGATCAAGGTCACGTGGGGCGACCGGGTGCGCTTCGAATCGGACTTCACCATGCATCGCGTGAACGCACAGGAGCTGCTGCCGCCGTTCACGCGCGACATCGCCGTCACCGGCCATCTCGATGGCGACTTCAAGGTCGTGGCCGAGAGCGCCACGCCGGAGACGCTTTTCGAGGCGCCGCGCGTGCACGGCAAGTTCCGCCTCACCGACGGCACGATCAGCAACGTGGACCTCGTGGCGGTCATGCAGGCCACCGACACCGCACAGCGCGCGGGCGTCACGCGCTTCGTCGAGCTGAGCGGCGAATACGGCGCCGCCGACCGGCACTCCAACTTCCGCCAGGTCAACCTGCAGGGCGGGGTGCTGCGCGGCAGCGGCACCATCGATGTGGCTCCCAACAGCGCCCTCAACGGCCGCGCGACCCTCGAGATCCGCTCGCAGGTCGCCCAGGACCGCGGCGCCTTCGCCGTCTCCGGCACCGTCTCACGCCCCGTGATGCGTCGCGGCGGCTGATCGCGCGCTCCTGCGACAGCTCCTTCCGCTCTTCCGGCTGCTGGCCCCCCATCGTTCACGGGTGGGGGTGGCGCTGGTCGCGGTGCTGCTGTCGGCAGCGATGGTGCTGGTGATCGGCCAGGGGCTCAGGATCGTGATCGACGACGGCTTCGCGCGCGGCAGCGAGGCCATGCTCGACCGCACGCTCGCATCTCTCGCGGGCCTCATCGTGGCCCTCGGCCTGCTCACGTGGGTGCGCGTCTACAACGTCTACTGGATCGGCGCGCGCTTCACGGCGGACCTGCGCCAGCGCATCTACGACCACCTGCTCATCCTCTCGCCCGGCTTCTACGAGGATGCGCGCACGGGCGAAGTCGCCTCGCGCGTCACCAGCGACGTGATGCTCGTCGAGGCGGTGATGGGGGGTGCCTTCCTCTACGCGCTGCGGATGGCGGTGACGCTCGCAGGCTGCGTGGCGATGCTCTTCTTCACCAGCGTGAAGCTCACCATGCTGGCGCTGGCCTGCATGCCGCTCGTGCTGCTGCCGATCGGCGTGCTCGGCGTGCGGGTGCGGCGCCTGTCGCGCGCGGTGCAGGACCGGGTGGCCGATGTGTCGACCCATCTGGTGGAGACTCTGCACGAGATCCGCACCGTGCAGGCGTTCGTGCACGAGCCGGCCGACAGCCGCACCTTCGCCGGCGCGGTGGAGGCGGTGTTCGGCGCCTCCGTGCGCCGCTCCTCGTACCTCGCGATGCTCATCGCCGCGGTGATCGTGCTCGCGTTCGGCGCGGTGGGCCTGCTGTTGTGGGTGGGGGCGCACGATGTCTTCGCGGGCCGGCTTTCCGCGGGCGGCCTCACCGCTTTCATCTTCTACGCGGTGATCGTGGCCAATGCGACCTTCGTCCTCGCCGAGCTCTATGGCGAGCTGCAGCGCGCGGCGGGCGCTTCCGAGCGCGTGCTCGAGCTGCTCGCGACCGAATCGCGCATCCGTGCGCCGGCGAATCCGCGGCCGATGCCGCAGCCGGCGCGCGGCCGCATCGCGCTCGAGGCGGTCACTTTCCACTACCCGTCGCGTCCGGCCTCGGCCGCCCTGGACGCTTTCTCGCTCACGGTCGAGCCGGGTGAGGCGGTCGCGCTCGTTGGGCCGTCGGGTGCGGGAAAGACCACGGTGTTCCAGCTCCTGCTGCGCTTCTACGATCCCGAGGCCGGCCGCGTCACGATCGACGGCGTCGATGCGCGCACCGCCGATCCGGCAGAGCTCAGGCGCCGCATCGCGGTGGTCGCGCAGGAGCCGGTGATCTTCGCCACGACGCTGCTCGACAACGTACGCTACGGCAGGCCCGAGGCAACGGATGCACAGGTGTGGCATGCGCTCGAGCAGGCCCATGCGATCGATTTCGTGGAAAGGCTGCCGGAGGGCATGCGCACGCCGCTGGGAGAGCGCGGGGTGAAGCTTTCGGGCGGGCAGCGCCAGCGCGTCGCCATCGCGCGCGCCATCCTCGCCGACCGTGCCGTGCTCCTGCTGGACGAAGCCACGAGCGCGCTCGACGCCGAGAGCGAGAAGGCCGTGCAGGCGGCGCTCGCGCAGCTCATGCGCGGGCGCACCACGCTCATCATCGCCCACCGCCTCGCGACGGTGAAATCGTGCGATCGCATCGTGGTGATGGACCGCGGGCGCACCGTCGCGACCGGAAACCACGCCTCTCTCGTCGACGAGAGAGGCCTCTACGCGCGCCTCGCCGCGCTGCAGTTCACCCTGCCGACACCATGAAAAAACCCCTCACGAGCTTCGCTGCCGCGCTGGTCGCGGCTTTCTCCCTCGCCAATGCCGTCGCCGCGGAGGCACCCCCGGACGACGCCTGGCGCTACCTCGAGGACGCTTCCGATACGCGTGCGAAGGCCTGGTTCGACGAGCAGGGCAAGCAGGCGCGTGCCACGCTCGACGCCATCCCCGGCCGCGAGAAGATGCTCGCGCGAATCCGCGCGCTCTCCGACACGACCACCGTCGTCACGCACCTCACGCTCGCAGGCCACCGCGTTTTCTACCTCAAGCTGGCACCTCCCGCGACGACACCCGTGCTGTGCGTGCGCGACGGGCTCGCCGGCACGGAGCACGTCGTGGTCGATCCGGCCAATGCCCTGCGTGGCGGCGGGCGTGCCGCCATCGACTGGTTCATGCCGTCGCCCGACGGCCGCCACGTGGCCGTGGGCGTTTCCGCCGGCGGCAGCGAGGACTCCCTGCTGCGCGTGGTCGAGGTCGATACGCGCAAGGTCCTCCCGTTCGAGATCGACCGGACGCGCTTCAACCCGCAGCTCGCCTGGCATCCCGACGGCCAATCGTTCTTCTACGCCCGCGTGCCCGAGGGCAACAGCGGCGCGAAGGCTTACGCGAACGTCCGCGTCTACCGGCATGTGCTCGGGCGTGAGACCTCGCACGACGAGATCGTCTTCGGCGCAGCGGTGGGCGGCGCGCGCGACGTGCCGGAATTCGTCTTTCCGTCGCTCTTCATCCCGCTCGAGGGCCGGCAGGCTTATGCCATCGCGCGCGACGGCGTTCGCAACGAGATCGCCGTGCACGTGGCGGACCTGCGCGACCTGGCGGCCGGCCATCCGCGCTGGCGCCGCATCGTTTCGTACGAGGACGAGGTCACCGACATCGACGGCTGGAAGGACGACCTCTACCTGCTCTCGCACAGGAACGCCGAGCGCTTCCGCGTGCTGCACATGAAGGCGACGGGCGAGCTGCGCGGCGCCAGGGTGGTCGTGCCCGAGGGCGATTCGGTCATCCGCTCGATGAGCCTCGCGCGCGACGCGCTCTACCTGCGCACGATGGTGGCGGGCGTGGACCGCCTCGAGCGCGTGCCGATCGGCCTGCTGGGGGCGAAGAAACCCGAGTACGTGCGCACGCCGTTCGACGTCGCGATCACGCAGCTCGTCACCGACGCGCGCGTGCCGGGTGCGGTGCTGCGCATCCAGGGATTCATCGACGCGCCCCGCGTGGTGCAGGTGGATGCGCGCGGCAATATCGCCGAAACGAAGCTCATCCCCGCGTCGACGGCCGACTTCTCCGCGATGGACGACGTGCGCCTCTACGCACCCGCCCCGGACGGCACCAAGATCCCGGTCACGCTCTTCTATCGCAAGGGCACGCAGTTGAACCGCGTGAACCCGACGATCCTGAGCGCGTACGGCAGCCACGGCATCACCTACGATCCCTCGTTCGACGCGCGCCGGCTGGCGTGGCTCGAGCGCGGCGGGGTGCTCGCGGTGGCGCACGTGCGCGGCGGCGGCGAGTATGGCGAGAGCTGGCACGAGGCGGGACGCGGTGCGCGCAAGGTGAACACGATCCTCGACCTCATCACGGTGTCCGAATTCCTCGAGAGCTACGGCTTCACCAGTCCCGCGCGGCTCGCGATCGAGGGCACCAGCGCAGGCGGCATCCCGGTGGGCGGGGCCATCGTGCGCAAGCCCGAGCTTTATGCGGCGGCCATCGCGCGCGTGCCGGTGATGGACATGCTGCGCTTCGAGTCGATGCCGAGCGGGCCGCTGAACGTGCCGGAGTTCGGCTCCGCTTCCACGCCCAAGGGCCTGGAGGCGTTGCGCGCCATCTCGCCCTACCAGCAGGTGAAGGACAACACCGCCTACCCGGCGGTGATGCTCACCGCGGGCATGAACGATCCGCGCGTTCTGCCGTGGCAGCCGGGGAAGATGGCCGGGCGCCTGCAGCAGGCGTCGGTGAGCGGAAAGCCGGTGCTCCTGCGGCTGGACAGCGAATCGGGACACGGGCCCGGGACGCAGCGCGATCGTTCGAACGAGGAGCTCGCGGATATCTACTCCTTCCTCTTGTGGCAGATGGGAGAGCCGGATTTCCAGCCCCAGGCGGCCGGCGGCGGCGGGCAGCAACAGCAGCAGCAACAGCAGCAACAGCAGCAACAACAGCAGCCGCAAGGACAGGAGCAACAGCAGACCGGGAAGTAACGCCGGGCACCGCAGATTTGGTCGTCCCGGCGCGCCGCGTCGCCGCCGTCCGGGGCGACGCGTGCGGTTGATTTCGATCAACCTGCCCCTCGGAAGCGGGACAAGAATGTCCTCTGGACGCCGCCGGGATTCCCCGCGCCGGCTTTAGCCGGAGGTAGCCATGAATACCCTCTCGAAGATCGCGCTTGGGTGCACGCTGGCCGTGGCATCGACCGCTTTCGCGGCGGCGGAAGAGCTTGCGCCGTGCGCGAAGGACCCGAGGGCGAACGGCCTGCCGCAGCGCATGGCGCGGATGAACGAGCAGATGGACCGCATCGAGTGGACCACCGATCGCGCCGAGCAGCGCCGCCTCATGGACCTGCACATGAAGTCGATGCATGAAGGCATGCGCGAAGTGCGGCGCCGCGAGACGACCGCCGAGTGCCGCATGGACGTGATGCAGGCGATGATGGAGCAGATGATGCGCCACGAGCTCGCCGCGCAGGACAGCGACGGCCGCTGAGTGGAATCGCGCGCAAGCGTCGGGCCGGCCGCCGCCGGCCGCGCGCAGGACTGCTTCCACTGCGGCCTGCCGGTCCCGGCCGGTGCTACCTTCACGTTCGAGGCCGGCGGGGATACGCGCGCGTTCTGTTGCGCCGGCTGCGAGGCCGTAGCGCGTTCCATTGCGGGCCTCGGCCTCGAGGACTATTACCGCCTGCGCAAGTCGCAGGCTGCGACGGCGTCCGCCGGGCAGGCTGAAGACCTGCATGCCTTCGATGCGCCTGCCGTGCGCATCCATTTCGTGCGCGAGCTTTCGCCGGCGAGCGCGGAAGCCGATCTCCTCCTCGACGGGTTGCGCTGCGCGGCGTGCGCTTGGCTCGTGGAGAAGTCCCTTGCGCGCGTCGCCGGGGTCACAGCCGCACGGGTCAACTACGCGACGCGGCGCGCGAACGTGCGCTTCGATCCGCGGCTCACGCTGCCGAGCGCGCTGCTCGCGGCCGTTCGACGCGTGGGCTATGCCGCGTGGCCCTACGAGGAGGGCCGCCTCGAGCTGATCGAGGCGCGCGAGCGCCGCACGCTGCTCAGGCGCCTGTGGGTCGCGGGGCTGGCCATGATGCAGGTGATGATGTACGCCGTCCCCGCGTACCTCGCGCGCGATGGCGAGATCACCGCGGACATCGCGCAACTGATGCGCTGGGCGGGGCTGCTGCTCACCCTGCCGGTGATCGCGTATTCGGCGGCGCCATTCCTGCGCGGCGCATGGCGCGACCTGCAATTGAAGCGTCCCGGCATGGACGTGCCCATCGCCCTCGGCCTCGGCGTCGCGTTCGCCGCGAGCGCGTGGTCCACCGTGGCGGGGAGGGGCGACGTCTACTTCGACTCGGTGACGATGTTCGTCTTCCTGCTGCTGGGCGGGCGCTACCTGGAGCTCCTCGCCCGCACGCGTGCGGGGCGATCGCTGCAGCATCTCGCCCGCCTCGTGCCGCGCAGCGCCCATCGCCTGAGCGCCGCCGAAGGCCTGGAACACGATACGGTGCCGGTCGCGCTCCTCGCGCCGGGCGAGCGCGTGCTGGTGAAGCCGGGCGAAGCCGTGCCCGCGGATGGGGAGCTCGAAACCGCCGAGGGCACGTTCGGGGAAGCGTGGCTCACCGGGGAGAGCAGCCCGGTGGTGCGGCGCCGCGGCGAGCTCGTCATCGGCGGCTCGATCAACGCCGGAAGCGCCTGCGTGATGCGCGTGAAGCGCGTGGGTGCGGACACGGCGCTTTCGTCGATCAACCGTTCGATGGAGCGCGCGCTCGCCGAGCGGCCCGCGTGGGTCGCGGCCGCGGAGGCGGCGAGCACGTTCTTCGTGACGACGATCCTCGCGGCCGCGGCGGCATCCGTGCTCGCCTGGCTCGCGATCGACGCCGGGCGTGCGCTGGCGATCGGTGTCGCGGTGCTCATCGTCACCTGCCCCTGCGCGCTTGCACTGGCCACGCCGGTCGCGCTGACCGTGGCGGCCGGGGCCATGGCACGGCGCAACCTGGTCATGACGCGCGGACGTGCCATCGAGGCGCTCGCCACGGCGACCGATTTCGTCTTCGACAAGACCGGCACGCTCACGCGCGGAGAACCGCGACTGCTCGAGACCATCGATCTCGGCAGCCGCCATCGCGGCGAGTGCCGGGCCCTTGCCGCCGCCATCGCGCGCGGCAGCTCCCATCCGCTGGATCGCGCCCTGGCAGAGGCCGCGCCGGAGGCGAGGTTGCCGGCGGTGCACGGCCATCGCAGCGAGCCCGGACGCGGCGTCGAGGCGCGCCTGGGGGCGTCGACGCTGCGCCTGGGACGCGCCGATTTCGTCGCCGGCCTTCACCACAAGCCCACCCCGATCGCATGGCTCGGCTCCCACGACACCGTCGTGTGGCTGGGCGACGAGCGCGGCTGGATCGCGGCCTTCCGCCTCGGCGACAGCGTGCGCGCCGGCGCCGTCGAGGCGCTCGCGCAGCTGCGTGCCCACGGCGCGCGCATCCACCTGCTCTCGGGCGACGAGCCGCTCGCCGCCGCGCGCGTGGCATCCGAGCTCGGCATCGAGCAGGTGCGGGCAAGGGCCACGCCGGAGGCCAAGCGCGAATACGTCCGCGAGCTGCAGGCGCGTGGCGCGCGCGTCGCGATGGTGGGCGACGGCATCAACGATGCGCCGGTGCTGGGGCAGGCGAATGTCTCGATCGCGATGGGCGGCGGCGCGGACCTTGCCCAGCTGCGCGCCGATGCGGTGCTGCTTTCGGACTCGCTCGAGGACTTCGTGCGTGCAACCGCCATCGCCCGCCGTGCGCGCCGCGTCGTCCGGCAGAACCTCGCATGGGCCCTGGCGTACAACCTCGTCGCGGTGCCGCTCGCGGTGGCGGGCCTGGTGACGCCGCTCGTGGCGGGGATCGGCATGTCCGCGAGCTCGCTCGTGGTCGTCGCCAATGCCATGCGGCTGCGCCACTGATGGACATCCTCTTCCTGCTCATTCCCCTGAGCGTCGTGCTCGCATTCGTGATCGGCACCGTCTTCTGGATGGCGATCGACGGCGGGCAATTCGACGACCTCGACGGCCCCGCGGTCGATGTCGTG
>DATMJE010000195.1:0-2169 GCA_035553995.1 Usitatibacter sp. | reverse complement strand
ATGCGGATGATGATGTCGGTATTGATGTTCGGGCGAAGCAGTGGCGCAGCGACCCCTTCCAGCACGGTGAACGCTTTCATCGCGATGCTCCCGGTTGTCGTGTCAAATCGTGCGCACGTCGACGATGTGTCCGGCCAATGCGGCCGCGGCGGCCATGGCGGGACTGGCCAAATGGGTGCGCGCGCCCGGCCCCTGGCGGCCGACGAAGTTGCGGTTGGAGGTGGAGACGCTGCGCTGGCCCGGCGGCACCGTCTCGTTGTTCATAGCGAGGCACATGGAGCAGCCGGGCTCGCGCCATTCGAAGCCGGCGCCCTTGAAGACGAGGTCGAGGCCTTCGCGCTCGGCCTGCTCCTTGACGAGCCCCGAGCCCTGAACCACCATCGCCAGCTTGACGCTGCCGGCAACGCGCGCGCCGAGGCGGCGAACCACCGCGGCCGCTTCGCGCAGGTCTTCGATCCGCGAGTTGGTGCACGAGCCGATGAAGACCTTGTCGATGCGGATGTTGGTGATCGGCATGTTGGGCTCGAGCGCCATGTACTCGAGCGCGCGCTCCATCGCCTCGCGCTTGACCGGGTCCTTCACCTTGTCGGGATCGGGCACGCGGTCCTCGACGGAGACCACCATCTCGGGCGACGTGCCCCACGTGACCTGCGGCTTCAACTGCGTCGAATCGATCTCGACCACGCGGTCGAACTTCGCGCCCGGGTCCGACACCATCGTGCGCCAGTAAACCGCCGCCTTATCGAACTGCTCGCCCTGCGGCGCGTAGGGACGGCCGCGCAGGTACTCGATGGTCTTCTCGTCCACGGCGACCATGCCGGCGCGCGCGCCCGCCTCGATCGCCATGTTGCAGATGGTCATGCGCCCTTCCATCGAGAGGCCGCGCAGCGTCGAGCCGCCGAACTCGATGGCGTAGCCCGTCCCGCCCGCTGTGCCGATCTTGCCGATGATGGCAAGCACGAGATCCTTGGCCGTGACGCCGGTGGGCAGCGAACCTTCGCATTTGACGAGCATCGACTTCGACTTCTTCTGCGTGATCGTCTGCGTGGCGAGCACGTGCTCGACCTCGCTCGTGCCGATGCCGAAGGCGAGCGCCGCGAAGGCGCCGTTGGTGCTCGTGTGCGAATCGCCGCAGACGACGGTCATCCCCGGCAGCACCGCGCCCTGCTCCGGCGCGATCACGTGGACGATGCCCTGGCGGCGATCCTTCATGCCGAAATAGGTCTTCACGTGGAACTTGTCCACGTTGTGGTCGAGCGTCTCGACCTGCAGGCGCGAGATCGGATCCGCGATGCCGACTTCCGCGCGATTGGGCGTGGTGGGTACGTTGTGGTCCGCGGTGGCGACGACCGATTCAATGCGCCACGGCTTGCGGTGCGCGACCTCGAGGCCCTCGAAGGCCTGCGGGCTCGTCACCTCGTGGACGACGTGGCGGTCGATGTAGATGAGCGCGGTTCCGTCGGCATCCTCGCGGATGAGGTGCGAATCCCAGAGCTTTTCGTACAGGGTGCGGGGCATGGGGGTGCGAAGAAAAGCAAACGAAAATTATACCGTTCCCGCGTCGTCGTTCCCGGCGGCGGAGGCGGTAACGTGGGCAATTACGTCACGGGCGCCTGCGTTCCTTGCGGTGTTTTGCGAGGCTTGCGCGGCGCGCGACCATATTGGGCCCGACTCGGCAAGCGCCTGCGCGGAACGCTGGTGATGCTTCCCGCGGAGGCGATCGGTCTTCTTCTGGATTGAGACCGTAGGCTGGCGAGCCCGGCGAGCTGCCCAGCCCGTCACTTCGCCCGCGGCAGCGCCTGCAGCTTCGGGCCCAACAGGGGCAGCAACTCCACGAAGAAGGCTTCCTGTTCGCCATCGTGCATGAAGGAAGCGGCGATCACGTGGCGCGTGTCCTGGTCCGCGGCACCCGCGGCCACATCCAGCACGCCGAGGATCGCCTCGAGCTCCGGGCGCCGGTCGCTCGTCGTATCCAGCTTCATGCAGTTGCGCACCCGGGCGAGGACATCGCCCATGAAGACGTGCGGCTGGAGCGACCCCAGCTTCAGGACGTGCGCGCGCCGCGCCCCTGCTAGCGCACCGGATACGGCGCACAGGTGCTCGACCAGCTCCAGGTTGTTGAGCGGCTTGCCGGAACAGTTGCGCGCCAGCATGGAACCGTCCGCCCCC
>DATMJE010000194.1:0-11309 GCA_035553995.1 Usitatibacter sp. | reverse complement strand
CCGGCTTGAGGAAGGGATAGGCCGCGAGCAATGCCGCCGCGTCGTCCGAGGCGATGTTCCTGCCGAGAAGATCGAGAATGCCCATGCTCACGTGGCGTAGAGGGTGATGAGGAACATCGCGAACCGGTAGCCCAGCGCGATGGCGGCTACGGCGAGCGCGAGAAGCATCGCCTTCATCGCCCTCACGCTGCCGCGCGCGCCGTAAACCGGACCGATCGCCATCCAGATGTACAGCCCGCAGGCGGCAAGGTTGGCAACGCTCAGCACGTTGTCGACCATGGGCGCGTCGAGGTCGCCCAGGCCGAGCTGGCCGCTCAGCTTCGCCGCCAGCAATGCCGCACAGAAAACGATGAGCAGGAACGTGTAGAGGTGAAGCGCGAACACGACGTGCGTCATGAACGGGCGGCGCTCGCGAAGGAATGCCAGCGGCAGGAATGCCGCGAAGACCGCCGCCATCAGCAGGATGAGCGACTTCGCATGAAGCACGACGGCGCGGTCGAAGACCGGCGCGAATTCCTCGAGGCTGGCATGCGTGGCCTGCAGCCGCTGCGCCACCAGCGATTGCGCAAGCTCCTGCCAGTCCTGGTGGTGCAGGTGCGAATCGAGCGAAGAGCTGAAGATCGCCTCGTCGAGCAGCCATTGCAAGGCGAAGAAGATCACGTTGGCGATGAGGAACAACTGGAACGGCGCGACATACGAGCGGCGGGCGCCCCGGGTCCACGCGAGCGTGAGCTCGCCGGGCGCGCGCACGAGCCTCCACGCGGTGCGGGCAGTCCTCGCGTCGATGCTCGTCAGTGCATGCAGGATCTTCTCCGCAAGTCCGGGCAGCGTGAGATCCCGCGGGGCGAGCGGCTCCTCGCCGCAGCGGGCGCAGAACGGCGATTCGACCGCCAGCCCGCACGTGGGGCATATCCACGCCATGCCCGCGGGGCCTTCGCCAGGTTTCGGTATCGCCAGCTTGTTCATTGCGGCTCCTCGCCGCCAAGGGGTTACTTCTTCTTCCTGGCCTTCGACGTGTTCAGCGCCGCGGCAGCGCGAATCAGCGCCTTCAGAGCCTCCGCATCGATCTCCTCGCCCTCGTGCACGTCGATGGCCCGCCGCGTGTTGCCCTCGAGGCTCGCGTTGAACAGGCGGGCGGGATCAGCGAGCGCCGCGCCCTTCGCGAACGTCATCTTCACGACGCTCTTGTAAGTCTCGCCGGTGCAAATGATGCCGTCGTGCGACCACACCGGGACGCCGCGCCATTTCCACTCCTCGACCACGTCCGGATCCGCTTCCCGGATCAGCGCCCGGAGGCGGGCCAGCATCTCGCCGCGCCAGTCGCCCAGCTCGCGGATCCTGGCGTCGATCAGATCCGAGGGGGACTCGCCCCGTGGGGTGGCGCCTTTTTCCATGCGCGGAGTATAGGCAACCGCCGCCGGCCCGGTCAGTACTGCTCGACCTTGCGGCCGTTCAAGGCCTGCACGGGACGTGCGTTCATGTGGTAGAGCTTGCGAAAGGCGGAGACCTGCTCCTTCGAGACCTCGACCGGCTCCTTCATCACCTGCCAACGGACGCCCTCGCTGCAGGGCGGCGTGGTTAGCGAGCCCACGTACCTGAAATAGCCGCGTTCGGCAGGAAGCAGGTCGGCGGCGTTGATATCGTCGATGGTGTGCCCGGTGCCTTCAGCCTTCGGCATGCCGCGGAACACCGCGTCGAAGGCGGGATTCGCTTTGCCCTCCTTGAGGAACACCGCGACGACCGCCATCTTTCCGTCGGCGCCCTGGTGCACGAGGTGTGCCTCCATCGGATAGGCCTTGCCATTGACCTTTTCCTCGCTCGGCGTGTGGAAGTGGAATTGCACGAGCTTGTACGGCACGCCATCGAGCTGCAGCACGCCGCCGTCGGCGAGGTTGACCTGGACCGTGTGTCCATTGTTGACGATCTCGGCGCCGCTCTTCACGTATTCGAAATCGAGCGCCGGCAAGGCGCCCTTCGCCGGATGGCGGATATCGATAGGCGATTGCGTCTTGCCGAGCTTGCACGCCGAGAAACCGGCCTCCATATCGCCCCATTTGCCGGGACCGTGCTCGCCCGTGTAGCCCCAATGGGCTGCATGCTCCGCCGCGTGCGCACCGATGGCCGCGACTGCCACCAGACCGATCGCTACCGCCTGGATCTTCATCTCGACTCTCCTTGTCAGGCCGCCGACGTCACGCGCCCACCCAGGTACGCCGCGCGCACGTCCTCGTTGTTCCAGAGCTCGGCGGGCTTGCCCTGGACCACCAGCCGTCCCGTTTCGAGCACGTACCCGCGATCGGCGATGGATAGTGCCATGTGCGCGTTCTGCTCCACCAGTAGCACCGTGGTGCCGTTCGCGCGGATGTCCGCGATGACCCTGAAGACCTGCTGCACGATGAGCGGTGCGAGGCCCAGCGAGGGCTCGTCGAGCATGAGCAGGCGTGGGCGCGACATGAGGCCGCGCGCGATCGCCACCATCTGCTGCTGTCCGCCCGACAGCGTCCATCCCAGCGCGTCGGCAAAAGGGCGCAATTCCGGGAACGTCGCGAACATCCGCTCGAGATCGGCTGCCACTTCCGCTTTCGGCGCGCGACGCCGGTTCGAAGCGCCGAGGACGATGTTCTCGCGCACCGTAAGCCCCGGAAAGACGCGCCGGCCTTCCGGGACGTGGGCGATCCCGAGCCGCACGATGCTCTCCGGCCCGAGGCGTGCCAGCGCGCGGTCCGCGAACCGCAGGGTCCCCGAGCGCGGCTCGACCAGCCCGGAGATCGAACGCAGCGTCGTGCTCTTGCCCGCACCGTTCGAGCCGAGGAGCGCGATGATCTCGCCCTCCTCCACCTGCAGCGTAAGGCCGCGCAGCGCCTCGACCTTGCCGTAGGCGACGACGACGCTGTCCAGCTCAAGCAACGGCACGGTGCGCCTCCTCGCCGAGATAGGCCTTGATCACTTCGGGATGGCGCAGCACCTCCGCCGGTGCTCCGTCGGCGATGCGGCGGCCGAAGTTGAGCACCGTGATGTGGTCGGCGAGCTGCTCGACCAGGTTCATGTCGTGGTCGATGATGAAGATGGTGAGGCCGTGGCCGCGCAGGCGCTTCAGCAGCCCCACCAGCTCCTGCTTCTCGTGGTGGTTCAGGCCCGCGCCGGGCTCGTCCAGCAGCAGCATCCTCGGGTTGCCCGCCAGCGCCCGCGCGATCTCCACCAGCCGCTGGTGGCCGTATGAAAGGCCCTGCACGCTGTCCAGCGCGCGCGAGGCAAGGCCCACGAAGCCCAGCGCTGCGAGCGCGAGATCCCTGCGCCCCGCGTCACCGCCCTCCACCTCGTTGCCGTGGCGTTGCGCGCCGACGATCACGTTGTCGATCACGCTCATCGCCGTGAAGAGGCGGATGTTCTGGAAGGTGCGGCCGATGCCGTTCGCGGCACGCTCGTGCGGCTTGAGGCGCGTGATCGGGCGGTGCTCGAAGATCATCTCCCCGCCCGTGGGCACGTAGATGCCGCTCAGCACATTGAGGAGCGTGGTCTTCCCGGAGCCGTTGGGCCCGATGAGCGCATGTACCGTGTTGGCCCGCACCGTGAAGCTCACCTGGTCGACCGCCTTCAGGCCGCCGAAGTGCTTCGAGAGCGTCTTCACTTCCAGCAGAACCGCGTCGCCGGCCTGCGCGGTGCGGCTGGTCAGCGGCAGTGGCGGCGCCGCATCGTTCACGACGGGTTGCACGGGACGAAGGCGGCGCTTCAGCGCCGAGAACCAGCCCCAGATGCCCTCGGGCATGAACACCATGATGAGGATCACCGCGCAGCCGTACACCGCGAGGTAGACCGCCTTGAGGAAGCGCAGCGATTCCGGCAGCAGGATCAGCAGCGCGGTGCCGAGGGCCGCGCCGAAAGGCGAGCGCACGCCGCCCAGCAGCGCCATCGTGAGGAACACCACCGACTCGTTGAAGCTGAACTGGTCGGGGCTCACGTAAGCGAAGCCGCCCGCGAAGAGCCCGCCGCCGAAGCCGCCGAGCACCGCCGAGAGCGTGAAGGCGATCACCTTGGTCGCGTACGCATTGACGCCGACCACGCCCGCGGCGAGCTCGTTGTCGCGCACGGCCTGCATCGAGCGGCCGAGCCGCGAATGCCCGAGCCGCCACACGAGATAGCCCACGATGTAGAGCGCGACGATGCAGAGCACGAGATAGTGGCTGCTGTCCGCGATCGGATGCCCGAGGATGGACGGCCGCTGGATGCCGGTCACGCCATCGGGACCGCGGGTAAACGAGACCCAGTTCGCGAGCACCAGCGACAGGATCGTCTGGAAGCTGATCGTGACCATCGCGAGGTAATGGCCGCCCAGCCGCAGCGAGGTGAGGCCGAGTGCCGCACCCGCCACCGCCGCGACCGCCGTTCCGATGGCGAGCGCGACCCAGAACGACATCGCGTACGTCGCCGTCCCGAGCGCCACGCTGTACGCGCCGATGCCGAAGAATGCGGCCTGCGCGAGATTGATCTGCCCCGCATAGCCCAGCACGATCGTGAGCCCGAACACCGCGATGGCATACGTCGATGCCTGCATCAGGATGTTCAGGTGGTAGGCCTGCAGCGGCACGGCGAGCGGAAGTGCCAACGTGGCGATCGCCGCGATCGCGAAGAGGATCCAGCCGCGGCGCTCGCGGCGCGCGGCGAGGGTCGCAACCACCGTCGCGGGCGCGGGAGCCCCGCTCACGCCTTCTCCGAGATCTTCTCGCCGAAGATGCCCTGCGGGCGCACCAGCAGGAAGAAGAAGAGCACGAGGAACGCGAACGCGTCCTTGTAGGGAACGGAAATGTACGCGGCGCCGAACGTCTCGACGACGCCGAGCGCAAGCCCGCCCACGATCGCACCCCGCACGTCGCCGAAGCCGCCGATGATGCTCGCGGCGAATGCCTTGAGCGCGATGGACGAGCCCATGCTCACCGAGACGAAGAGGATCGGCGCAACGAGGATGCCCGCGATGCCGCCCAGCATGGCGCTGTACACGAAGGTCAGCATGATCATCGTGGCGACCGGGATGCCCAGCAGGCTCGCCATCTCCTTGTCCTGCGACGTGGCCTGCATCTTCTTGCCGAGGATCGTGTGCTCGAAGAAGAGGTATTGCAGGCCGAAGAGCAGGATGCCGACGCCGACGATGAGCAGGTACTGGCTGTCGAAGAACACCGGGCCCACGCTGAAGCCCTGCGTCTCGAACATGCCCGGAAGGCTCTGCGGCCGCGGCCCGTACGCCGCGAGCACCCCGTTCTCGAGCAGGATCGAGGCGCCGATCGTGCTGATGATGACCGGCAGGAAGCTGCGGTGGCGCAGCGGGTAATAGACCCCGAGGTTGAAGAGCGCGCCGATGACCGCCATCGCCACGATCGTGATCGCGATGCCCACGCCGTACGGGATGCCGAGATCGATGCACAGCACGACCATCGCGAAGGCGCCCAGCATCGCGAAGTCGCCCTGCGCGAAGTTCACCACGTTGGTCGCGCGGTAGATGAGCACGAAGCCCAACGCGACCAGGGCGTAGATGCTGCCTACGCCCAGTCCGGTGAACAGGAGCTGCAGCGCGATGCCCACGGCCGGCTGCTCGCGTGCGCGATCGCGCCGTCAGTCCGGGAAGTCGATGTGCTTGTCGAAGACGATCTTGCCCTCGTCGTTCTTCACGATGTTGTAGCCGTGCAGGCCGTCGCCGTTCTGGTCGAAGTTGTACGTGCCCTCCGCGCCCTTGTAGCCCTTCACGGCGAGGATCGCCTCGCGGATGGCCTTGGGATCGGTGCTCTTCGCGTTGTTGATGGCGAGCGCCAGCACGTGCACCGCGTCATACGCCCACGAAGCGAAGATGTCGGGCGCCGACTTGTACGCCGCCTCGTACTTGGCGGCGAACGCCTTGGCCTCCGGGCTCGAGTCGCGGTTGAAGTCCACGACCGCATAGCTGCCGTAGAGCGCCGGGCCCGCGAGCTTGAGCGCCGTGGTGGTCACGGTCGTCGGCGAGCCCACCCAACCGGTCTTCACGCCGAGCTGGCGGAGCTGCTTGGCGAAGATGCCCTGGTCGGGCTCGAAGGTCATATACGTGCCCATCACGTCCGCGCCGGATTGCTTGACCGCGAGCGCGACCGGGGTGAAGTCCTGCGAGTTGTTCGTGTAGCCCTGCACCAGCACCGGCTCGATGCCCTGCTTCTTGAGCGCCTCGGCGAGGTTCTTCATGCCGTTGGTGCCGAAGGCATCGGTCGAGTGCACGATGGCCCACTTGCGCAGCTTGAGCGTGTTCACGCCGAAGTCGCTGATCACGCGCGCCGAATAAGTGTCGTTCGGGCGGCAGCGGAAGAGCCACGAGTTGCCCATGTGGGTGAGCTGCGGATCCGTTCCGCCGATCATCACCGGCTTGCCCGTCTTGAGGATGTCCGGCGCCATCGCATGGACCTGCGTGCTGCGGATGGAGCCGATGAAGGCGGGAATGTCCTTGTCGCCCGCGAGCTTGCTGAAGGCGAGGACCGCGCCCGGGTTGGTGGTCTGGTCGTCCTCGATGACCAGCTCGATCTGGCGGCCCAGCACGCCGCCCGCCTTGTTGATCTCGTCGGCCGCGAGCTTGGCGCCCTGCACCTGGAAGCGTCCCGACTCCGCGCCGGGGCCCGTCTGCGGGGCGACGACGCCGATCTTCAACATGTCCGCCGCACTGGCCAGCATCGAGCCCGCGGCAACCAGGACCGCCACGAGCGCGGTCCGGAATCCTCTCGAATGAAAACCCATGTCCTCCCCCTTTTTGTGGTGAAGCACCCGGCCGAAAAATCCCGTGAAGTCTATCCGATTGGCCGGCTGGCAGCTTGCCTCCCTGCCAGCGATCCCTGAGCGGTGCGGCCCGTCGCCGGCGACGATAGCCGCGAATCCGGTCCGCGCCTGTCGGAGCGCACCGACAAATGAACACGGCGCAGTCCGACAGAACCCTCGATGATCCGCCCGGTCGCATGCGTACCCCCCTTTGCCGCCTCTTTTTTCGGAGGGCCGAATCATGCTCGTTCGGTTCGCAATTCCCGCCTTGCTCTGTTGCGCCCTCGCACACGCCGCCCAGGTCACCGCGTTCAAGGACCAGAACTTCAAGGGTCCCGAGCTCGCGCTGGAGCAGCCCGCGAACGACCTCACGCGCGTGAATTTCCACGACCAGATCTCCAGCATCGTCGTGCACCACGGCGCCTGGCAGGTTTGCACGCAGCCCGGCTACCAGGGGGATTGCGTCGTCCTGCAGCCGGGCTCGTATGCGACGCTGCCCGCGCGGATCAATCACCGTATCGAATCGATGCGCGAGGTGACCGTGCAAGCCACGGCACTCGCGAATGCCGACCACGCATCGATACCCGCGCTGGTCCTGTTCTCCGCGCCGCGCTTCATGGGTCGCTCCCACGAGCTCGCGCAGGACGCGCATGCGTCGCTCGTGACGTCGTTCAACGCGCCGCCTGCGAGCCTCGTGGTGCGCGAAGGCACGTGGCAGCTATGCACCGAGCGCGGCTACCAGGGCACGTGCCGCATCTTCCGGCCGGGACGTTATCTCGACCTGCAGGCCGAGACGATGCCGGTCATGTCGTTGCGGCGGCTGGCCGACTGAGGGCCAGGCAGCCCGCGTTGCGTGTTTATTGGATGTCCCATTCCAGCTCGCCGGAGCGGCCGCGGGCGTGAATCGAGATACGGAAACATGACGGGTCACCCGCCGCCCGGATGACACTGCTCCACCGCGTCAACGTGACGGCCGCATCACCCAGGCGAGGCCGCGTCTCGAAAACGTTCACCGTGGGCAAGTCGTAACGCATCCGGATCTCGTAGAGCTTCGGTACGTTCCGAAGGCCGACGACCCAGCCGCAGGTCACCGTCACGGTGAGCTTCTCGACGGGCCCGACCGCCTCGGACTGGGCGGCGTCGAACTTGACCTTCTTGCGCACGGGCTCGCAGTTCGCCAAGGCTGGATATGCGCAGACAGCGGTGACCAGGACCGCGGCCCACTTATTCATGTTGCCACTCGAGCCGGTTCTCGGGCTTCCAGGCAATAGACACGGCGATGGCCCCTTCCCTCGACGAACTTCTAGGCCTCATATTGCATGCCCAGCTTGAGAATGACGTTTATCGAACGGACATTTCCAGGATGCGCGAGCGCCAATAGCCGCTTGCGGCCCTGCAGATGAACACGGATGAACACGGATAAAGCCCCTGGGTGTTTTCGTGGTGAAGTCGCCACCATTGCTGGCGAACGCACAGTCGAAGCTTTTTATCTGTGTTCATCCGTGTTCATCTGTGTCCATTCCCTCTCAATGGGATTGGCGCAATGCAGCTTTCCTCACCCGCTCGCTCCGGCATGCGCTTCCCGCGCCAGCTCGGCCGTTAGCGTCTGCCGCTCCACGCTGTAGCCGCGAAGCCCGAAGGACCGGTACAGCGCCAGCGCCCCGACGTTATCCGGGCCGACCTCGACGTGAACGGCTGCGACGCAAAGGCCGCGGCAAGCTTCGAACAGCGTCGACATCAACGCAAAGCCGACCCGCTGGCGCCGGCAAGCAGGCCGAACGTACAGATCATCGATGACGCCGGCAAGGCCGCCGAACTCCATGCTGTGGCGCAGCGTGAGGACGACATATCCGGCCGGCTCCGCACCTTGCCAGGCGAGCCACGCGGCTCCTCGCGCTTCGTCGGCGAGCAGGCGGTGGAAGCTCGCTTCGGCCCATTCCCGGTCGAGCGCGTAACTCGATTCCGCGTAGAACTCGCTCATGAGATCGATCAACTCGGGAATGTCCGCGGCTCCGGCTCGCGCAATGACTGTACGCATAAGGTGTTGGTCGTTATCCGCTGGCGCAAACGAACGCCACGCAAAGCGCGACTCCCCATGCCTTGGAGCTCCAAATGTGGTTGATCCCGTCGAACACGTCGCTCAGGAAGGCGACAACCACGCAGGACACCAGCAGCGTGGGGTCCGGTCGGAGGTAAGCGCAGGCGATGACGAACGGCCCGAGCAGGCCGCGCATTCCCGTGAGAAGAATCGGGATTTGCCGGAAATGGCGAGCCGACATCGGCATGTGGGCTTCGGAGCCGGAGCTCACTGTCCCGGAGGCGGCTGCCAAAGCTCGACCTTGTTGCCCTCGGGGTCCATGACCCAACCGAACTTCCCATACTCCGAGTCGTCCGTCTTCTCCAGGACGTTGCATCCCTCTTCGCGAAGCGACTTCAGCAGGGCCACCAGGTCCTCGACGCGATAGTTCACCATGAAGCTCGACTTGCTCGGCGCGAAGTGCTCTCCATTGGCGGCGCCGATGGACCATACAGTCGTACCCTTGGTCGGGTTGCCCGATGCATCGGCCCACGTGAACGCCGTGCCTCCCCATTCCTGGACGTCGATTCCCAGGTGCTGCTTGTACCAGGCGCGAAGGGCGATCGGGTCTCGTGCGTTGAAGAAGATTCCTCCGATACCTGTGACCCTCTTCATTCGAGCCTCCAGTCAAGAGCGACTTGCGACGCGACGATCACGTTCGTATCGCGATATTTCATAGACGTGGTCGATGCAAGGAGCGTTGCGAAACGTCCCGGCGCGAGATCCGGCCAGGCGCATGCCCACGCGCTTGAGCAGGCGCGAGGACCGGACATTCAGCGGGTCGACGATTGCCTCTACTCGCTCCGCCTCCGTCCGCTCGAAAACCAGTTCGATCACCTCGCGCACGGCGGCGGTAGCCATTCCTCGGCCTTGCGCCTCGGGACGCAGCGTGAAGCCGATCTCTGCCGTGCGGCCGTCGGTGGCGAGAGTCAGGCCGATATCGCCCACGAGTGCGAGCTGGTCGGGCTCCGCTATGCCGATTTGCGAACAAACGCCACGCTGCAACAGCTCGATCGCGCCCATTCTCGCAAGAAAGTCGTTGGCTTCGGCGTCACTCCTGGTGCCGTACCAATCCTGATAGCGAGCGATGCGCGGGTCGTGCCGATAGGCCTGGAACACAGCCACGTCCGAGACTTGAAGCCGGCGCAACACGGCGATGCCGGCATGGCGAGGCAGAGGGTCGTGCGGCATCATCCTGGAGCCGCCCCAGCCCATTCCAGAGCCTCCCGCTCGTCATCGAATATGCGCATCTCGACGGCCTTGCCGTTGCGGAACGTGTAGACAGCCGCATGCCGCCCTTCGCGCCATTCCGTCTCGTGCTTCAGCCGGACATGCACATAAATCGACACGACAATCTTGTCGCCCGCGACGATGAATCGTTCCGCCTCGCAAGCGCCTTCAGCCCACGTGTTACGCGCCTTCGCGAGATGTGCGTGCACTGTCGCACGCCCGTGATGGGCCCCGCCCATAGGATAGTCGGATGGCTCGATCCACGCGATCTGCGGGTCGAATGGCCTGACTGCCGCCTCGATATCATTCCGGTTCAACGCAGCGTAAGTCTCCCTCAGCGCCTCTGTCTCTGCCGCAAGGGGCGGTGCCGGCTGGTTCATGTCTCTCTCCTCGTCCGCGCAAGGGAGTCAGCCACGACCCACGCGGCGCCGATCAAGGCGAGATTCAAGGCGTTCTCGGACCAGTTCATGTGATTGGCGGGATCGGCGAGGAGCATCGGCACGTGCACGAGAGGAGTGAAAGACGCGAACATGGCGGTCAGCAGGATTGCGGCGAGGCGTGCCTGCACATCGATCAAGATCGCAATGCCCGCTGCAATGTCGCCGACCGCGGTCGCATAAGCCCAGAACTCCTGCGAAGGCGGAAGCCATTTGGGGACCAGCGGGGCTGTCAGATTCATATAGACAAAGTGCGCTCCCCCGAACAACAGTACACAAACCGCGAACGCCACTTGACCCAGCCGCCCGAGGCGCGCGGCCACGACGGCATCGATCCTGGCATTGGCAGCGTAGACGATCAGCGCGGCCGCCGCTATCGCAAGCTGCTCGGCCATGCCGCTATAAGTGCCGTACTCGGAGTAATGCGCGAGCACTAAGCGGCCGTTCATCAGGAGGACGACGATCAACGCATAGTAGGCGCCGAGCGCCGCCGAACCCAAGGCCGCGGCACGGCGCCACTCGACGGCCGCGCCCGCGACGAGCATGAAAGCGGCGGCGGTGTAAGCCAGGGCAGTACGGAAAGGAAAGTGCTTAGGCACTGGCTGCCCTGGGTCGAAGTCTCCCAACGCCAGGCAGACAATGCCCAAGGCCATCACGCCGAGGCCGTAGAAACGCCGGCCGAAGGTCATCGTCCCCTCCGCAGCCCTGATTCGCTGGTGCTGATCAGTAATCCATCACCTATGAAAACTGCGAACAGCCATGCTGCCGTCGTCAGTACGAAGCATCTCGCCGGTCTTGCCGTC
>DATMJE010000193.1:0-5349 GCA_035553995.1 Usitatibacter sp. | reverse complement strand
CCTGACCGGCGAGCGCTACGCGCGCGACGTGACGACGGATGTCCTCTCGCTCAACCCGCAATCGGCGCGCACCACGAGCCTCGGCGCCGACGATCGCGCGCGGCGCGAGCGCGGCAGCGTGGAAGGCGTGGCGCACGACATCGGCCCCTGGAGCACGCTGCGGCTCATGGCCTACGCGCAGCGCTCGGAGACCGCGCAGGATACCGACGAGGTGCGCGCCAATACCACGGCCGCGTGCCTCTCGGCCGCCGGCAGCGTGCGTTGCGAGCGCGAGGCACGCTTCCGGCTCGAGCAGCGCGAGGTCGGCCTGTGGGCGATCGGCGAGACACGCGTGACCGGCTTCGGCCTCGAGCATGCCATCGCCACCGGCGCGGAAGGCGCACGCGTGCGCTACGAGGAAACGCGCGACGGACGCCAGACGAACCTGAATACGGGTGCCGTGACGAGCGTGGTCGGCGGCGAGAAGCTGCCCACGCGCGACTTTCCCGCGACCGACGCCGATCGCTTCGGCGCGTTCGTGCAGGACCGCATCGAGACGCACGCCGGCAAGCTGGAATGGATCCCCGCGCTGCGCTACGACGCGTATCGGCTCACGCCGCAGATCGACGAGCTCTTCCTCGCGGCGAACGGCTCGCGTCCCGTCGTGAGCCAGCGCGAGAGCGCATGGTCGCCGCGATTCGGCATGCTGTGGCACGCCAGCCCGCAATGGACGCTCACCGGCCAGCTCGCGACGGGCTATCGCGCGCCTTCGGCCTCGGACCTCAACATCGGCCTGTCGAACCTTCCCGCGGGATACGCCGTGGTGCCCAACCCGGAGCTGCGTCCCGAGCGCTCCGTGGGCCTCGAGCTCGGCACGCGCTACGCAGGACCCGCGATCCATGCATGGGCGACCGTCTTCGACACGCGCTACGACGACCTGATCCTTTCGCGCGCCCCGCTCGCCTGTCCCGGCGATCCTGCGTGCATACCGGGTGCCACGGGCACGTTCCAGTCGCAGAACATCTCGTCGGCGCGTATCTATGGGCTCGAAGCGCAGCTCGAGTGGCGCTTCGCGCCGCAATGGCTCGCGCACGCTGCGTATGCGCACCTGCACGGTGACGATCGCTCGAAGGACGTGCCGCTCAACTCGATCGACCCGCCGAAGCTCGTCGCGGGCGTCGCGTGGCGTCCGTCATGGGGCGGGCTCGGCGCGCACGTGACCTACGTTCGCGAGCCCGAGCGCGTGGACACCTCCACCGGCATCAAATTCGTTCCGCCGGCGTGGACCACGCTGGATCTCGATGCGCACTGGCAGCTCGCGCCGAACATCCGGATCGATGCCGGGCTCTTCAACGTGACGGATCGCAAGTACTGGCTGTGGTCCGACGTGCGCGGGCTTACCAACGTCACTTCGGGCTTCGACCGCTACACGCAGCCCGGACGCAACGCGTCGGTAGCGCTCCGTGTCACGTTCTAGTTTCCTAAGGTCCGGGCGGCACGGGGCTTAGTCCGCGCGGCCGCCGGCGCGCGCCATTTCCTTGCGGACGTTAAGGCTGCGCTGCCGGAACCAGGCCGCGTCCTTATATCCGGAACGATTTTCCAAGGGTCCGACATGCCGTAGTCCGCCGCCGACGTTCCATCACGCGGGCAGGCGACAGACGCGGGGGCAATGGCCGACGAACATCCTCGTACATTTCCGGAGGCCCTATGTCCCTACTCCGCCGCGTCGCAGCGGTTTTACTGTCCCTGTTCGCCACCGCCGCGGCCGCCCAGCAATGGTCGGTATCTCCCGTGGGCGAGACCGGATTCCCCGTGCAACGCGTTGCCAGCTTCGCGATCCACGACAGCGCGCAGGTGGATGCGAGCGGCAACCTCTTCATCGCCGGCTCGCAGTACAGCGTCGACCCGAACCCGCCTGCGCAGGGCATCGCGGGAATCTTCCTCGCCAAGTACGACGTGGTCGACGGCCACGAGATCTGGCGGCTGGCGCGGCCGGGCAGCACCGGCGTCGACGGCATCAGCGCCGTCGCGATCGATGCCTCCGGCGATGCATTCGTCGTCGGCACGCTGCACGACGCCAATGGCGACCACATGCTCGTCGCGCGCGTGAATGGCGCGACCGGCCAGATGATGTGGCAAGCCGGGGCCCTGACCAACGACGGAAACCCCTCCGCGACGAACGGCTTCGACATCGCGCTCGATGCCTCCGGCCATGTGTTCGCGTTGGGAACCCAACGCGGCACTGCCGTCGTCGCGAAGATCGACGCCAACACGGGCGACATCCTCGGCCAGGCTTTGCCTGCCGTCGACAGGATTGCCGGAAGCCAGGATCCGGTCGCGATCCGCATCGATGCCGATGGCAACGTGGTCGGCGTGACCTTCGTCGACAACGGCTCTGCCTCCGAGCTCTTCAAGCTTTCCGGGACCGATGGCACGCGCATCTGGGCCACGCCCTGGACCTATCGCATCAACGCGCCCGGCGGGCCCGACATCCGCGATTTCGCGATCGACCCGGCGGGTAACCCGGCCATCGCGGGACGCGGTGTCGCGAAGTTCTCCGGCGCGACCGGCGCGTTCATGTGGGAGCGCGCGCCCTTCGGCAACGGATTCCCGGGAACGGCCTGGGGTATCACCACCGCGGCCAACGGCGATGTGATCGCCACCGGCACGACCGGAAACTCGAGCGAGTTCATGATCACGATGCGGCTCGCCGCCGCGACGGGCGCCACGATTTGGAGCACCGCGCCGGGGCAATTCGATATCTCGCGCGGCGGGCAGATCGGCAAGGGCGTGGCCCTGAACCAGATCGGCGACACGATCGTCGGCGCGCAGGTCCTCTATCCCGATTCGACCAACTTCGAGCTGCAGTTGCTCGAGATGGACCGCGACGGCGTGGTGAGGGCGCAATCGCCTCGCTTCGCCTTCGCCGATGGCACGCCGCAGGCCGACCTCGTGCTGAACGTGCAGCGCACCGCATACCTGCTGGGCCGCGTGACGCCCGCGTCGGGACCGACCCGCACGATCGCGATCAAGTATCCCGAGCAGCACAAGCTGTTCACTTTCATGTCGATCGCCTCGTCGGCGAATCCCTCGATCGTGGGGCAACCGGTCACGCTCAGCGTGACGCTGCAGAGCTCCGGTCCGATCGCACCGACCGGCACCGTGCTCTTCAGGGATGTCGCCACGCCCATCCCCGGCTGCGAGGCTGTCCCGCTGGTGAACAACAGCGCCAGTTGCACGACGTCCGGGCTCGCCGCCGGACAGCATGACCTGGGCGCCGTTTATAGCGGCGACGCGAACTACGCGAGCAGCTTCGTCTCGATCCGGCAGACCGTGAACAACGCGCCGCCCTCGATCGCGCTCACGTCGTCGGTCAATCCCTCCAATTTCGAGCAGGCGGTGACCTTCACCGCGACGGTGACGGCAGCCAACGGCGCGCCGGGCGGTACCGTGGATTTCCGCGACAACGGCACGGCCTTCGCGGGTTGCATCGCGGCGCCGCTGGTCTCCGGCGTGGCGACGTGCACGATCGATGGCCTGATGCCGGGCACCCACGCGATCAGCGCCGCCTACTCGGGCGACGCGACCTTCGGGCCGGGTGTCTCGGCAACGCTGAGCCAGTCGATCCGGACGTCACCTCCCGCCATGACGGCTGCATGGCAGGTTGCGACGCTCGAGACCCCACCGGTCACCCCCGAGCTGCCGGTACGCGGCGGCAATCCGGGGCCGCATTCGGCGGTCGACAGCGCGGGCAACCTGTTCGTCGCCCTGAACAGCACGACGCCGAACGGCGCAACGCAGTGCATGCAGTTCATCAAGTACGCCGTGACCGATGGGCACGTGGCCTGGCGGCGCAGCATCTGCAACGCAGGTAACAGCAGCACGTTCACGGGCGGCATCGCCGTGGATCCGAACGACGATGCCATCGCCACCGGTGTCGACGCCTCCACCCTCTTCGTCGCGAAATTCGCCGGTGCGACGGGCGCCACGATGTGGCAGCAGCACATCGCGTCGAGCAGCGCGAACGTGGGTGTCGCGATCGGCCTCGATGCGGCGGGTAACGCGCGAGTCGCCGCGGCCGGGTTTCCGTTGACCATCTACGCGTTGGCCAATGCGGACGGCGCGTTGCAGTGGCAGACCGCGCTCGACACGGGAATCGGCGGCGGCACCTTCAACTCGTTCGCCGTGGATGCTGCCGGAGACGTCGCAGTCGGCGACCGCCACACGATCGATACGCGCGACAACGTGAACGACGTGCTCACGCGCATCGATGCCTCGGGGAACCTGACATGGCGCCTCGTTCGCCCGGGCGGCTTCGGCCCGTTCGCGTTCGATGCGAGCGGCAACGTCCTCGCGGGGAGCTTCTCCGGCCTGCAGAAGCTCGCCGCGGCCGATGGCAGCGTCCTCTGGACCTTTGCGGGCGGCGGAAGCCCGCGCGTGGATGCGCAGGGCAATGTCTTCAGCCTCGCCAACGCGCCCGGATCCACGATCAACACCGCGAAGGGGCTTGTCGTGGCGAAGCTCGACGGCAACGGCCACCTGCTCTGGTCGCACAGCCTGGTCGAGGATCCCTTGCAACCGCTGGCCGTGTCGCTCGCGATCGACGCGAACGGTAACCTGCTGCTGCTCGCCGATGGCTCGGACCAGGAAGTGATGAAGTTCGACGGCGCCACCGGGCACATGCTGTGGATGGCTCGCGATACCAGCAACGTGGCGGGCGGCAACCTGTTCCCGCAGGCCATCCATGCGACACCGACCGGGGCGATCACCTTCGGCATGATCTTCATGGGCGGCGGCGACGTCGGACCTTACGCCATCGCGTACAACGACGCGGTTACGCCGCCTCCCCCGCCGCCGCCGCCGCAGCCGAGCGTGGTGAACCTCTCCACGCGCGGTGACGTGGGCACGGGCGACAACGTGCTGATCGCCGGCTTCATCATCGGCGGCAACGCGCCGAAGACGGTCGTGATCAACGCGGCGGGTCCCTCGCTCGCGAGTGCGGGCATCGCCAATCCGCTCGTGAATCCCACGATGACACTGGTGCGCTCCTCCGACGGCGCGGTGATCGCGACCAACGACGATTGGGGCAGCGCGGCCAATGCGGCTGATATCCAGGCCTCGGGCTTCGCACCGGCCAATGCCGCCGAGCCCGCGATCCTGATGACGCTGCCACCGGGCGCTTATACGGCGATCGTGAGCGGGGTCGGTGGCACGACCGGCGTTGCGGTTGTCGGCGTCTTCGAGGTCGACCATCCCGAGGTGCCGCTCATCAACATCTCCACGCGCGGCCAGGTCCTCACCGGCGACAACGTGATGATCGGCGGCTTCGTGATCCAGGGCACCACGCCGCAGACGGTGGTCGTGGCGGGC
>DATMJE010000192.1:0-13824 GCA_035553995.1 Usitatibacter sp. | reverse complement strand
CAGACACAGATGAACACAGATGAACGCAGATGAACACAGATGAATTAATTCGATGAGCCAGAGCGGTGCAATGAGCACGGCGCCGCCCAAGGGCTTTTATCTGTGTTCATCTGCGTTCATCTGCGTCAAATGCTTTTTGCTCTTTTAGACAGCGTTACTTGCCGAGCGCGGTTTCCTGCGGCTTGGCGAGCAGCTGGCGCACCGCCTCGCCGCCCTCCGTGTCGATGAGCTGCCGGATCATGTGCACCTTCTGCCCGGCGCTCAATGCCTCCCACACCTGGAGCGACGGCGAGTTGCCCGCGACGACGGCGTTGGAGGCGATGACATCGCGGTAGCCCAGCACCTTGCCGCTCGCCACGTCCACCAGCGAAACGCGGAAATACGCGAAGGGGGCGATGAAGCCGCGGCCGGCCTTGCCTTCGCCGCGTTCCATCGTGGCGAGGTCCTGGTCCAGGTAGAAGCCCGCACCCTCGAGCTTGCCGCTGCCGACGTTGCCGTCCGCGAGCCGCAGCACCGCGTCGTGCCGCAGCTTGGTGATCAGCACCAGGCGGCCGATGCCGGCCTTCTCGAGCGAAGGCTTCACCACGGCGACGACCTGCGACACATCGGGCATCTCGGTGATGTTGCCCTGCGCCGCGTACAGGCCGCGCGTGGGCCCCAGCATGACGACTTCGGCCGCGCCATCCACGCCCTTGATGACCCGCTGCATGTCGAGCGCCACCGCGCCGTCGACCGCGCGCTCGGGCAGCTCGACCACGTCGACGCGGTCGCGGTTCACGCGCGTGCCGATCTCGGCTTCGTGCGCCACGATCAGGAACTGGTCGCCGATCAGCGAGAGCACGGCGATCTTCTTCCCTACCTGCGCCGCGGTGGCCAGCGACAACAGGCCCGCGGCGGCCGCGAGCATCACGGCAGCAATTCGCATCTTCGTCTCCGGAAATGGTTTCGGCAGCCGGCGTGGACACTTCCTCCTGCGCGGCCACCGCAAGCCTGTCCGGGTTCGCGCGCTGCGTCAAGCCTCGGGCGCGCCCGGCGCGAATCGATTCCGGCCGTGTGCGGCAAGCGTGTTGTGAGCGCCGGCCGAAAGGCTTAGAATTGCCCCTCACGCGCCGATTTGACTCAGCTTGCGGGCGCGAAACAAATACGGCTAAAGCGAGTGGCGGTGCTCCAGACCCGACGCTCACTGGCCTCGGGTTTTTTCATGGGCGAAATGAATTCTCGCTCGGTCGGAGTCGCCACGCCGCTGCGCGCCGGCTTCCTCGAGCCCCTGATCCTCAAGGCGGGCAAGACGCTCGCCTCGTACGAGCTCGTCTACGAGACCTACGGCGAGCTGAACGCCGAGCGCTCCAACGCCGTGCTCGTCTGCCATGCGCTCTCCGGCAGCCATCACGTTGCCGGCTACTATCCCGACGAGCCCAGCAAGCTCGGCTGGTGGGACAACATGGTGGGCCCCGGCAAGCCGATCGACACGGAGCGCTTCTTCGTGATCGGCGTGAACAACATCGGCGGCTGCCACGGCTCCACGGGCCCCGCCTCGGTCGACCGCGCCACGGGGCAGCCCTACGGGGCGAGCTTTCCGCTGGTGACGGTCGAGGACTGGGTCGCCTCCCAGGCGCGCCTGATGGATCGCCTCGGCATCCGCACGCTCGCCGCCGCGATCGGCGGCTCGCTGGGCGGCATGCAGGCGATGCAGTGGACGCTCTCCTTTCCGGAGCGCATCCGCCACGCGATCGTGGTCGCCGCCGCCTCGCGCCTTTCCACGCAGAACATCGCGTTCAACGATGTGGCCCGCCAGGCCATCGTCACGGATCCGGACTTCCACGGCGGCAACTTCTATGCGCACAAGGCGATTCCCGCCCGCGGGCTCCGGCTCGCCCGCATGCTGGGGCACATCACGTACCTCTCCGAGGATCTCCTCATGGAGAAGTTCGGGCGGGTGCTGAAGCGCGACGAGTACGGCTTCAACTACGAAGTGGAATTCGAGATCGAGTCGTACCTGCGCTACCAGGGCGACAAGTTCGCGCAGGTGTTCGACGCCAACACGTACCTGCTCATGACGAAGGCGCTCGACTACTTCGATCCGGCGAAGGAAACCGGCGGCGACCTCGCGCGCGCCCTCTCGGCGGCGAAGGCGGGCTTCCTCGTCGCTTCGTTCAAGAGCGACTGGCGCTTCCCGCCCGAGCGCTCGCGCGAGATCGTGACGGCACTCGTGGCCTCGCGCAAGGCCGTCACGTACGCGGAGATCGATGCGCCGCACGGCCACGATGCGTTCCTGCTCGACAACCGCCATTACCACGAGCTGGTCGCCGCCTACATGGACAACATCGCGGCCGAAATCGGTGCCGGCTCGCGGCGCTCGCCGTTGGCCGCCGCGCAGGCGGTGCTCGAGGAGATGCGCGGCTACGGCAAGACCGAGGGGGAGTGATGCAGCGCTTCGATTTCCAGCTCATCGCCTCCTGGATCCCGCCGGGCGCTCGCGTGCTCGACCTGGGCTGCGGCGACGGCGTGCTGCTCGCCGGGCTCGCGGCGACGCAGGGCGTGCAGGGCTACGGCGTCGAGATCGACGACGCCGGCGTGCTCGCGAGCGTGAAGAACGGCGTGAACGTGATCCAGCGCGACCTCGAAGCGGGGCTCTCGATCTTCGAGGACGGCGCGTTCGACTTCGTGATCCTGTCGCAGACGCTGCAGGCCATGCGCAACGTCGAGGGCGTGCTGCGCGAGATGCTGCGCGTGGGCCGCGAAGGCATCGTGACCTTCCCCAACTTCGGCTACTGGCGCCACCGCCTCGACGTGCTGCAGGGCTACATGCCGGTCTCGAAGACGCTGCCGCACAGCTGGTACGACACGCCCAACATCCACCTGTGCACGGTGAAGGACTTCCGGGACCTGTGCCGGAAGATCGACGCCAACATCCTCGACGAGCGCGTGATCCACGCGGGACGGCAGGTGACGATGCTGCCGAACCTGCGCGGCAGCCTCGGGGTGTTCCGCTTCAGGCGGGCTTGAGACGCCTCAGCGCCCTTCTTCCGCCGGCCGCAGCGCGCCGCCCGGCAGCCTTCCCACGGCGAAGACCAGCGCCAGGACCGGCAGCGCGATCATCGCCGTCATCGAGAAGAACGCGGGATATCCCCACGCGGCCACCACGAAGCCGGAGACACCCGCGACCAGCTTGCCGGGCAGCGCGTAGAGCGAGCTCAGCAGCGCGTACTGCGTGGCGGAGAAGCCCGCCCCCGTGAGGCTCGACATGTACGCGATGAGCACCGTGCCCGCGAAGCTCTGCGCGAAGTTGTCGGCGCTGATCGCGAGCACCAGCGCCTCGATGCTCGCACCCTGGGTTGCGAGCCATGCGAAGACACCGTGCGAGATCGCCTGCCCGCACGCGCCCAGCAGCATGGTGCGATAGAGCCCCACCTTCGCGACCAGCCATCCGCCGACGAAGGCGCCCGCGATGCCGACCCAGATGCCGTAGATCTTGGCCACGCTCGCGATCTCGGCCTTGCTGAAGCCGAGGTCCACGTAGAGCGGGTTGGACATGACGCCCGCGAGGAAATCCGAGACGCGGTAAAGGGCGACCAGCAGCAGGATGGGGACGAGCGTGCGCCCCTTGCGCGCGTAGAGATCGAGGAGCGGCGCCTTCACCGCGGCCGCGAAATCGAAGCGCCTGGGTGCGGCCTCCGGGACAGCGCCGGGCGCGCGATCGACCACGGGAGACAGCAGCGTTGCCGCCATGCCGATGCCCATCAGGAGCGCCATCGCGATGTAGGCCGCGCGCCAGTCGACGAACTGCGCCACGTACAACGCACCCGCACCGGCGCAAAGCATGGCAAGGCGATACCCGAGCTGGTAGGCGGCGGCCATGATGCCCTGCATCTCGTTGGGCGCCGCGTCGATGCGCCAGCCATCGACGACGACATCCTGCGTGGCCGAGCCGAAGGCCGCCATGAACGTGAATGCCGCCGTGATCCACAGGCCCGACTTCGGATCGCTCAGGCCCGAGCCCACGAGGGCCACCGCGATGGTGGCCTGGCACACGAGCATCCACGCACGCCGCCGCCCCAGCATGCGCGCAAGCACGGGAATGTCGAACGCATCGACGATGGGCGACCACGCGAACTTGAGGCTGTACGCGATGGCGAGCCAGCTGAAGAGGCCGATGGTGGTGACGGGCACGCCGGCCTCGCGCAGGCGCACCGCGAGCGTACCGAGGATGAGGAGGAAGGGCAGCCCGGCGGAGAACCCGAGCGCCAGCATGAGCGAGACGCGCTTGTCCGCGAGGTCGCGCCAGCCGAGCTTGCGTTTCTGCGTGGTCGTTTCTTGCAAGGTGGGCCAAGGATAACCGACGCCGCTCTCGAGATTGGGCCCCGGCCCGTTGCCGCAGCAGCCGCGGCCGGGGCGACGAAAATCGGGCCCCGGCCGAACGGACTCCACGCTGGCGCGCGGAGCGCCGGGGCGGCGCGCGCTATTGGGCGCGCGCCGGCTCGATCTTGCCGAGCTTTTCCAGGCGCAGGCGGATGGAGCTCTGCGTGCGCGCGTGGCGGCGCGCCAGCTCCGGCATCGGCACCTGCGATTCGAACTCGGCGACGAGGGTTTGATCCTCCGCCTGGGTCCAGGCCTTGCCGAAGTTGGCGGGCAGGCGCTCGCGGCGCTTCTCGCGCTCGACCTCCCGCTGCATGAGGTCCACGGCGGAATAGAGCGCGCGCAACGCGCGCGGCTCCGCATAGGGGCTGTGCTCGGGGTAGGCCTCGCCGGTGACGGGGTTCACGCCGTCGGCGAGCGCGCGGACGATGGGCAATGCGGCATCGAGTTGCATGGAGTCTTCTCCCGGGTTGTCTGGTTGGTCGGTTGTGCCGTAGCGCCTACCTCGCCGGGCATTACCGACAACGGGAGCGCGCGCCGCACGGTTGACGCGCGTGGCGCAGGCTACAACCGCGAAAGGTCCAGCGGCGGATCGCTCGAGAACATGTCCACCGCGAGCTTCGCGGCACCCCCGGTCACTGCGTGGTTGTGCAGCCGCGCAACCTTCACCTGCAGCGCCTTCGCCGCACGCGGCGAGGCGTGCGCGAGGATCGACTTCTTCACCTCGCGGCGCATCAGCTCGGGGATGGCCTCCACGAGGCCGCCGCCCAGCACCACCATGTCGGGATTGAGGAAGTCGACCAGGTTCGAGATCACGGCGCCCACCACTCGCGCGCGGCTTCGCACCAGGCGCTCCACCGGCTTGTCGCCGCGGCGGATCGCCTCCGCGAGGTCGCCGCTCTTGATGTCGGTCACGTCGGTGCCGGAGAGCTTGCGCAGCACGAGCGCATGATGGCGGGCCGCGAGCGATGCGGCCTCGGCGGCGATCGCGGTGCGGCTCGCGACGCTGTCCAGCACTTCCTTGCGCGGGATTTCCTGCGAGACGTCGACGGCGTGGAGAAGATAGTTGCCGATGTCCCCGGCAGCGCCGGACGCGCCGAGGAAGAGCCGGCCGTCGAGGATCACCGCGCCGCCGATGCCGGTGCCGATCCAGATGCCGATGATGTGCCGCGCCTTGCGCGCCGCACCGAGCCTGAACTCGCCGTACAGTGCGGTTTGCACGTCGTGGCCCACGAATACCTTCGCGCCGGTGAGGCGCTCGAGCGGACGGCGGAAGGAGTAGCCGGTGAGAAACGGAAGGTTCGGCGATGCGCGCACGACGCCCTCGCGCATGTCGATGTCGCCCGCGCAGCCCACGCCCACCGCCTTGATGCGCAGGTCGCGCGCACGCGCCTCCGTCATGAGATGCTTGACACAGGCGGCGACGCGCTTGGTGAAGGCGCGCACGCCGCCCTTTTCCTGGTGCGTCCGAAACTTCTCTTCCGCCAAAACCTCGAAGCCTTCGTCGAAGAGCGCGAAGAGGCTCTTCGTGCCGCCGATGTCGATGCCGATGAACGCGCGCTTGCCGTTCTTGCTCACATAAGCCCGTGCGGAAGTGATCTGGTGAAAGACCCGTCCACCGATAAGGGGTTCCATGCGCTACACCGCCATTGCGCTCGATTACGACGGCACCATCGCCCATGACGGCATCGTTCCACCCCATGTGCTGGATGGCCTTCGCCGCCTGAAGAAGAGCGGGCGCAAGCTGCTGCTGGTCACCGGGCGCGAGCTCGAGGAGCTCCTCGGCATCTTTCCCGAGATCGGCATCTTCGACCGCGTGGTGGCGGAGAACGGCGCGCTCCTGTACCGGCCGCATACCGGGGAGCGCAAGGAGCTGGGCGAGCCCCCGCCGGACGAGCTCATCGATGCGCTGCACGCGGCGAAGATCCCGCTGTCGGTCGGCCACACCATCATCGCCACCGTGCGTCCGCACGAAGGCGTCGTGCTGGAGGCCATCGCGCGGCTGGGCCTCGAGCAACAGGTCATCTTCAACAAGGGCGCCGTGATGGTGCTGCCGCCGGGCGTGAACAAGGCGAGCGGCCTCAGGGTCGCGCTGCAGGAGCTCGGCCTCTCGGCGCGCAACGTGGTCGCCGGCGGCGACGGCGAGAACGACCACGCGATGCTGGAGATGGCCGAATACTCGGTCGCCACGGCCAACGCCATCGAGACGCTCAAGGCGGCGGCGGACTACGTGACGCACGAGACGCACGGCGACGGCATCCTCGAGGTCGTCGCCGGCATGATCGAGTCGGACCTCGCGTCGATACCGCCGCGCAAGCCGCGGCGCGTGCTCTGCATCGGCCGCGACAGCGTCGGTCACGAGGTGGTGCTGCCGACGATGCACGCTTCCATCCTCGTGACCGGGGATCCCGCGGCCACGGCGGACCTCACCGCCGCGCTCATGGGGCGGCTCTGCAAGGCGGGCTACCAGTTCTGCGCGCTCGATACGCGTGCGGCGTACGTGGATTTCAAATCGGCGGTCGTCTTCGGCAACCCGGACAAGGCGCCGACGGTGCGCGAGGCCCTCACCGCGCTGGACAAGCCCGAGGTCGAGACCGTCGTATGCCTCGCCGGCGCCCCGGTCGAGGACCGCCCCGCCTTCGTGGACAAGCTGCTGCTGCCGTTGCGCGAGCTGCGCGAGACGCTCGGCCGGCCGCACTGGATCGTGGTGGACGAGGCGCAGGACCTGCTTCCCGCGAGCGCCCGTGCGGACGATTCGCCGTCGAGCGCCGCGGAAAACACCATATATGTGTCGTCGGACCCGATGTCGCTCGCTCCCGGCGTGCTCGCGTCGGTGGACGGCGTGGTGGCCTGCGGCGAGCAGGCCGCGGCCACGATCGACGCATTCGCGGCGGCCGTGTCGTGGCCACGGCCGTCGTTGCCGACGACCACTGTCGGTCGCGACCAGGCGCTGGTCTGGTTTCGTCGCTCGGAACGTCCGGTCTCGCTCATCGAGCTGGCACGCGTGAAGGCGGATCCGGCATCGAGCAAGCCCGAGCGCCGCGAGAAAAGCGTGGAGGTAGGACAGGTCCTACGGCGCGCCTGAGGAGATACGGGGAGCATGACTCCTGCAGGCGACAGCTGAAATCTTTGCGAAGGTGCCCGGTCGAAAATCGCAAATCCACCCCCGCGCACACCGATTGCCGCGTAACCTTGGCTCCCGGCTGCGCAAGAACGCGGAGACAGGCAGCACATGGGAGCCCCCCTCAGCGCTTTCCACGGCTCGAGCAGCGAGAGATTCGGCGCCACTCGTTCCGTGCCCGACCGTTCGACCATGGCGCAGCTCGCGCGCCAGACCGTGGCGATCGTCCTCGCGGGCGGGCGCGGTACGCGCCTGGGCGCGCTCACCGATTCGCGTGCGAAGCCGGCGGTGCCCTTCGGCGGCAAGTTCCGCATCATCGATTTCGCGCTGTCCAACTGCCTCAATTCGGGCATCCGGCGCATCGGCATCGCGACGCAGTACCAGTCGCACGGGCTGATCCACCACCTGCAGCGCGGCTGGTCGTTCCTGGACGGGCGCTTCAACGAGTTCATCGAGCTGCTGCCGGCGCAGCAGAGCGACACCAGCGGCTGGTACAAGGGCACCGCCGACGCGATCTTCCAGAACCTGTCGGTGCTGAAGCGGCACGACCCGCGCCTGATCCTCGTGCTCGCCGGCGACCACATCTACAAGATGGATTACAGCCGCATGCTCTACGAGCACGTCGACCGTGCCGCGGACATGACCGTCGGCTGCGTCGAGGTCCCCGTCGAGGAGGCCTCGGGCCAGCTCGGCGTGATGGAGGTGGATCCGGAGTTCCGCGTGATCGGCTTCGAGGAGAAGCCGAAGAACCCGCGGCCGCTGCCGGGACGTGCCGACGCATGCCTGGGCAGCATGGGCATCTACGTCTTCAATTCCGAGTTCCTCTACTCGGAGCTCTTCGCCGATGCGGAGCGCCAGGATTCGAGCCACGATTTCGGCCACGACCTCATCCCGCGGCTGGTCGCGAGCGATGCGCGCATCTACGCGCACCGGCTGCAGGATAGCTGCACGCAGCTGAACGAGGGCCGGCCGTACTGGCGCGATGTGGGGACGATCGACGCGTTCTGGGAAGCCAACCTCGAGCTCACGCGAGTCTCGCCCGCGCTCAACCTCTACGACCAGTCGTGGCCGATCTGGACATACCAGGAGCAGCTCCCGCCGGCCAAGTTCGTGTTCAACCTCGACGAGCGGCGCGGCTGCGCGGTCGATTCCATGGTGTCGGGCGGCTGCATCGTGAGCGGCTCGTCCATCCGCAACTCCCTCCTCTTCTCCAACGTGCGCGTCCACAGCTTCTGCCAGATCGACGAGGCCGTGATCCTTCCCGAGGTCGAGATCGGCCGCGGTGCCATGTTGAAGCGCGTCGTCGTCGACCAGGGCTGCCGCATACCGCCGGCACTGTGCGCGGGTTACGACAAGGAAGAGGATCGCCGCCGTTTCCACGTCACCGAAAAGGGCATCACGCTCATCACGCCCGGCATGCTCGGGCAGTTCCAGCAGCACCTCCACTGACGCTCACGGGTATGGGCGCCATGGAAATGCTGACAGAGCAGGACATCTACCTTTTTCGGGAAGGCACCCACTCCAAGCTGCACCGGAGCCTCGGATGCCATCTGCTGCCGGAGTCCGAAGGCGGCGGTGCCAGCTTCGCCGTGTGGGCGCCGAATGCGCGCGAGATCTCCGTCATCGGCGACTGGAACGGCTGGAAGCGCGGCGTGCACCTGATGAAGCCGCGCTGGGACAGCTCCGGCATCTGGGAATTGCACGTCCCCGGCGTGCAGCGCGGCCAGGCGTACAAGTACGCCATCCGCACGGCGCACGGCCACGTCGAGGACCGCGCCGACCCGTTCGCCTTCCACAACGAGGTGCCTCCCGCCACGGCTTCGCGCGCCTGGTCGCTCGAGTACGGCTGGGGCGACCGGCAGTGGATGCAGGAGCGGCGCAACCACAACGCGATGACGGCGCCCATGAGCGTCTACGAGGTGCACCTGGGCTCGTGGCGGCGCAGCTCCAGCGACCGCCTGCCGACCTATCGCGAGATCGCCGTCGCGCTCGCGGAGTACGTGAGCTGGCTGGGCTTCACGCACGTGGAGCTCATGCCGATCACCGAGCACCCGTTCTACGGCTCGTGGGGCTACCAGACGACGGGGTACTTCGCCCCCTCGGCGCGCTACGGCTCGCCGCAGGACTTCATGTACCTGGTCGATACGCTGCACCAGCACGGCATCGGCGTGATCCTGGACTGGGTTCCGTCGCACTTCCCGTCGGATGCGCACGGCCTCGCCAACTTCGACGGCACGCATCTCTACGAGCACGCGGACCCGAGGCGCGGCTTCCACCCGGAGTGGAAGAGCTACATCTTCAACTACGGCCGCCACGAGGTGCGGGCGTTCCTGATCTCCTCGGCGCTCTTCTGGCTCGAGAACTACCATATCGACGGCATCCGCGTGGATGCCGTGGCCTCGATGCTGTACCTCGACTATGGCCGCAAGCACGGCGAGTGGATCCCCAACGTGCACGGCGGCAAGGAAGACCTCGAGGCGATCGAGTTCCTGAAGCAGCTCAACATCGCGGTGGGCCGCGACTTCCCCGACACGCGCACCATCGCCGAGGAATCCACGTCGTGGCCGCAGGTGTCGCGCCCCGTCTTCTCGGGCGGCCTCGGTTTCTCGATGAAGTGGAACATGGGCTGGATGCACGACACGCTCGACTACATGGCGCACGACCCGATCCATCGCCGCTACCACCAGGGGGAGCTCACGTTCTCGCTCTGGTACGCGTTCTCGGAGAACTTCGTGCTGCCGCTCTCGCACGACGAGGTCGTGTACGGCAAGCGCTCGCTCATCTCCAAGATGCCGGGCGACCGCTGGCAGCAGTTCGCCAACCTGCGCCTGCTGCTGGGCTGGATGTGGACCCACCCGGGCAAGAAGCTGCTCTTCATGGGCGGCGAGTTCGGCCAGTGGCGCGAGTGGGCGCACGAAGGGCAGCTCGACTGGAACCTCACGCACTACGAGGACCATTCCGGCGTGCAGCGCTGGCTGCGCGACCTGAACCGGGTCTACCGCGACAACGCCGCGCTGCACGAGCAGGATTTCGCGCACGACGGCTTCCAGTGGATCGATGCCAACGATTCCGACAACAGCGTGCTCACCTTCCTGCGCTGGCCCGAGGAGGGCCCGCCGATCCTCGTCGCGGCGAACTTCACGCCCATCGTGCGCGAAGGCTACCGCGTGGGCGTCCCGCTCGGCGGCGGCTGGCGCGAGATCCTGAACAGCGATGCGCCCATGTATGGTGGCAGCGGCCAGGGCAACATGGGGCGCGTCGATGCCGTGGAAACGCCCTGGCACGGCCGGAGCCATTCCGCATGCCTGCGCTTGCCCCCTCTATCCGTCGTCGTCTTCAAGCCGGAGTCCGCCGAATGACCGCGGCGGTGCCCGAAGCGCCGCCCGCGGCCACTGTCATCGAGGACGTCCTGCCCCAGGTAGACGGCGGCCGCTTCGCCATCAAGCGCGTCGTCGACGAGGATGTCGTCGTCACCGCGAGCTGCTTCGCGCATGGGCACGAGCTGGTGGCCTGCGCCGTGCGCTATCGCGGTCCCGGCGACACCACCTGGCACGAAGTGCCCATGGAAGCGCAGGGCAACGACCTCTGGCGCGCGGAATTCTGCGTCGACCGCATGGGGCGCTGGGAATACTCCGTCGCGTGCTGGATCGACCACCTCACGCACTGGCGCAACGACTTCGCGCGGCGCGTCGACGCCGACGACATGCGGCTCGCGGCGCGCATCGGCGCGGACCTCATCGCCGGTGCCTCCAAGCTCTGCAGCTCGCAGGATTGCCACAAGCTCGAGCCCTGGAGCCGCATCCTGCGCGAGGAAACCGACATCGAGCGGCTGCGTGCGGTGGCGCTCGACGAAAGCCTCTTCCAGCTCGCGCTCGCGAACGCGCCGCGCGACAACCTCTCGGTCACGCAACCGCTGCCGGTGTGGGTCGACCGCGAGCGTGCCCGCTTCAGCACGTGGTACGAGCTCTTCCCGCGCTCGTGCAGCGCGGATCCGCGCCGCCACGGCACTTTCGCCGACGTCGACGAGCGCCTCGACTCGATCGCGACCATGGGCTTCGACGTGATCTACCTGCCGCCCATCCATCCGATCGGCCGCGAGAAGCGCAAGGGAAAGAACAACGCCGTGACCGCGGAGCCGGGCGATGTGGGCAGCCCCTGGGCCATCGGCTCGCACGAGGGCGGGCATACCGCCATCCATCCGCAGCTCGGCACGCTGCAGGACTTCCGCCACCTGGTGATGGCCGCACGCGCGCGCGGCATGGAGATCGCGCTCGACATCGCGTTCCAGTGCGCGCCCGACCACCCGTGGGTAAGGGAGCATCCGCAGTGGTTCCGCCACCGGCCCGACGGCTCGATCCAGTACGCCGAGAATCCGCCGAAGAAGTACCAGGACATCTATCCGCTCGACTTCGACAGCGCGGACTGGCGGGGCCTGTGGGAAGCGCTGCGCGAGGTGATGCTCTACTGGGTCGACCAGGGTGTGGCCATCTTCCGCGTGGACAACCCGCACACCAAGACCTATCCCTTCTGGGAATGGGTGATCGCGGAGATCCGGCGCGAGCATCCCGAGGTGCTGTTCCTCTCGGAAGCGTTCACGCGGCCGCACGTGATGCACCGCCTGGCGAAGCTGGGCTTCACGCAGTCGTACACGTACTTCACGTGGCGCACGACCAAGTACGAGCTCACCGAATACTTCACCGAGCTGAGCCGCGACGAATCGCGCGAATACTTCCGGCCCAACGTCTGGCCCAACACGCCCGACATCCTCGCGATGCAGCTGCGCAACGCGCCGCTCGCCGCCTTCCGGCTGCGCTACCTGCTGGCGGCGACGCTCGCGGCGAATATCGGCATCTACGGGCCCGCGTTCGAGCTGGGCGACAACCGCCCGCGCGAGCCGCAATCGGAGGAGTACCTCGACTCCGAGAAGTACCAGCTGCGGCATTGGCACCTCACCCGCGGCGATTCCCTCGCCCCGCTGATCGCGCGCGTGAACGCCTTCCGCAAGGCGCATCCCGCGCTGCAGTCCGACTGGAGCCTCGCCTTCCACACCGTCGACAACGCCAACATCATCGGCTACTCGAAGCGCGCGGTCGACGACCGGGTGATCGTGCTGGTGAACCTCGATCCGTCCCATGTCCAAGGCGGATGGGTGCACCTCGATACCGAAGCCCTCGGCCTCGATCCCGATACGCCCTACACCGTGCGCGACGAGCTCACCGGCGAAAGCTACCGCTGGCACGGCGCGCACAACTTCGTGATCCTCGACCCGAACCGCACGCCCGGCCACCTCCTCTCCGTCGCCCCCTGACATGGATACGCGCAACCTCTCGCAGCCGGCCCCGGCCTCCGCGGCGGACCGGGCCGACCCGCTGTGGTACATGGATGCGGTCATCTACCAGGTCCACGTCAAGGCGTTCTACGACTCGAACGGCGACGGCGTGGGCGACTTCCGCGGCCTCACGGAGAAGCTCGACTACATCCGCGACCTGGGCGTCAACACCATCTGGGTGATGCCGTTCTATCCCTCGCCGCTCCGCGACGACGGCTACGACGTTTCCGACTACGAGGGCGTGCACCCGCCGTACGGCAACGTGGACGACTTCAAGCGCTTCGTGCAGGAGGCGCACGAGCGTGGGCTGCGCGTGATCACCGAGCTGATCATGAACCACACCTCGGACCAGCACCCCTGGTTCCAGGCCGCCCGCCGCGCGCCGCGCGATTCGGTGAAGCGCAACTACTACGTCTGGAGCGACGACCCGAACCGGTACGCCGGCACGCGCATCATCTTCACCGATACGGAGACCTCCAACTGGGCGTGGGACCCGGTGGCGCAGCAGCATTACTGGCACCGCTTCTTCAGCCACCAGCCGGACTTGAACTACGACAATCCCCACGTGCTGCGCGCGGTGCTGCGCACCATGCATTACTGGATGGACATGGGCGTGGACGGCTTCCGGCTGGACGCGATCCCCTACCTCGTCGAGCGCGAGGGCACCACCAACGAGAACAATCCCGAGACGCACGAGATCGTGAAGCAGGTGCGCGCGGACCTCGACCGGCACTATCCCGGCAAGATGCTGCTCGCCGAGGCGAACATGTGGCCGGAGGACGTTCGGCCCTACTTCGGCGAAGGCGACGAGTGCCACATGGCGTTTCACTTCCCGCTGATGCCGCGCATGTACATGGCGATCGCGCAGGAGGACCGCCATCCGCTGGTCGAGATCATGCAGCAGACGCCCGAGATCCCGGAGTCGAGCCAGTGGGCGATCTTCCTGCGCAACCACGACGAGCTGACGCTCGAGATGGTGACCAGCCGCGAGCGCGACTACATGTACAAGCAATACGCG
>DATMJE010000191.1:0-5041 GCA_035553995.1 Usitatibacter sp. | reverse complement strand
GATGCCGCCGCGAGCGCGTTCGCCACGACGTTCTACCGCTCGCTGCTGCGCGGCGAGCGCTTCATGGACGCGGTGGCCTTCGCACGCCAGGCTGCCCGCGACGAGGGCGGCAATACGTGGGCCGCATACCAGTGCTACGGCGATCCCGACTGGGTCTTCCGCCGCGCGACCGGTGACGCGGCCCGGGCACCCGTGCCGCCGCAGCGTGAGTTCGCCGGCATCGCCTCGATGCGCGCGCTGGTGCTGGCGCTCGAGATGATCGCGACGGAGGCGAGGTACGCCAGCCGCACGCCCGACGAGCAGCGCCCTCGCATCCAGTACCTCGAGGACAAGTTCGGCGCGCTGTGGGGCTCGCGTGGGGCGGTGGCCGAGGCCTTCGGCGATGCGTGGGCAGCGGTGGCTCATGCATCGGAGGCCAATGCATCGGCGGCCGATGCATCGGCAGCCAATGCAGCGACGGCCAATGCAGCGGCGGCCTTCGCGTGGTACCGCCGCGCCATGCAGGCGAGCGACGGCACCGCGACGCTCGCCGTCGTGGAAAAGGCCGCCCACGTGCAGGGGCAGAAGGTCGAGGGGGCCGAAGGCACCGCCGCCTCGCGCGATGCCACGAAGGTGGCGCTCGAGCGCTGGGTCGGCCGGCCGCCGATGTAGAGTTCGCGTTTGTGCCCGCATCGCGGGCCGGAGGCGAACATGGGATATCGCGGCATTCTCGGGGCGGCCGCTGCGGCGCTGGGCATCCTCGCCGGTGGCGCGGTCGGGGCGGCGCCCACCATCGCCATCGTGGGCGTCACGGTGATCCATCCCGAGCGCGACGGCGACGCGGCCATCGCGCGCGACCAGACGGTCGTGATCGAGGGCACGCGCATCAAGTCGATCGGGCCGGCGAGCTCTTCCCGCGCCCCGGGCGGTGCGACGGTGATCGACGGCAAGGGCAAGTGGGTCGTGCCCGGGCTCGTCGATGCGCACGTGCACTTCTTCCAGTCGGGCAATCCTTATACGCGCCCGGACGCCGCCGACTTCAACGCCGTCGTGCCCTATGCGCAGGAGATGGCGCGCAACAAGGCGCGCCTGCCCGCCACGTTCAGGGTGTGGCTCGCGAGCGGCGTCACCAGCGTGGTCGACATCGGCGGGCCGTTCTGGAACTTCGAGATGCGCGATGCGGCGGCACGGACCGAGCAGGCGCCGCGCGTGGCCGTAGCGGGGCCGCTCATCTCGATGGTCGACCGCACCAAGCTCGACCTCGGCGACCCGCCGATCATCAAGGTCACGTCGCCCGAGGCGGCGCGCGAGCTGGTCGCGCGGGAGCTCGAGCGCAAGCCCGATTTCATCAAGGTGTGGTTCATCCACCAGCCGGGCGACGACCTCGCGAAGCAGGAGGCGATCGTGAAGGCCGCGGGCGACGCGGCCCACGCGGCCGGCTTGCGGCTGGCCGTGCACGCGACGGAGCTCGTGGTCGCGAAGGCCTCGCTGCGCGCCGGGGCGGACTACCTCGTGCACTCGGTCGAGGACGAGCCGGTGGACGACGAGTTCCTCGCCCTCGCGAAGAAGAACCACGCGCTCTACTGTCCGACCCTCTTCGTCGTCATGGGCTATCGCTACGCGCTGTCGGGGACGTGGGAGCCCACGGAGGCGGAGAAGCGGCTTGCCGATCCGCAGATCCTCGCCACCATGCACGACGTCCGCACGATGCCGCCCGACAAGCTTCCCGAGCGCGTCGCCAAGTTGGTGAAGGAGCCGCCGAAGGTCGAGCCTTCCAAAATCTCGCTCGACAACCTGAGGCGCGTCTGGGGTGCGGGCATCCCGGTCGCGATGGGCACCGATGCGGGCAACATCGGCACGCTGCACGGGCCATCGGTCTTCCGCGAGATGGCGCTCATGACCCAGGCGGGCCTCACGCCGCTGCAGGTGCTGAGGAGCGCCACCGTGAACGGCGCGAAGGCGATGGGGCGCGAGCGCGACATCGGCACGCTCGCGCCGGGCAAGCTCGCGGACCTCGTGATCCTCGACGCCGATCCGCTCGTGGACGTGCAGAACCTCTCGCGCATCCATCGCGTCGTGAAGGACGGCCACGTGTACGACCCGCGCGAGCTCATGCGCTCCATCGGCGGCGACGCAGCGCGTTGAGATTCGCCCTCGCCCTCGTCGTCGTGGCCGCATGGGCTGTGTCGCCCGCATGGGCGGAGGAGGTGCTGCACGCGGATGTCGCGACCGCGGCCGGGCGCGTGATGGCCGCGACCAACGAGCTGCGCCGCGGTGAGGGGCTCCCGGCCCTGAAGCCCCAGCGCCAGCTCGAACAGGCGGCGCAAGAATTCGCGCGCTACATGGCGAAGACCGCGCGCTACGGCCACGAGGCCGACGGCCGCGAGCCCGCGCAGCGCGCCGAGGCGCAGGGCTACGCGTACTGCGTCGTGCTGGAGAACATCGCCTACCACTACGATTCGCGGGGCTTCACGACGGCGGCGCTCGCGCAGCACGTCGTGGACGGCTGGAAGCATTCCGAGGGACACCGCAGGAACATGCTCGATGCGCGCGCCACCGAGACGGGCGTGGCGATCGCCCAGGGCGAGCGCAACGGCTACTACTACGCGGTGCAGATGTTCGGGCTGCCCCGCTCGGCGAGCGTGGCCTTCGCCGTGCGCAACGAATCACCTGCGGCCGTGAGCTACCGCGTGGGGACGCAAAGATTCACGCTGCCGCCCGGCTCGGTCCGCACGCACGAGACCTGCAGCGGCGAGAAGCTCGCCTTCGACAATGCAGCCCTCGAAGGCTCGCCGCGCCAGCCGCGGCGGAACGACGAGTTCGTGGTGCCCGCTTCCGGCGGACCCGTCACGGTGCGCCGGAAGTAGCCCTCCTAGATATCCTCGTCGGGCGGCACGTCGTTGCCGGCGCTCTTGCGCATGCGCGCGCTGCCCTTTTCCTGCGTGACCATCGGCTCCTTTTGCCGGCCGAGGGGCGCCGAGCTGTGGCGCTTGCCCGGCCCGATGGCGCCATCCTTGCCGCCCCGCGTGGAGGCGGGCTTCGTCGACGATTGCTTGATCTCCCGGGGCATGGCTGGCTCCTTTCACGGGTGTGCGTTCGCGTGTGGCCGCATGCGCGCACGAAGGTTCACCGTGAGAAAATGAGCGGATCCGCTACGTCTTCCGGGACCGCCATGAAGCGACTTCTCGCCGCCACATTCTTCGCCGCCACGCTCGCGCACGGCGCTGCCCTTCCCTACGACGAGGCGGCCGACGCCCACGCGCAGGTGGCCCAGGCCGTGAGCGCCGCGGCGCAGGACCACCGCCCCGTGCTGGTGGTGTTCGGCGCCAACTGGTGCCCCGATTGCCGCGCGCTGGACCTCGCCATGAAGGACGGCCGCAATGCCGAGCTCATCGGGCGCGAGTTCCGCGTAGTCAAGGTGGACGTGGGCCGTTTCGACCGCAACGTCGACGTGGCCGAGCGCTACGGCGTGCCGCTGAAGAAGGGGATCCCGGCGGTGGCCATCGTGGCGCCGGACGGCCATGCCCTCTATGCCACGAAGGCGGGGGAGCTCGCCGATGCGCGCGGCATGAGCGAGGACGGCCTCTACCGCTTCTTCCGCGAGGCAGCCGACCGCACCCGGCGCTAGCGGCCTGTTTTCCCACAGCCTATTAGCGCTCTTTTTCCCCATAGTCAGGAAGGTTCAAACGCGATGGGCAAGATCGAACGTCTGGAGCAAGAGATTCGTGCACTTTCCGACGAGGAATTCGCGCAGCTGCGTCGATGGATCATCGAATACGACGCCGAAGCGTGGGACCGCGAGATCGAGGCTGACGCAAAGGCGGGGAAGCTCGATCGCCTCGGTGAGGAAGCTCTTCGGGACTATGCCGAGGGGCGGGCGAAGAAAATTTGAATCACCATGCCACGCCCGCATTTTGGGCGTGCTATGACGCCTTGCCTTCGGAGGTTCGGGCCCTCGCCGACAAGGCCTTCGAGTTGGCGAAAGCAAATCCCAAACATCCGTCGGTTCACCTCAAGAAGGTGGGCCGCTATTGGTCGGCTCGAATTGGGCTGCACCATCGCGCACTTGCGATCGAAGCGCCCGACGCGCTCGTGTGGTTCTGGATAGGTCCGCATCGCGAATATGAAAAGATCGTTGGCTAACGCTCAACTAGATCGTCAGTCAGCGCGGCGCGGGCAGCCGCGCCAGGAATTCGCGCAGCGCGGGATCGAACTTCGCGGCGTCCTGCGTGCCGGCCAGGTGGCCATCGCGGCTCTCGAGCTCGAAATACGTCGCGTCCACGCCGGCGGCCTTGAGCTCGCCCATCACCTTGGGTGCGAGCGAGGTGGGAAACACCTGGTCGCTGGTGGAGAGGATGTAGAGCACCTTCGCCTTGATACGGCCGAACTCTCGCGACTGGTCGCGGAATTCCGCCGCCCGCCGCTGCACGACGAGCGAATTCGCGTCGAACGTTTCCGCCCACGAGTGGGAAATACGGTAGAGCACGTCGTAGCGCGCCGCCTTGTCCGGATAACGCGCCTCCAGCTCCTTCTCCATGCCATAGCGCCGCAGCGTGTCGATGCGGATCTGCGTGAGCGTCGGGACCATCGCGTTCTTGCGGTCGTAGTAACGGCCGCCGGACCACTCCGGGTCGCGCGCGAGCTGCGCGATGAGGTTGTCGACTGCCTTCGGGTCGTGGCCGCCCCGGGGCGAAGTCACGACGGCCACGAGGCCATCGACCATGTCGGGATAGCTGATGCCCCACTGGAACGCGAGGAAGCCGCCATAGGAAGGCCCTGCGACGGCGACGAGGTGCTTCACGCCGATCGACTCCAGCAGCGCGCGCTGCACGGCGACCATGTCCTCGAGCTCGATCTTCGGGAAGTCCGGACCATAGGGGCGGCCCGTCGCCGGATTCGGGCTGCGCGGCCCCGTGGTGCCGTAGGAGCCGCCAAGCATGTTCGAGGAGACGATGAAGTAGCGCTTGGTGTCGAACGCCTTGCCCGGGCCGATGAGGGCGTCCCACCATCCGAGCGCCGCGGGCGGGACGTTGGGCGGCGACTTGAGCGGCTGGTAGCGTCC
>DATMJE010000190.1:0-2357 GCA_035553995.1 Usitatibacter sp. | reverse complement strand
CGCACCGTAAGGGAGGACGATCGATGAAACGACTTTCACGCGCCCAGCAGGTTCGCTCGACTGCCACGGCAATCTTCGTTGTCGTCGCCGTGACGTTGGCACTTCGCCACCAGATCGACTTTTCCGACAACGGCGTGGTGGCGATCTGGATCGTCGCCATGCTGCTCGTGACGGTGGCGATACGGCGATTTGTCGTCACCTCCACGGGCGAGGACGGACGGCTGGCGATGGAGGAGAAGGTCAGCGCAAAGGTGGTGCGGCCGTTCCTCCGGCGGTTCTTCCCAAACTCGTTGAAGTGAAAAGCGGGGGCCGGGTGCACCGGCCCCTGTTTTTGCGTTTGGGATGGACGTTCGCAGCACTTCACCAGCGTGGCCGCCCTCGGCCTTGTCGTGCTCCCTGTCGGCGCGGCATTCGCGTGGGGGCGGACCACGCACCTGGGCATCGGGGCGACGCTCCTCGATGATGCGCCACCCGAGGTTCCAATGAAGCCGCTTTCACGCAGGCAGAAGATCCGGTGGCTTTCCTTGTCGATCGGCTTGGCCGTCGCCCTCACGTTTTCGGCTCGCCATCTGATCGACTTTTCCGACGTTGGCGTAGTGGTCATCTGGATAATCGCAATGCTGCTCCTGACGGCGGCGGTCCGTCGATTCTTCGCGGACAACTCCGGGGAGGACGGACGGTTGGAGCAGGAGAAGAAGCTCAGGAAGTTCCTCGAGCGCATCTTTGGGACGAAGCGAAAGCCGTGAATTCGAGACGCGTGGAGCTTGTGTGCGCGGTCATCGTTCCATCGCCTTCGTGGAAGAGCTTCGCCGCTTCGCCTGCGCGGCGTCGGTCATTGGCCGCCGTTTGACGCGCGGATTTCCCGCCTGGTCGCCGGGTTGCGCCGGCCAGGCCTTTTCCGCCAGCCACATCTTCATGAGGGACTGGTAGGGCACATCGCGCTTGTTAGCCTCGAGCTTGATCCGCTCGAGCAGGGACACGGGCAGCCGAAGCGAGATCGATCGGGTGGATAGCTTGATGTTGGGAAAGCGCGCGAGCCTTGCCTTGCTCCAGTCGATGTATTGGGTGGAATCGCGTCCCTTCGCGCCCCAGAAATCCCGCTCCTCGTCTTCGGAGCGGAATTCAGGGATTGGCTTGAGTTGCTTTCTCATAGGCTTGCCTTTCCTTGCGGTGCATCGCACGGGCCGAAATGATTCGCGCGCGGGCGCCGTTGGCCCGAAGTGTGAACGTGACATGCAACAGGCGCCAAGCGTTGGTCTTGCCGAGAGCATGCCAACGCGGCTCCGACACGCTGTGAGCGGGATCGTCGAATACCAGCAGCGGCTCGTTGACGAAGACTTGCTCCGCCTCCTCGTCGCTCACCATGTGTTTCTCGTTCTTCATCGAGTTGCCTCGATCCCACTCGAAATCGATGGAGCTCGGGAAATCGTACGGCAGGCCTGTGGGATTCCCGTATATGCCCATAATATACTCCGCGAGGTGGACAGTTCCATCGCGGTCATCGGGGCAACACATGGGAATCCGACCGATCTCGTAAAGGATGGGCCGTGGAAAGCTCGTAGGGTGAGCTTGCGCGCTTAGTGTTGCCTCAGAACTGCGGCATCACGGCATTGACGTATTCCCGCCAAGGCGGGAAATAAATGAATTGGGTCCCCGCCCACAGGAAATGTACTCATGGAAAGCACCGTCACCGCCAAGGGCCAGGTCACGATTCCCAAGGTCATGCGCGAGTATCTGGGACTTGAACCTGGGGACAAGGTCATCTTCACGTACCTCGACGCCGACGGGATTCGGATCGAACCGGCATTGCGGCGGCAGGGCCGGAGGGCCGCCAAGGGTGGGTTCGCCGCATTGCGCGGGCGGGCCGGCAATGTGCCGCGAACCGACGCGCTCATGGAGCTGCTGCGCGGCTATGCGGCCGACGCGCAGGACCCGGGCTTCGGCAAGTGATGGCGGTGGGGAAGCAACTTGCGGTGCTGGCCGCGTCCGGCGTTTAGGGTTGCAAATTGCCACGTTAAACGGCCCTCCGCCTCAACTTGAGATCACAAGCTGTGATCGTAAGCCCGGCACCTCGCGGCATGTGACGCAGCGGCGCGAGGAAGACCGCGTGGAGATCCTGTCCGGCGTGTACGAGGGCCGGACCGCCGGCACGCCGATCGCGCTCCTCATCCGCGAGGACCAACGCTCGAAGGACTACGCGAAGATCGCGAGCTCCTTCCGGCCGGGGCACGCCGACTACACGTACCTGCGCAAGTACGGCATCCGCGATCCGCGCGGCGTCTCGCCTTCGCGCAAGATGCTCTCGACAGGCTCGCGCCGCGCTTGGCGCGAGCGGTACGGCTGACTTAATCTCGCCG
>DATMJE010000189.1:0-42421 GCA_035553995.1 Usitatibacter sp. | reverse complement strand
CCAGGCGCTGGCCGCCCTGCAACAGGTCCAGCACCGACTCGATGCGGCGCAGGTCGTCGGCCAGCGGCGCGCCGCCGATCTTCATCTTGACCACGGTGTAGCCGCGATCGAGGTAACTGCGCATCTCGGCCTTCAGCTGTTCGTCGTCCTTGCCGGGGTAGTAGTAGCCGCCCGCCGCGTAGACGAACACCTTGCGGTTCACCTGCCCGTTGCCGTACCGCTGCGCGAGCAGCTGGAACAGCGGTTGGTTCGCGATCTTCGCCACCGCGTCCCACACGGCCATGTCGATGGTGCCGATGGCGACCGAGCGCTCGCCGTGGCCGCCGGGCTTCTCGTTGCGGAACATGCACGCCCACACCTTGTGCGGATCGAGCACGCCGCGCTCGTCGAGGAGTGTCGCCGGCTCCGCCTCCAGCACGCGCGGGATGAAGCGCTCGCGCATCAGCATCCCCTGCCCGTAGCGGCCGTTGCTGTTGAAGCCGTAGCCCACGACGCGCCTGCCGTCGCGCACGACGTCGGTCACGACCGCGACGAGCGACAACGTCATCCGGCTGAAGTCGATGTACGCGTTGCGGATGGGAGAGGCGATGGGATGGGTCTTCTCGCGGATCTCGACGATCTTCATTTTTTCTCGAGTGCAAAGCCGGCGATGCGCTTGTAGTCGTCCGACAGCCGCCGCAGCTCTTCCTGGCTCACGACGTCGTCGATGTGGCGGAAGGGCCGGTCGCCGTGAAGCGCTTCCACCTTCATGATGATGAAATCGGGCGGGTGCTCGCGGTTGGTGCGCACGATGCGCGCCGTGGTCTCCAGCCGCGCCGCCTCGTAATCCTGCAGCGCCGCGCGCGGATCGCCGCCGCGGGTGAGAAGGTCGGCCAGCGTGCGCGCATCGATGAGCGCCTGTGCCGCGCCGTTGGAGCCGCGCGGGTACATCGGGTGGGCGGCATCGCCCATGAGGGTGATCCGCCCGAAGGTCCAGCGGGTGACGGGGTCCTTGTCCACCATCGGGTACTCCAGCACGGCGTCGGCATCGCGGATGAGCTGCGGCACGTCGAGCCAGTCGAAGTGCCAGCTCTCGTAGATGGGCATGAAGTCCTCGATGCGCCCGGGCTTGTTCCAGTCGTTCATCGCGGCACCGGGCATGCGCTTCTCCGCCATCCAGTTGATGAGCTGGCGGCCCTCGCCGTCCACGTCGTCCACGATGGGATAGATCACCATCTTTCCCGTCTCGACGGTGCCGATGCGGATGTAGCTGCGTCCCGTGAGGATGGGCCTGCGGCGCGTGACACCACGCCACGTGTTGATGCCGGTGAAGGCGACCTGCTCGTCCGGGTAGAACTGGCGCCGCACGCTGGAATTCACGCCATCGCACGCCACGACGATGTCGCCGCGTACGGGCGCCACATCGTGCCCGGTCGACGTCTCGCGCAGGCGCACGCCCACGCCCTCGTCGTCCTGGTACACGCCCACGCACTGCCGGTCGGTCAAGATGCGATCGGTGCCCAGCCGCTGGCAGGCGGCTTCGTAGAGGATGCGGTGCAGCTTGCCGCGATGGATGCCCAGCTCCGGCACGCTGTAGCCCGCGTGGCGCCCGCGCGGCTCGCTGTAGATGCGCTGGCCGAAGCGGTTGAAGAAGACGCTTTCCTCGTTCTCGATGCCCACCTCGCGCAGCCGCGCCTCGAGCCCGAGGGCCGCGAGCTCGCGCATGCCATGGGGCAGCAGCGTGATGCCCACTCCCAATTCGCGGATCTCGCGCGCGCTCTCGTACACGCGGCACGTGAGACCGCGCGCATGCAGCGAGAGGGCGAACGCGAGCCCCGCGATGCCGCCGCCGGCCACGACGATCTCCACGCCCTACTCCGCCTTGATGTTGGCTGCCTTCACGATCTGCGCCCAGCGCACGGCTTCCGCATCCATGCGCGTGCGCAGCTCCGCGGGCGTGCTGGTGAGCACCGTCATGCCCTGCTTCGTGAGCGCGTCGCGCACGTCCGGCATGGCGAGCGCGCGTTGCATGTCGGCGTCGATCTTCGCCACGATGGGCGCGGGTGTCTGCGCCGGCGCCCAGAGCGCGTACCAGATGTCGGTGTCCGCGTCGCGCAGGCCGAGCTCGCCCAGCGTCGGCACATCGGGCGCGAGCGGCGAGCGCTTCGCACCGCCCGCGGCGAGCGCCACGAGCTTGCCCGCCTTCACGTGCGCGATGGCGACGTGCACGGGCAGGAACATGAGCGGCACCTCCCCGCCGAGAAGCTGCGTCACCGCGGGACCGGTCGCGGAGAACGGGATGTGCACGATGTCCACGCCGGCGCGGTTCTTGAAGAGCTCCATCGCCATGTGGTGCGGCGTGGCGATGCCGGGCGAGCCGTAGACGTAATGGCCCGGGTTTTCCTTCGCCTTCGCGATGAGCTCCTGCACGTTCGTGAGGCCGAGCTTCGGGTGCGCCACCAGGAGCAGCGAGGCATTCGCCGCGAGGCCGATGGGCTCGAGCTCGGTGAGCGGGTCGTACTGCATGTTGCGGTAGAGCGCCGTGTTGATGATGAGCGTGGAGGCACCCATCACGAGCGTATAGCCGTCGGGCGGCGACTTCGCGCCCTGGTAGGCGCCGAGATTGCCCGACGCGCCGGGCTTATTCTCGACGACTACCGCCTCGTGCCACATCTCGGAGAGCTTCGGCCCGATGGTGCGCGCGAGGATGTCCATGCCCGTGCCGGGCGAGAACGGCACGATGATCTTCACCGGTTGCGCCGGCCACGGCTGCGCGTGGGCCGCAGGTGCCGGCAACGCCAGCCAAGACGCGGCGAGCGCCGCGATCCACATCCGCATCGGGATATCCCTCCTGCAAACGAGTTTATCGCAGGCGCGAAAACGGCCGCCCGCGGGGCGCCGCGTCCACCGGTATTAACGCCGGTTGACGCGACCCGTGAAACGGCGTTTCATCGACGCGCCATCCCCGGGCTTCGCCAATCGCGCCCCCAGCTAAGGGATTCCCGCCCGCGCGTGCCCCATGACCGCCGGTGCCATCGCGCCGACGACGGCTTGCCCCCCGATCCAACCCCATGGAGGAGTTTCATGACGAAAATCCACGCATGCGGCTTTCGTCGCCGCGTCCTTTGCGTGAGCATCGGCGCCGCCCTCGCGGCCGGCACGCTCGGAGCCATCACCGCCGAGGCACGCACGACCCGGCTGGAGATCACCTCGCGCGGCGTCGCGTTCGGCGGCTTCTCGTTCCCCGGTGTCGGGCAGTACGAGAAGATCGTCGGCATCGCGCACGGCGAGATCGATCCGCTCGACGCGCGCAACGCCGTCATCACCGACATCCAGCTCGCACCACGCAACGCTCGCGGCATGGTGGAGTACGCGCACAACTTCTACATCCTCAAGCCGCTGGACTTGAGCCGCGGCAACCACAAGATGATGTACGAGCCGCCCAACCGCGGCGGCAAGACCCACGTCACGCTCAACCGCGGCGCGGGCGGCAACGACCCCGGCGCGGTGACGGACCCCGCGGTCCTCGCCAACACGTTCCTCTGGCCGCGCGGCTACACCACCGTGTGGAGCGGCTGGGAGGATCTCGCCCCGCTCACGAGCCTCACCGCGGCGGCACAGTTGCCCATCGCGGTGAATCCCGACGGATCGACGATCACCGGCCCCGCCTACGAGTACATCGTGACGGGTGCCGCCACGTTCACGCTGAGCTATCCCGCCGCGACGCTGGACAAGTCGACGGCGCGCCTCACGCATCGCATCCACCTCGACGACCTGCCGGTGCCGGTGCCGGATTCGGGCTGGGCTTATACCAACGCGGCCGGCACCGCGATCAAGCTCACCACCGGTAATTTCATCGCCAACGACATCTACGAGTTCTCGTACACCGCGCGCGATCCGAAGGTGGCGGGCGTGGGCTTCGCAGCCGTGCGCGACTTCAACTCGTTCCTGCGCAATGCGATGGCCGACGACAACGGCACGCCCAATCCGCTCGCGGGCGACGTGACGCGCATCTACACCGAGATCTCCTCGCAGCCGGGCCGCCTGCTCAACGACTTCCGCCACCTGGGCTTCAACGAGGACGAAGGCGGACGCAAGGTGTTCGACGGCCTGCTGCAATGGGTGGCCGCCGCCGACGGCATCAACATGAACTATCGCTGGTCCCAGAGCGGCCGCACGGAGCGCAACCGCCAGGACCTCCTCTACGCCGAGGGCGTGTTCCCGTTCGCCAACCAGACGCTCTTCGATCCGATCACCGGCAAGACCGACGGCCGCCTCCTCAAGTGCAGCCAGAACAACACCTGCCCGCTCGCGATGGAGTTCTACTCGTCCAACGAGTACTGGGTGAAGGCCGCGTCGCTCTTCCACACGGATCCGATGGGCAAGGTGGACCTCGCGGACCATCCGATGGCGCGGCTCTACCTGCTCTCCAGCAAGCAGCACGGCGGCGCGGGCAACCCGACCATCCGCGGCGTGTGCCAGAACCTGCAGAACCCGCTCGATTCCGCCGAGGTGCAGCGTGCGCTCTTCGTCGACCTCGACGAATGGTCCACGCAGGGCAAGGCGCCGCCCGCCTCGCGCATCCCGACGCTCAAGGACCGCACGATGGTGCCGCCGCTGCCGCAGTCGGGCGTGGGGTTCCCGAACATCCCGGGCGTCACCTATACGGGCCTGCAAAGCACGCGCTACCTGTGGGATTACGGCCCGGATTACTACACGAAGGGCATACCCACGGTGAACCCGCCGGTCGTCACACCCCCCTACCAGGACAATCCGGCGAACGGGCCGATCTATCCCACGTACGTGCCCACGACGGACCGTGACGGCAACGAGGTCGCCGGCATCCGGCTGCCGGAGCTGCAGGCGCCGCTCGCGACCTACATGGGCTGGAACCTGCGCTCGGGCGTGTGGGCCAACGACGGCTGCGAGGGCACGGGCTCGTTCGTGCCGTTCGCGCGCACGAAGGCCGAGCGCCTCGCGAGCGGCGATCCGCGGCTGTCCGTCGAGGAGCGCTGGCCCTCGTGGGGCAAGTACCGCAGCGCCGTGATCAACGCGATGGACGATCTCGTGAAGGACCGGCTGCTGCTCTGCGAGGACGTGCCCGCGATGCAGGCGCGGCTGCTGCAGGCCGGTATCGACGCGGGCGTGCCGGCGCCGCGTGGCAACGAGGACCCGCACGAGGGCCCGCCGCACTGCCGCTGAAAGGTGAAAGGGCCCGCGGCGCGGGCCCTTCCGGAATCCTGGAAAAAAAATGGGGCGGCGCTGCTCCCCAGCGCGACCGCCCCTACCCCCCTGCAACGACCGCCGGATTTACTCCGGCTTGTACCCACCGGACGCAACTACCAGGTCGTGATGCCCTTCCCGGCAGATGCGCTTCGGTTCGAACTTACTCGTGAGCGGTTGCTGTCCTGCCAGCCGCCCGGTTTCCACTTCGATTTCATGTGTGACGACGCATGACCACCTACCGTGCACGCGGGGCCGGGAACGCGGTCGGCGGGCCTGATTCCATGGCCTTGGTCGCCGCGGCCGCCTGCGCACGGGAGTTCCAGGTGCAGGCGAGCCTCCCCGTGATGAGCACGAATACGAATGCGGTGAGGGTGGTCATGCGTCGTTCTCCTTGTTGTTCGAAAGCGTCGTGCGCAACCGAACATTAGGAGAGACGCGCCGAGCGGGCTGTGACGCGTGGCACAAAATGCCGCAGGGCGGGCTTACACGTGTAATCGAGTGATCCTGCAGGTTTTCAGCGCCCGGATCGCGAGTCCGGCATCCGGACCTGGAGCGCGCTAAAGGCCGGCGATGATGCGTGCCACCATGCTCGCGGTGTTGCCATGCCCGCGAATGTCGCCGGTGCGTGCCGCCGGATCGCGCAGCGCCGCGGTGGTCGCGCGCGATATCGCCGCGGCGGCGGCGACCGCGTGCGGCAGGCCGCGCGAATGGCCGAGCCATTCGAGCAGCATGCGCGACGATTCGATCATCGCGTAAGGGTTCGCGACGCCCTTGCCCGCGATGTCGGGCGCGGAGCCGTGCGTGGCCTGCGCCATCGCGATGTTGCCTTCGCCGATGCACAGCCCCGGCGCCATGCCGAGGCCGCCCACGAGGCCCGCGGCTTCGTCGGAGAGGATGTCGCCGAACATGTTCGTCGTGACCACGACATCGAAGCTTTGCGGATCGCGCACCAGCCGCATCGCGAACGTGTCGACGATCACGTCGTCCACGTGCACGTCGGGAAACTCCGCGGCCGCACGCTTGCACTCCTCCACGAACATGCCGCAGCCCAGCTTGAAGACGGTGTCCTTGTGCACGTACGTGAGGTGCTTGCGCCGCTGGCGCGCGAGCTCGAGCGCCGCGCGCGCCACGCGATAGCTGCCCTGGCGCGTGATCACGCGCACCGAGATCGTCATGTCCTCGCTCGGCCGGAACTCGCCCGAGCCCGCGACCACGTTGCGGTCCGGCTGGAAGCCCTCGTTGTTCTCGCGCACGATGACGAGGTCGACGCCGTCGTGCAGGCAGCCGATGTCGGGATACGAGCGCGTGGGCCGCACGTTCGCGAACAGGTTGAAGCGCTTGCGCAGGATCGGGTGCGGGTTGATCGCCTCGGGCCGCCTCGGATAAGCACGGTGGCCGATGGGCCCCAGGATCCAGCCATCGAGCGTGGGCAGCGTCTCGAGCGTTTCCTGCGGCAGCGTCGAGCCGTGCGTATCCAGCGCCCGGCGGCCGATGGGAAGCGGGCGCCATTCGATCGCGACGTCGTGCTTTCGCGCCGCGGCGCGGAGGACTTCTACCGCTGCGGGGACGATCTCCAGGCCGATGTCGTCGCCATCGAGGATCCCGATCTTCAATGCTTCGGTCATGTTGTCACGGGTCACCCGAAATCCAGGCTTGGGATCTCACCACGGAGGACACAGAGGACACAGAGGGTGGCACAGAGGAAAACCACTTGAATGTTGTTTGTGCCCGTGGATGCACCAGCGCGGCCGGCTATGCGCACGACCAACCCAATCGCTTTACTCTGTGCCACCCTCTGTGTCCTCTGTGTCCTCCGTGGTGAATTCCCCTGTTTCAGTTCGGGCGATGTCTATAACTTGGGAATCCGAAGCGTCTTGCTGATCATCAGCGACCCGGACAATCCGAACATGAGCACCAGCGGATGCAGCATCCACGGTCCGAGCTGCACGGCGCCGAACCAGAGGTCGTCGTCGATGCGTGCCTGCCAGGCCGCAACGGCGAGGATGCCGGTGAGCACCACGCTCGTCGGGATGGGCGTGCCCTCGAAATATTTCACCTTGGCGCTGCCCTCGGAGAGCTGCTCGGCGGTGACGTTGTAGCGCGCGAGCCGGCTCACCCCGCAGCAGACGAAGTAGCCCAGCACGATGGCGTCCCAGCCGCCGCTCATGCCGCACGCGAAGGCGAGCGAGGCAGGCGCCACGCCGAAGGAGATCACGTCGGCGAGCGAATCGAGCTCACGGCCGAGCGCGGAGTGCTGCTGGCGCCAGCGCGCGACGCGGCCGTCGAGCACGTCGAAGACGAAAGCCGCCGGCGCCATCGCCGCGGAGGCGAGCAGGTAGCCGTGCTCGGCGCTCGCCAGGTACAGCATCGCGAAGAAGACGCCGCCCACGCCGCAGGCCGCGTTCGCGAGCGTGAGGAAGTCCGCGAGATGGAAGCCGCGGATCATCGAGAAATGGCGCGGCTTCGGGGATTGTGTGGCCATGGTGTTTCTCCGGCCCTACGGCGCGATGGCCGCCGTGAGGCGCTTGAGGAATTCGTCGACGGAACGGTACTCGATCCAGCGCACCACCGCCACGACGTCGTGCTCAGGATCGACATAGATCACGTTGGTTCCGTTCCCGATATGCGCGAAAGCACGTGCCGGTGCGCTGGGGAAAAGCTGGCGATCCTGGTTCAGGTACCAGTTCATGAAGCCGTAGGTTCGCTGCACCGGCGTGGGCGTGAGGGCCCTGCGGACCCACTCGCGCGAGAGGATTTGGCGGTCCTTCCAGCGGCCCTCGCGCAGCGTGAAGTAGCCGAAGCGCGCCATGTCGTAGGCGTCGATGAACATGCCGCCGCCCCAGTGCCCGCCGCCGGAGACCGATTGCACGGCCACGCCGTCCATCACCACCCACGAGCTCTCGTAACCCAGCCAGCGCCAGCGGTTGGACGCGCCGATCGGATCCATGATCGTTTCCCGCAGCACCTGCGGGAGCGGCCGCCGCCACACGTTGAGCGCCGCGAGCGCCAGCGCGTTCACGCGCACGTCGTTGTACTTGTACGAGGTGCCCGGCGCGTTGCGCTTGCGCGTGAGCCATTCGTCGCGATTGTCGGACGGGCGATCGGCCCAGTCGGGCTTGCCCCAGAGCGTGCCTTCCCAGTCGCTCGTCTGCCGCAGCATGTGGTCCCACGTGATGGTGCGGTTGTGCGGCGTCTCGAACGGCTGCAGCAGCTCGGTATGGCCGAGGCGCTCCGGCTTCCCGGATGCGCCCGGCAGCGCGTACGGCAGCACCGGCGGCATGTAGCGCGCGACCGGGTCGTCCAGGCTCGCGATCATGCCGCGATCGAAGGCCACGCCGATCACGCTCGACAGGAAGCTCTTGGTCACGCTGAACGTCATGTCGACGCGGGCAGGCTCCCCCCACTCCGCGACGATGTAGCCGTGCCGCACGATCACGCCCGTCGGCGCGCCGCGCTCCTGGAAGGGCCCCACCGCGACGCCGAAGGGCTCGCGCCCGAAGGTCATGTAGTGCGCGACGGACAGGTCGCGCGGCAGTTTCGATTCGGATGCGATGGCGAAGTCGACGGCGTCCTTGAGGCGCGCGGCATCGAGTCCTTCCTGCGCGGGCTCGCGGTGCTGCCAATCCGTGCCGGGAAAGTACTCGAGCGCGTGCGCGCATGCGATGCATGCGAGCCACAGGATGACGCCAGCGATGCCGAGGCGAGCGCCCCGGCGCATCATGCGACCGACGGCAGCTCGGCGCAGACGCCGTAGAAACGAACGGGCGTGCCGTCCTCGTCGTATACCGCCTCGCCGCGCGCCTCGAAGCGGCGGCAGCGTCCCGGATGCTGCGCGATGCGGAAGGGACAGCGCAGCATCGTGCGGCTCGCGACCGCCTCCTCCATCGCCATCCTGAACCCGTCGCGGTCTTCCGTATGCATGAGTGCGACGAACGCATCGATCGGCAGCTCGTCCGGCTCCGTGCCCAGCAACGCGCAAAGCTGTGCGCTCAACCGCAACGTGCGCGTTTGCAGGTCGCCGGTCCAGAAGCCCATGCGTGCCGCCTCGAGCGCGAGATGCAGGATGGCGGAGCGCTCGCGCAGCGCCTCCTGCGCCTGCCAGCGCTCGGTCACGTCGTGCGTGAAGCAGCGCGTGCTCATGAAGCGGCCGTCCTCGATGCGGCCGCTCGAGCTCACGAGCACACGGCGGACGCTGCCATCCTTGCAGAGCATCGTCGCGGGCTGCTCGTGCAGCTCACCGCCCGCGGCGAGCGTTTCCATGATCGTCCCGAGGAGCGCGCGGTCCGCATGGAACTCGGCGATGTTGCGGCCGATGTATTCGTGCGCCTCGTAGCCGAGCATTGTGAGCTCGGCGCGGTTGGCCCAGAGGATGGTGCCATCGGGGCCCACCCGATGCAGGCCCATGACCGCATTCTCGAGAAAATCCGCCATGTCGCGCTCGCGCTGCGCGAGCGCCGCTTCCGCGTGCCTGCGCGCCGCGAGCTCGTTCTCGAGCGCGGCGGTCTTCTGGCGCAGCTCCGCGATCATGCGGCCCTGCTCGACCTCGGAGCACCCGCCGGGCAACTGCTGGTCCTGCACGACATAGGCGTGGGCATCGCAGACGAGCCGGAAGTCTTCCGCCACGTCGCCGCGCTCGCACGCGTCCATGGGATAGGCGCAGAAAAGCGAGAAGCGATGCCTGTGGCCGAGGCGGTTCCAGAGCTCTTCCAGCTCGAGCGCGGCGCGCGTCTTGTCGTCCTTCCAGAGGACGGCGACCATCTCGCCGAAGGCGACCACGTCGTCGAACCGCGCAGCGGCCCGGCTGACCATCCCGCCAACCGATTCCTCGAAGAGCGCTGGATCGGGACGCCCATCGACCATGAAGCGATCGAGCGTGGCCCGGGCGTCCAGCATGAGCAACTGGCCCTGCGCTTCGCAGGCAGCGGGGTCGAAGTCGTCGGCCTGCCATTTCGCGCGAACCTCGCGCAGGTGCTCCGGCGTCGCGATCATGAGCGCCGCGGCGCCCGTCTCGAGACCGTTTCGCAGGTAGGTGGCGACCTCGCCGACCAGCGTGGAATCGTGGTCGTAGAAGCGCACGAAATGACCATGGGCAGCCGCTGCCGGCCCGCCGGACACCAGGGACATAAGGGCAATCCTCCCCGACAAGGCCAGAATCTAGCAGGGCGCAAGTCCTTGTTCTGTCGGCAGTGTCCTACATCCCGGGTATGAAATCCACGTGCGAAAATAGAGCATTGCCCAGGGAGATCGTCCGCGTGTCCGTGCAGCCTCTTTTCCACCTCGCCTTCCCCGTCCACGACCTCGAAGCCGCGCGCGCCTTCTACGGCGGCCTGCTCGGCTGCCCCGAAGGACGCAGCTCGCAGACGTGGGTGGATTTCGATTTCTATGGCCACCAGGTCGTGGCGCACCTCGCACCCGAGGAAGCGGGCCATCGCAACACCAGCGCGGTCGATGGCGAGGCCGTGCCGGTGCGCCACTTCGGCGCGATCCTCTCGATGGAGCAATGGCACAGGCTCGCGGAGCGGCTCAAGGCCGCCGGCACGCGCTTCGTGATCGAGCCCTATGTGCGTTTCAAGGGACAGGTCGGCGAGCAGGCCACCATGTTCTTCCTCGATCCCTCGGGCAACGCGCTCGAGTTCAAGGCATTCGGCGACCGCTCGCAGATCTTCGCCAAGTGACGGCGCGGTGATTGGACCCCGGCCCGCTGCCGCCAAAGCGGCGGCCGGGGTGACGCTCACGTGCGCAGCACGAACGGATCCTGCACCTCGTCGGAGAGCTCGCACCAGACGCTCTTCGTCTGCAGGTACTGCTCCACGCTCTCCATGCCGTTGGCACGTCCCAGCCCGCTCATCTTGTAGCCGCCGAAGGGCGAGTTGAACGTGAGCGCGCGGTACGTGTTGATCCAGACCGTGCCCGCCTGAAGCCGCCGCGCCATCGTGTGCGCACGCCGCACGTCGCGCGTCCACACGCCCGCGGCGAGCCCGAAGCGCGTCGCGTTGGCGAGGCCCAGCACCTCCTCGTCGTCGCGGAATGGCGTGAGCGCCAGGACCGGACCGAACACTTCCTCCGTCATGATGTGGCTGTCCGCCGCCGCGCGATGCAGGATCGTGGGCTCGAAGAAGAGCCCCTCCTCGAAGCCGGCGAGCTGCGCGCGGTGGCCACCGCAAAGGAGCTCCGCGCCTTCCGCGAGCGCGCGTTCCACCATCTGCTGGTCCTTCTGCAGTTGCGCGTGCGAGGCGACGGGTCCCATCTGGGTTTCGGCGAGCAGCGGGTCGCCGAGGCGGATCCTGCCCGCGCGTGCGACGAGGCGCGCCTGCATCTCGTCGTACACGCTCTCGTGCACGAAGGCGCGCGAGCCGGCCACGCACGTCTGGCCCGCGGCGGCGAAGATGCCGGCGAGCACGCCCGCCTCGGCCTGGTCGAGGTTCGCGTCGCCGAAGACGATGTTCGGGCTCTTGCCGCCGAGCTCGAGCGTGCAGCCCGCGAGTCGCGATCCCGCTTTCGCGGCGATGGCCTTGCCGCCCGCCTCGCTGCCGGTGAAGGCGATCTTGGCCACACCTTCGTGCTCCACGAGCGCTTCGCCCGCCTGCCGGCCACCGGTCACCACGTTCACCACGCCGCGCGGAATGCCCGCCTCCTCCGCGAGCCTCGCGAGCTCGAAGGCCGATGCGGAGGTGACTTCCGAAGGCTTGATGACGACCGTGTTGCCGGCGGCAAGCGCGGGCGAGACGCTCATGATCGTGAGGAACGTGGGCGAATTCCACGGCACGATCACGCCGATCACGCCCAGCGGCTCGCGCAGGGTGTAGTTGAGGACGCTCTGGCGCTCGAGGGGGATCACGCGGCCCTCGATCTTGTCCGCGAGGCCGCCGAAGTAGTAGAGGAAGTCCTTCACCACCCGGGCCTGCGCGCGCATCTCGGCGATGAGCTTGCCGTTCTGCTGCGTCTCCATCGCCGCGATCGACTCGGCGTTCTCGGCGATGCGATCGCCCCACGCCATCAGCAGCCGGCCGCGCCGCGTGGGCGAGAGCTTCGCCCACGGTCCCGCGAAGGCATCGTGCGCGGCGCGCACCGCGCGGTCCACGTCCGCACGGCCCGATTCCGCGAACTCCGCAAAGGCCTTGCCGGTGGTGGGATTGATCGAGGTGAAGCGCTTGCCGTCCGCGGGCGGCACGCGCTCGCCCGCGATGTGGTTGTCGAAGATCTGCAATGCCTTCTCCTGTTGTTCCTCTATGCGGGAAATCGGGACGGACCCGATTTTCCGTATACAGGAAAATGGGGGGTTCAGCGCTCAGTGCTGCGGGGCGCCGGCCACGATCTCCTGCCGCAGCTCGCGCAGCTTGGCCTTGAGGATCGCCTCGTTGCCGCGGCCCACGCGGATCATGATCTTCCTGCCGGCCGAGAGGCTTTCGAGCTCCGGATCGGCGTACTCGTACAGCACGTGCGGCACGACGAGCGCGATGGGCTTGTCGATCTCCGGTGCCGCGAGCATGTCGTCGATGGCCTCGACGAGGCGGTCGTTGAAGTAGCGGCCCGGGTAGCCCAGGTCTTCGTAGGCCTGCTGGAAGAGCGGATAGAAGCGCAGGTAGAGCGCCGCGACGCGCTTCGCGTCGAGCGATTGCGCGAGGCGCACGAGCGGCAGGTAGCGCGCGGCGTTCTCCGGCGCGATGGCGAGCGTCGCGTCCTTGCCCCGGGTGACGAACGTGCCGCCCACGGGCTTCACGGGATTCAGCCGCGAGGCGACCGATTCGCGCGGCAGGTTGTCGACGGTGGCCACGATGTTGCGCACGATCCCGTCGAGGTTGAGGAAGCGCTCCACCGCCTGCGCCCCGACGAGGCCCGACAGCGCCTCGCCCATCGCCGGATCGCTCGCATTGAGCGCGGGCAGCGGTGCGCTGGTATCGGGCGTGACGGGAAACTTCGGCCCCGTGGGCGCGGCCGGCGGCGTCTCGACCCTGGCCTCGGGCGGCGGCGGAGGCGGCGGCGTCGAGCGCTGCCACCACCAGAACGCCGCGCCGGCGAGCGCCAGCACGACCACGATCGCGATGACGACCCGGCCCGCCCTCATGATGGCCGCACCGCGGCGAGGAACCGTTCCACCGGCCCGCGGCGGAAGCCGAATCCGGTGGCGGCGGCAAGCTTGTCCAGCTCAGCCTCCAGCCACGACGGCGGCTGGCGGCTCGCCCAGAAGAGCGGCCCGCCCTCGTGCTTCGGAAACCCGTATCCGTTCACGAGCACGAGGTCGACGTCCGAGGGACGCTCCGCGATGCCCTCCTCGAGAAGCAGCGATGCCTCGTTCACCATGGTGACGAGCAGCCGCGCGCGGATGTCTTCCGCGGTGAATGCGCGCCGTACGATCGCCTTGCCGCGCGAATGCGCCTCGATGAGCGCCTGCACTTCCGGATCCGGCTGCCCGCGCCGCGCCCCGGGGGCGTAGCGATACCAGCCCGCGCCGGTCTTCTGGCCGAAGCGTCCCTGCTCGCAGAGGCGATCGGCGATCTCGACATAGCGCTCGCGCGAATCGCGCGTCTTCGCAAGCCGCTGCCGGTTGCGCCACGCGATGTCGAGGCCGGCCAGGTCCGAGACCGCGAAGGGGCCCATCGCGAAGCCGAAGCCCTCGATGGCGGCATCCACCTCCTCGGGCAACGCGCCCTCCTCCACCACGAGCTCCGCCTGGCGCCGGTATTGGGCCCAGATGCGATTGCCGATGAATCCATCGCCCACGCGTGCGATCACCGGCAGCTTGCGGATGCGCCGTCCCACCTCGAGCGCAGTGGCGAGAGCCTCGGGCCCGGTGCCCCCGGCGCGCACCACTTCGAGCAGGCGCATCACGTTCGCGGGACTGAAGAAATGCATGCCGAGGACGTCCGCGGGCCGGCCGGTCGCCGTCGCGATCTCGTCCACGTCGAGGTACGACGTGTTGGTCGCGAGGATGGCACCGGGCCTTGCGATCGCGTCGAGCTGCCGGAACACGTCTTTCTTGATGCCCATGTCCTCGAACACCGCCTCGATGACGAGGTCGGCATCGGCCGCCGCAGTGAGCCCGGAGCCGGCGCGAATGCGCGCGAGCCGCGCCGCCGACTGCGCCGCATCGACGCGTCCGGAGCCGACCGATGCCTCGTAGGTCTTGCGCACGCGCTCCATGCCCTTGGCGACGCTCGCCTCGTCGCGATCGACGAGCACCACCTCGAAGCCGCTATCCGCGAAGGCGACCGCGATGCCGACACCCATCGTGCCCGCGCCGATCACCGCGACGCGCTTGACGGCGCGCGGCGCCACGCCCTGGATGTCCGGCACCTTCGCCGCCTCGCGCTCGGCGAAGAAGAGATAGCGCAGCGCCGCCGCCTCGGGGCCCTCGCGAAGCCGCGTGAAGGCCGCGCGTTCTTCCTGCAGCGCCTGCGCATAGGGCATCGTCGACGCCCGGCGCACGGATTCGATCGCGGCCACGACCTGCGGCCGCTTGCGCCCCGCCTTGAGCGCGGCCGTCGCGGCTTCCTCGATGCGGGCGGGATCCGACGGCGGCACCGTGAGCTCGCTCACGCGCCGCTTGCCGCCGAGCGATCGCGCGAACGCGACGGCTTCCGCGCGCAGGTCGCGCTCGGCGATGCGATCGACGAGCTCCAGGCGCAGCGCTTCCTCCATGCGCACGCGCCTTCCCGAGCACGCGATCTCGATCGCGGCGGGAATGCCCACGATCCGCGGCAGGTGCTGCGTGCCGCCCGCGCCGGGAATGATGCCGAGTGTGACCTCGGGCAGCCCCACGACGGCATCCCGCGTCGCGATGCGGGCGTCGCACGCGAGTGCGAGCTCGAAGCCGCCGCCCAGTGCCGCGCCGTGGATCGCCGCGACGAAGGGCCGCGACGATGCCAGGATGGCGGCCACGATCGCCGGCAGCGACGGCTCCTCGATGGGACGCCCGAACTCGCGGATGTCGGCGCCGGCGACGAACGTGTTGCCCGCGCCGGCGATCACGGCGGCGGCGAACGACGCATCCGCATCGATGGCACGGACCGCCTGCATCAGGCCCTGGCGCACGGCAAGCGATGTGGCATTGACCGGCGGATGGTCGATGACCACGACCGCGACGTCGCCCTCGCGTTCGATGCGAACGGGGCTCGCGGCCGCTGCGACCTCACTCATCCGGGAACTCCGCCGCGATCTCGCGCAGGAAGGCGCGCGTGGTCTCCACTTCCGCGTGCTCGCTCGCGGTCAGCGGGCGGAAATCGCGCCACGTGAGGGAGACTGCGCGATAAGCCTCATCCGCGCTCGCCTGCGCGGCATCCGCATCGGCGTAGTTCTCCGCGGCGACCGTCTCCCAGTCGTCATTGCAATGCAGCAGGAATGCGCCGGGATTCACCAGGTCCTCGGTGATCGCGAGGCGGGTCACGATGCGCAGGTCGATGGGCACGCCCGCCGCGACCACGCCGGCCATCGCCGCTTCCGGGTTCGCCGCCTCGATGCCCGCGTAGCGCACGACGCGCGTGCCGTCCAGCAGCAACGGCGGCTCACTGGGCATCGCCTTCATGCCGCTCCCGGGAGGCGCAGCAGGCGTCGGCATTCTTCAGGCGCGAGGTTGGGCACGTGGTAATAGCCCTCGTCGGGGAAGGTGGAGTTCACTTCCTCGTCCGGCACCTTGATGACGACGTGCCTGAAGGGGGCCGCATCCGCCGCCGGGCCGCGCGCCGCATCGAAGACCGGCGGCGCGTCGTGATACGCCTTGGCGAACGGCGTGAGCGCCTCGGCCAGCCGGCTCATCGGCACATGATGCGGGTCGCTCATGCGCGTGTCGCTCGGGCTTCCGTCCTTGACCCAGAACACCTCGGCCATCTCGTCTCCTCGTCCAATCCTAGGGCGGCGCGCACGCATCGAGCACGCCGCGAATGAATGCGGCCTTGCCGTCCGTGTACGCCTCGCGCTGCTCCGAGAAACGCCGTGCGAGCTCCTTCTTGAGCGCCAGGTATTTTTTCGCGAGCCCGGCATCGGCGCGCAGCGCATCGCGGAAGGCGAGGTGCTCGATCCAGAAGGGACTGCCGCGCACCACGGCATGCAGGTGGATCGTCTGCGGGCCGGTTTCGGGCTTCACGAAGTAGCGCCGCTGCGGCAGCGCCTTCTCGACATCGCGCACGTAGCAATAGCCCCACGAGTGGAGCGCGAGGATGCGTTCCTCGATCGCGGCGAGGCTTTCGGCGCCGAGCAGGATGTCCACGATCGGCTTGGCGGCCAGTCCCGGCACCGACGTGCTGCCGATGTGCTCGACGTCCACGCGGCGGGGCCGAAACGCCGCCTGCAGCAGCGCCGCCTCCGCAGCGAACGTCGCCGGCCAGGCGTGCGAATACGGAGCGATCACGAGTGCCTGTCCCACGGTCGTCCTCAGGTGCGAAGCCGCTTGTAATAGTACGTCGTCGGATGCAACCGGCCGTCCGGCGTGAGCGCGTAGTCGGGAATCTCGCCGCCGCGGCGCCATCCGAGGTGGCGATAGACGGACTCCGCGGGCGAGCCGCTCTCGGTGTCGAGCACCAGCATCCAGCGCCCGTTGCCGATGGCCTGCGCTTCCGCCGCGGCCATGAGGCGCGAGGCGATTTGCCGGCCACGGTGGCGGCTCATCACGAGAAGCTTCTGCAGCTCGGCGCGATGCGCTGCGTTGTCCTTCGCCGATGGCGCGAGCTGCACGGAGCCCGCCACTTCGCCGCCGACCAGGGCGACCCAGAGCTGCAGCCCTTCGCCCAGCGATTCGAGGATGCTGCGCCAGTAGCGCTCGGCCCTTTCATGCCCGAGCGGCGCCATGAATCCCACGGAAGCGCCGCCGTCGACGCAATCCTGCAGCAGGCGGCAAAGGCCCGGCAGCACGTCATCCTCGCCGGGCATCACGAAGCGGACGGCGACCTCGGCTTCGGCCGGCGCGAGTGGGATGCGATAGCGCAGCGCGGGCGTGCCGCCGTAGTGCGGGCCGCGGCTGAAGCGGCCGACGAGCACGCCGCCGTTGGTTTCGATCACGCGGCGCGAGGCGACATTGGTGGGGTCCGTCGTGATCTCGACCCGCGAAAGCCCCTGCTCGCGAGCGCGCCCGAGCATGAGCCGCAGCGCCTCGCGCGCATAGCCGCGGCGCTGCTTCCACGGCACCACGCCGTAGCCGATGTGGCCCATCACGTAAGGCGGCAACGCGCAGGTGCCGGGCTGCCAGCGCAGCCCGATGGCGCCGCAGAAATCGCCGTCCCACATCCACAGGTGATAGCCGGGCAGGCGCGGCACCTCGGTGCCATCGGGAAGCCTCACCGGCGGGCCCTTGGCCTCGGGATCGAAGAGGCCCTGCACGAAGGCATCCGCATCGGCGCGAATCTGCTCGAGGTGCTCCGCGGCAGCTTCCGCCCCGCGGAGATTGTCGGGACTCCAACCACGCTCGAGCGCGGCGACGTAACGGGGAAGGTGTTCGCGGGTGGGCGCGAGCAGCTCGAACGTCATGGCGGCAGGCCTGGGGTCGAAGCCCCGAAGCATACCGAAGCTCGGCAGCTAGAGGGGACCTTCGCGCTCGTGGGCGCGCGCATCCACCTCGAAGGGCGAATCCTCGTAGCCGTAACGATGGAGATCGCGCAGGTGCTGCCCGAGGAAGGCCGGGATGCCCCCGGCGGCCTCGTACTGCGCGACGTGGCGCAGCTCGTGGCTCAGGAGCCGTGCGTCGTTCTCGAAGCCGCGGCGCACCATCACCGCGTGGCCCAGGGTGAGCCCGGCGATGGTGGGCTTGGCGAGGCCGATGCGAAGGGCTGCGGCGCGCACCAGCTCGTCATCCGGCAGCGGGAACTGGTCCACGACGAGGATGCGCACGGTTTCCGCATGGCCCACGCCCACGCTGCGCGCGAGCGCCACCTGTGCGGGTGTGAGCGCGCGGCCGTGCGCCAGCACTGTGGTCGACTGGCCCTCCGCCCATGCGATGGCCCTGGGCACGACCATGATCGGCATGGCCGTTGCGGCGGCATCAGCGGGGGTGGCCGTTGGCGGCGCGGCGAACGCTGGCGTGGCCGACACCGCCGCCGCCATGGCGATGGACGCAACAAGCTTCACGGCGCCGGCCCGGCGGGCGGCGCCCTTCTCCCTGGAAAGGCTCATTCGAACTCTTGTTGGTTGGGACAGCCCCGGGACTGCGCCGGGAACACGCCTCACTATAACGTGCCGGACAGCGTCGCAGTTGACGCCTTCACGCTGTTTTTGCAGCCGTTTTTCCCACCCAGGCGCCGAACGCCGCCATGAATTTCGTGAGGAATTCCCGTGTGCCGTCGTTGGTGAGCTTCCCGGAGGCATCGAACAGGTTCGCCGCGCCGCCGACATAGGCCTCGGGCGCCTGCAGCACCGGCATGTCGAGGAAGACGAGGCACTGGCGCAGGTGATGGTTCGCGCCGAAAGCGCCCAGCGCGCCGGGCGAGATGCTCAGGACCGCGCACGGCTTGCCGCTCCAGGCCGCCTGCCCATACGGGCGGGAGCCGACGTCGATCGCGTTCTTGAGGCAGCCCGGGATGGAACGGTTGTATTCGGGCGTCACGAACAACACCGCGTCATGCGAGCGGATGTCCTTGCGGAAGGCCTTCCACTCCGCCGGCGCCGCGTCTCCCTCCAGGTCCTGGTCGTACAGCGAGAGCTGGCGGATCTCGACGATGCCGAGCTGCAGCGACGGCGGTGCCACCTCGCGTGCGGCGTTGGCAAGCATGCGGCTGAACGATCCCTTGCGCAGGCTGCCGACGACGACGGCCACGCGGTATTGCCGGTCCATGGGGCGCTCCTCGATGGAATTGGAAATCGCCGCGGGTCAGCGGCTGGCGTCGGCCTCGGCGAGCGCTTCGCGCGCCACGCGGAAGGAATCCATCGCGGCCGGAATGCCGCAATAGATGCCCACCTGCAACAGCACCTCGCGGATCTCGTCGCGCGTGACGCCATTGCGCAGCGCCCCCTTCACGTGCGCCTTCAACTCGTGCGGGCGGTTCAGCGCGCTGATCATCGCGAGGTTGATCATGCTGCGATGGCGCCGGTCGAGGCCCTCGCGTCCCCACACCGCGCCCCAGCAGTATTCGGTCACCAGCTCCTGCAACGGGCGCGTGAAATCGTCGGCGGCTGCCAACTGGCGCTCGACGTGCTCGGCGCCCAGCACCGACTTGCGGATCTCGAGTCCGCGCTCGAACAGCTCACCTTGCATGGCATCTCCTTTGTCGGGCGGTTGGTCAACGCGTCCAGGGTGGCGTGCTGTCCGCGTCGATCTCGTAGCGCTTCACGGCCTCGCCCACGCGCGCATCGCCGAGCGCATGCAGCGCCGCGACCGCGATCGCATGGCGGTCCACCTCGAAGAAACGCCGCAGGTGCGCCCGCGTGTCGCTGCGGCCGAAGCCGTCGGTGCCGAGGACCACGTACGGATCCGCGACCCACGGGCGGATGAGGTCGGGGACGGCGGAGACGTAGTCGGAGGCGGCAATCACCGGCGTGCCGGTTTTGGGTAGTTGGGTTTCAATCCAAGGGCGCAAGGCACAAGGCGCAAGGCGCAGGGCCCGCGCGACCGCCATCGCCTCGCGTCGCAATTCCGTGAAGCTCGTCACCGAAAAAACATCCGCTTCGATGTCCCAATCGTTCCGCAGCAACTCCGCCGCCGCCAACGCCTCCAGCAGGATGGTGCCCGCGCCGAGAAGCCGCACTTGTGCCTTGCGCCTTGCGCCTCTTGCGCCTTGCGCCTCTTTCCCGCCTTGCGCCTTGTACATCCCCCGCAGGATCCCCTCCCGCGCATCCAACGGCGCCGACGGTTGCGCATAGCTCTCGTTCATGATCGTCACGTAGTAGAAGACGTCCTCCTGCTGCGTGAGCATGCGGCGCATGCCGTCCTCGAGGATCACGGCGAGCTCGTGGGCGAAGGCTGGGTCGTACGCGCGGCAATTGGGAATCGTGGAGGCGATGAGGTGGCTCGTGCCGTCCTCGTGCTGCAGCCCTTCGCCGGAAAGCGTCGTGCGCCCGGCCGTGGCGCCGAAGAGGAAACCGCGCGAGCGCGAATCGGCGGCGGCCCAGATCTCGTCGCCCACGCGCTGGAAGCCGAACATCGAGTAGTAGATGTACATCGGCAGCATGGCGATGCCGTGTGCCGAATAGCTCGTGGCCGCGGCGACCCACGAGGCGATGGCGCCCGCCTCGTTGATGCCCTCCTCGAGGATCTGGCCGTCCTTCGCCTCCTTGTAGTACGAGAGCTGCGCCGAATCCTCCGGCTGGTAGAGCTGGCCGAACGGCGAGTAGATGCCGATCTGGCGGAAGAGGTCCGCCATGCCGAAGGTCCGCGCCTCGTCGGCGATGATCGGCACGATGCGCTTGCCGAGCGTCGAGTCCTTGAGCAGCGCACCCACCATGCGCACGAAGGCGACCGTGGTGGACATTTCCTTGCCGTTCGCGTCGAGCGCGAACTTCGCGAACGCGCGCGCTTCCGGCGTGGCAAGCGGCTCGCACTGCGCGCTGCGTGCCGGCAGATAGCCGCCCAGCTTCTCGCGCCGCGCATGCAGGTACGCCATCTCCGGCGTCTCGCGCGGCGGACGCACGAACTCGCAGTTGTCGCACTGGCTGTCGCTGATCGGCAGCGCGAAGCGGTCGCGGAAGGCGATGAGCTGGTCGCTGTCGAGCTTCTTCTGCTGGTGCGTGGTCATGCGGCCCTGTGCCGCCGTGCCCATGCCATAGCCCTTCTTCGTCTTCGCGAGGATCACCGTCGGCTGTCCCGCGTGATGCACCGCATGCCAGTACGCGGAGAAGATCTTCACCGGGTCGTGGCCGCCGCGGCGCAGGCGATCGATGTCGTCGTCGGAAAGGTGCGCCACGAGCTGCTGCAGCTCCGGGTACTTGTTGAAGAAATGCTCGCGGTTGAAGGCGCCCGAGGTCGCGGCATACGTCTGGAACTCGCCGTCGACCGTCTCGAGGAAGCGCTTCTCCAGCCATTGGTGGACGTCGCGCGCGAAGAGCGGGTCCCAGTCGCTGCTCCACAGCAGCTTGATCACGTTCCAGCCGGCGCCCGCGAAGAGCCCTTCCAGCTCCTGGACGATGGAGCCATTGCCGCGCACCGGACCGTCGAGGCGCTGCAGGTTGCAGTTCACCACCAGCACGAGGTTGTCGAGCTGCTCGCGCGCCGCGACCGACAGCCCCGCGAGCGACTCGGGCTCGTCCATCTCGCCGTCGCCCACGAAGCACCACACCTTGCGACCCGCGGTGTCCGCGAGCCCGCGATGCGCGAGGTAGCGCATGAAGCGCGCCTGGTAGATCGCGAAGAGCGGCCCGATGCCCATCGACCCGGTGGGGAATTGCCAGAACTGCGGCATGAGCCACGGATGCGGATAGGAGCTGAGGCCATGCCCCGCGGTCTCGCGGCGGTAGTTGTCGAGCTGCTCCCCGGTGAGCCGCCCCTCGAGGTAGGCGCGCGCGTAGACGCCCGGCGCGGAATGCGGCTGGAAGTGCACCAGGTCGCCCTGCTGGCCCGCGCGAAAGAAGTGGTTGAAGCCGACCTCGAAGAGGTCCGCGGCGGAGGCATAGCTCGCGATGTGCCCGCCCAGCTCCGCCGACTCGCGGTTCGCGCGCACGACCATCGCGAGCGCATTCCAGCGCACGAGCGACGAGATGCGCGCCTCGATCTCGAGGTTGCCCTGGTACGGCGGCTGCTCGGCGAGCGGAATGGTGTTGATGTAAGGCGTGGCGAGGACGCGCGGCAGCGGCACGCGGCGGACCCGCGCATGCTGCAGCAGGCGGCGCAGCAGGAACGTGGCCCGCTCGGGCCCCTCCTCCGCGATCAGTGCGTCGAGGGCCTCGATCCACTCGCGGGTCTCGAGCGGATCGACATCGGGATCGTGCGGGTCTCCGACGGCGCGGGGAATGGCCGGGTCCATGCCTACAGCTTACCTCGCCCGGCAATCGGGAATCTCCGCCCGCCCAGGTGGTCATCCCGACACGGGAATGGATGGCCGCGAGGGGCGCGAGTTCATGGCGGGAGACGATCGCGAGTCGGTGAAGCTGTCGGAGGCCGCGAGCTACCTGCTCGACGAATGCCGCATGGTGCTTCCGGGCGTGCAGGCGATCTTCGGCTTTCAGCTCATCGCGGGCTTCAACCAGCGCTTCTCCGAGGACCTGCCGCACGCGCTGCAATGCGTGCATTTCGTGTCGCTCACGCTGGTGGCGCTCGCCGCCGCATTGGTGATGACGCCCGCGGCCTACCATCGCGTGACGGGGGTCACGCACGTCTCGCGGCGCTTCCTGGAAACGTCCTCGCGGCTGCTCCTCGCGAGCATGGTGGTGCTCGCGATCGGGCTGTCGCTCGACTACTTCGTCGTCGGCTGGCTGGTGTTCGAAAGCCCGTGGGTGGCCGCTGGCTCCGCCCTCATGCTGGCGACCTTCTCGACGCTGTGGTTCGGCTTCCCGCTCTCGCGCAGGCGCCTCGACTCCGGAAACTAGTGCGCCGGCGCCGTTTCCGTGCGCTCGCCGTAGAACTCACGCACGGCGTCCCAGGCGGCCGATTGCAGGAACGCGGCGATCTGCGGATCGAGACCCGCGGTGTAAGTGTTGCCGACCGGTGAGTTGCCGGTCAGCGCCGCGAAGCTCGTGCACGCCGCGAGGTAGGTGCCGATGCGCGTCGGATGCCGCTTGTCGGGCTGGTAGAACTCCAGGTCCGGCCGGCGCTCGATCGCCTTCGCATAAGCGATGCCCGCGGGAATCACCAGCGCGCCGTTTGCGTTGGCCTCGCGCGTGTACGCCTCCGCAAGCAGCGCGGTCATCTCCGGCTTGTCCTTGTACGCCCACGACATGAAGAAAGCCGTGCGCACGCCGTATTTGCGCGCGATGTCGGAATCCTTCTTCGCGTATTCGTGGAACACCTTGCCGAGCTGCGGGTGGATGGGGCACTGGCTGCAATCCATCACCACCATCGTGTCGAACTGCCGGCCGGGCTTGCGGAAGACGATCTCGTTCTCGCCCACGAACGAGTACGAGCCCATGTGGCTGTCGGGGCGGAGGTAGCTGTCCACGTCGTGCCAGTCGATGCCCGAGCCGCCGATGGTGGCCATCACGTTGCGGATGCGATGCTCCTTCCCGGCTGCCGCCGAGAGCCCCGACACCATCGTGTGGATGCCGTTGTTGTAGTAGAAGAAGCTGTTGCCGACCCAGAGCACCGCCTGGACCGGCTCGCCTTCCATCTTCACCACCTGCGGCTTTTCCGCGGCGGCAACCTGCAGGGCGCAGGCGGCCAGCGCGACGACCGCGGCGCAAAGGTATTTCGGTCTCACGTTCACCTCGTGTTGTTCGCGGCGCCCCCCGGCGCCGGATCTCCATGTTAGCGGAGCGGCACGCCCGGCCGCGGGCGTTGTCCAAGACGGCCGAAGCCGTTCCGCATAGCGGCGTGCGCCCTGCCATGCTCCCTCCCGTCATCACGAGCCTGCTCGATACCGACCTCTACAAATTCACGATGCTGCAGACGTTCCTGCACCAGTTCCCGGGTGCGACGGGCGTCTACCGCTTCACGCATCGCGGCGGCGCGCGCCGTCCCCTCGCGGAATTCCGCGGCGAGATCGAGGCGCAGGTCGACCATCTCTGCTCGCTGCGCTTCCGGCCGGAGGAGCTGGAGTACCTGCGCACGCTGCGTTTCATGAAGCCGGACGTGGTCGATTACCTCGACCTCTTCCAGTTCCGGCGCCGCTTCATCCGCGTGGCCGAAGAGCATGGGGAGCTCGCGATCGTGGCCGAGGGGCCGCTGATGCACGTGATGCTCTTCGAGATCTTCATCCTCGCCATCGTCTCCGAGGTGAGCTTCTCGCAGGACGATCCGGAGGCGGCCTACGCGGAGGGACGACGGCGCATGCGTGCGAAGGTCGATAAGCTGCGCGCGTTCACGGCCGAGCCCGCACCCGAAAAGCCGTACCTCTTCTTCGACTTCGGCACGCGGCGGCGCGCGAGCCGCGCGTGGCACGAGGAGGTGGTCGCGACCTTCGCGCGCGAGGTCCCGCAGGTGTTCCGTGGGACGAGCAACGTCGACCTCGCCCGGCGTCACGACCTCGTTCCCATCGGCACCATGGCCCACGAGTACCTGCAGGCGCACCAGGCCTTCGGCTACCGGCTGCGCGATTTCCAGAAGATGGCGTTCGAGAACTGGGTGCACGAATACCGCGGGGACCTCGGCATCGCGCTCACCGACGTGGTGGGCATGGATGCGTTCCTCGCCGATTTCGACCTCTACTTCGCCAAGCTCTTCGACGGCCTGCGCCACGATTCCGGCGACCCCTTCACGTGGGGCGAGAAGATGCTCGCGCATTACGACCGGCTGCGCATCGACGCGCATGCCAAGATGCTCACGTTTTCCGACGCGCTCGACTTCGAGAGGAGCTTCGCGCTGCATCGCCGCTTCGCCGACCGCACGAAGGTGAGCTTCGGCATCGGAACGCACCTCACCAACGATCTCGGCGTGCCCGCGCTCAACATCGTGATGAAGCTCGTCCGCTGCAACGACCAGCCCGTGGCCAAGATCTCGGATACGCCCGGCAAGACGCTCGGCGACGACGAGACGTTCATGCGCTACCTGCGGCAGGTCTTCAACGTCCCCGGGGGAAAGGCGGCATGACCATGGCCGATGCCACCGTCGTGATCGGGCGCTTCTCGCCGTACACGCTCACGCACCATGCGCAGCTCCTGAACGCGTTGCAGCAGCCCGGGCCCATCGCGGTGGTGATCGGCTCGTCGTTCCACGCGCGCACGCCGCGCGACCCGTTCACGTGGCAGGAGCGCCAGGCGATGATCGAGCTCTGCCTGCCGGAGGGCGCGGCGCAGCGCATCGTGTTCGTCCCGCTGCGCGATTATTACGACGACGAGCGCTGGGCCGCCATCTTGAAGGCCGCTGTGGAGCACGCGCTGCCGCAATCGCGCCGCCTGCAGCTCGTGCCGACCAGCACGCAGAACCTCGAGTGCTATCGCGAGTGGCTGCCGGAATGGCCGCAGGTCGAGCCCGAGGGCCCCGCCGTGGACGATCGCGCGTTGCTGCGCGTGCTGCTCTCGCGCGACGAGGCTTCGGGCGAGGGCATCGCGCCGCGCCCCGATCCGATCGAGGTCGCGCTCGCGGTCGCCGCACCCCTGTTGCCTCCACAGATGCCGGCCTACCTGCGCGCGTGGGCGAAGCTGCCGCATTACGCGGAAATGGTCGCCGAGCAGCGCTTCAACGAGGACGAGAACGCCAAGTGGCAGGGCGCGCCATACCCGCCCACGTTCACGACCGTCGATTCGGTGGTGAGCGCCGCGGGGCACGTGCTGCTGGTGCGGCGCAAGAACCGCCCCGGCCGGGGACTGTGGGCATTGCCCGGCGGCTTCCTCGATCCGCACGAGCGCTTGCTCACGAGCGCGATGCGCGAGCTGCACGAGGAGACCTCCATCGGCATTCCGTATGCGACGCTCAAGCGGCGGCTGAAGGACGTGGTCGTCTTCGACCATCCCGACCGTGCGATGCGCGCACGCACCATCACGCATGTCCACTACTTCGAGCTGCAGGACGAGAAGCTGCCCGGCGTCGAGGGCAGCGACGATGCCGCGCACGCGCAGTGGGTCCCGGTTTCGGAGCTGCCGCCGCTCGAGGACCGGTTCTTCGAGGACCATTTCCACATCCTCGATCACTTCTTCCGGCTGACCTAGGCCCCCAGGCTCGCCAGCCGCCGGAACGCCGCGACCTTCTCGCCGCGATCGACGCGCGCCCTGTCGAGCGCGTCGTGCAGCACCTCGATGGTCTTGTCGTAGGTGGCGCGGTCGACCGGGAACGGCGTGCCGTCCTTGCCGCCGTGGGCGAAGGCATAGCGGGCGGGATCGCGCAGCGAGGCCTTGCTGCCGTAGATGAGCTCGGACGTGAGCGCCAATGCGCGCAACGTCTTCGCACCGACGCCCTCGATGGAAAGCAGCGCCGCGAAATCCGCCGGTGCCGCCTCGTAGGTGGCGAGCAGCACCTTCTGCAGGCGCCGCGGGTCGACATCGGAAGCGACCTGGAGCTCGTGCCGGCGCGGCATCTCCAGGGTCGGCAAGTGGCCGAGCGCTTCCAGCACCACCTCCGGGCGCTCCGCCGCAAGCCGCGCCGACGCCACGCGCACCGCCTCGCTCTCGTGCGCGACCAGGTTCAACGTGGCACCCTGCGCGTCGCAGCAGATGGCCGCATGGGGCTCGTCGACATAGCTGCGCACGCCCTCCGAAAGCCAGTGATAGCGCCGCGCCATCGCGGTCGCGTCGTTCATGCCCTGCTGCACGATGCACCAGTCGCCCTCGGCGGTAAAAACGAAGGCGTGGTGGTAGAGCTGGTAGCCGTCCTGCACCGCCGCGTTGTCCACCTTGGCGCACAGGCGGCTGGCATGGACGAGCGGCACGGGATCGAGACCGGTGCGCTCGCAGGTGGCGGCGATCTCCGCAGGCGTCCTGCGCGACGTGGCGCCCTTGCCGCCGGCCATGAAAAGCCCCAGGTCCCGGGCGACGGGCCTGAGCCCCTCCTTCAGCGCGCCGCAGACCGTCGTCGTGAGCCCGCTCGAATGCCAGTCGAAGCCGAGCACGCAGCCGAAGGCCTGGAACCAGAAGGGATCGGAAAGCCGGCGCAGCACCTCCTCGCGGCCGAACTCTCCCGCCACGAACACCACGATCTCGCGCGCGAGCGGCACCATGCGCTCGAAGAGCCACCCCGGCGCCTTGCCGCCGTGCAGGGGCAAGTGGGCATAGCCTGTGCGTGACACGACGCTAGCTGCCCGGCATCAAGGCGCGCCGGGCCGCACGTTGATGGGCGTCAAACCCGCGCCCGGCCTGCGCGCTACTTTGCAGCAACGCACAAGGCGCAAGCTCGGAGGATGCAATGTTCAGCCACAGGATCAAGGAGGTCATGGACCGCAGGAAGCTGGTCAAGGCCACGGCATCGACCACCGTCAGCAAGGCGGCGAAGCTCATGGCGGCGAAGCAGGTGGGCGCCGTGATGGTCGTGGAGGCGAACCGGCTGGTCGGCATCTTCACCGAGCGTGACGCCCTCTATCGCGTCATCGCCCAGGGCCTGGACGCCGACACCACCACGATCGGGGAGGTGATGACGGCCTCGCCGCAGACGATCTCGCCGGACGCGCTCTTCGGGCAGGCGCTCTACACCATGGCCCAGCAACGCTTCCGGCACCTGCCGGTCATCGACAACGGCGTTCTCGTCGGCATCGTCTCCTCGCGCAGCGCCATGGATCCGGAGCTCGAGGAGTTCGCCTGCGAGACGGCCCGGCGCAAGCACTTTACCCGCCGGGCCATGGCGTAAGGCCGCGCGCGCTCAGCCCTTCCGGCGGTTCCTCACGAGCCAGCTGTCGACGGTTTCGACGATCCGGTCGAGCTCCGCCGAGCGCTGGCCGTGCTGGGCCGCGATCGCCTGCACGAGGCGGTCGACGCGCTCGATCGCGGGCGCACCTGCGGCGAGCGCCCGTGCCGCCGAGGACGGGCTTTGCAGCGATTCGGCCGCCTTGGCGTACTTCTCGAACGGCACCATGTCCTCGCGGCTCGCACCGAGCGACACGCACAGCTCGACCACCCAGGCGTATATCGCGCGCGAGGACTCGATATCGCCGTGCACCGCGTCGCGAATGGAGATGACGCTCTCGGGCTTCACGCAGCGGTAGTTGCCCGCGAGCAGCATCGCCCACTTGGCGAGCGGCACGAAGACCGAGTCGTGCACCTTGAGCTTGACCGGCAGCTCGATCTTCTCGCCACCCTGCGTGAAGCGCGCGGCCTCCACGTCGGCGGCGAGCTGGCGCAGGATCGCGGTGTGCGAGGCGTCGTCGAACGCCGCGGCCTTGAAGTTGGTGGGCAGGCGCACCTGCAGCACGTTCACCGGCTGGTCCGGCGGACGGAAGGCCTGCGGATCCGGGCTGCACAGCGTCATGAGCTTCGGATCGAAGCTGTCCCACACGGAGGCATCCGTGAACGCATCGCGGCACTTCTGCGCGTCCACACCGGGGATGCGCGCGAGATACGGCATCGGCGGCATGTTCATGATCGACATGCACGGCTTGCCCGACCGGGCCACCGCATCGAGCAGCTCGCGCACGCCCGGCGAGCGGTACTGCGGCTCCTGCATGGCCAGCGCGACGAGGTCGTAATCCTTCGGATCCACCGCGGCAGGCACATCGGCGGAAAGCTTGCCCGGGAGGCCCTTCGTGTTGACCTCGACCAGGCCTTCGCGCCCCTTCACCGGAATGCGCACGATGGCGCCCTTCTCGTTGATGAGCTGCGCTTCGGCGGGCAGGCACACGAGCTTCACCTCGTGGCCCGCGAGCGCCAGCTTCATGCCGAGCAGCGAGCCGTACGACGCGCCCAGCACCAGGATCTTGCGGCTGTTCATGACGATTCCTTCACGGACGAGGGTGGTTGCGTAATCCTCCATTGTCCCCTTTTCGCGCAGCCGATACGCGTACCGGAAGTCAACGGCATGAAAACCGGGACGTACCCTATTTCCCGCATGGAGGAACGCTTTAGTGGGGGACGGCCCAGGCCTCGGCGTCGTCCCGCAGGCCGATGGTGGCGAGCCCGTTGGCGATGGAGACGAACTCGTCGCCGGCCTGCATGCGCTCGCGCCCGAAACGGCGCTCGAAGATGGCCCGCACCGCCGGCACGAAGGAAGTGCCCCCGGTGAGGAAGACCCGGTCCACGTCGCCCGCGCCGATCGACGCTTTCCGCAGCACCTCGTCCAGCGCGGCCTCGATCGATTCCAGCTCCTCCGCGATCCACGACTCGAACTGCGAGCGCGTGAACGTGGCGTCGATCTCGACGCCCTCGTGCGAGAAGTGCAGCCGCGCCACCTCCTCGCGCGAGAGCGCTTCCTTCGCCTCCGACACGGCGCGATAGAGCGGGTAGCCCTGGTCGCGCTCGACCAGCCGCACGAACTGCTCGAGGAGCTCGGGCTCGTCGGCCCAGTGGAGCAGCTCCTGCAGCTCGCGGAAGGATTTCGACGTGCGCAGGATGGACAGCTCGTGCCAGCTCGCGAAGCTGGTGAACGCCGAGCGCGGCAGCTCCAGGCGCTTGCCCATGCTGCGATAGGTCGTGCCCATGCCCAGCCGCGGCAGCACGACGTGGTTGATGATGCGGTAGTCGAAGCGGTCGCCGGCGATGCCGACTCCCGAATGACCGAGCGCGCGTGCGTGCAGGCCGCGCTTGCCCGCCTCGAACGCGACGACGGAAAAGTCGGTCGTGCCGCCGCCGAAGTCCGCGACCAGCACGGTGGCGCTGTCGGTGAGCTGCCGCGCGTAGAAGAACGCCGCGGCGACCGGCTCGTAGACCTGGCGGATGCCGGTGAAGCCGAAGGGTGCCAGCGCCGCCTCGTAGCGCTTCATGGCGAGCGCCGGATCCGGATGGCTGCCGACGTACTCGACCGGACGCCCCACCCAGAGCTCCGTGGGCAATTCGTCGAGCTGCGGCGCGGCGTGCGCGCGCACGATCCTGAAGAACGTGCCGAAGAGGTCCTCGAACCGGTACGCGCGCCCGAAGATGCCCGTGCGATCGAAGAGCCGGCTCGCGGCGAACGACTTGAGCGACTGGATGAAGCGGCAGTCGGCGGCCGCCTGCATGAACTGCTCGATGCCCCACGGCCCCGCCTCGGCCATCACCTTCGGCTGGTTCTCGTCGCCCTCGTCCCAGAAGCAGAGCGCGGAGCGGAACGCGGTGAGCGTGGCGGCATGGTGGCGAAAGGCGACGGGTGCCGCGCCCGCCTTGGCATCGGCCCACGCGAGCACGGTGTTGGTGGTGCCGAAGTCGAGGCCCAGCGCCCGTGCCCGCATCAACGCGCCCTGAAGGTGACGACGAGCACGTCGCGGCACGCCGCCCGGCCCGCATCGATCGGGCGCACGGCCGTCACGCCATGCTTCACGCGCGCGTCGTCCACGAGCGCCGCGTCGAGCGGCGTGGTGAGCGTGAAGCTGCCGATGAGCGTGCCGTCGAGCTCGTGGACGGTCGTGGTGCCGCTCTCGATGTTGCTGCGTCCGACGAGCAGCACCAGCACGTAGTCCACGCCATCGCGGTGCACGCCCTCGGGGGTGGGCTGGCCGGCGGCATCGGGCCGCGCCTCGATGCGGAACTGGTGGACCTCGATGTGCCAGCGGTCGGCCGGCTTCATCGGCACGAAAAGGCGCACGCAGAAATCCATCACGCGCGAGAAGGTGGCACCCTCGACCACCTCGCCCCGCATCGGCTCGAACCAGCGCTCGACGCCGCCCACCAGCGGGTTGTACTCGAGGCCCTGGTAATGCGCGCGGTGCGGCTCGCGCTTGACATGCGCGGCGCCGGCAGCGAGCGAGAACGTGCCGTGGCGGCGGCGGCGGTAGCGATGGCCGTCCGGCAGGTGCGTATCGAGCTCGAGATCGTCCCAGCTCGCCGCGAAGGCGTCCCAGTCGGGGAGCGGCCCCAGCAGCGGCGCCATCTCGGCCGCGGGCGCGAATGCGAATCCCGCGTGCGCGATGCGCTCGCGCAGGGCATCGAGGGCGCTTGCCTTCACGAAGCCTTCAACGCGATCCAGGTGGGCGCATGGTCGCTCGCCTTGGGCATGCCGCGCACCCAGCGGTCGACGCCCGCCTCCACCAGCCGCGCCGCCGCCTTCGCGTTGCAGAGCAGGTGGTCGATCCGCAGGCCGGAGTTCTTCTCCCAGTGCTGGCGGAAATAATCCCAGAAGGTGTAGATCGGCTCCTCCGGATGGAGGTGCCGCAGCGAATCCACCCAGCCCTGCGCGAGCAGCCGCTCGTAGCAGGCACGGCTCTCGGGCTGCAGCAGCGCGTCCTTGCGCCAGGACTTCGGGTTGTAGATGTCGAAATCGGTGGGTACCACGTTGTAGTCGCCCGCGATCACCACCGGCTCCTTCAGCGCGTAGAGCGCCTGCGCGTGCTAGATGAGCCGCTCGAACCACTTGAGCTTGTAGTCGAACTTCGGTCCCGGCTGCGGGTTGCCGTTCGGCAGGTAGAGGCAGCCCACGAGGATCCCGTGCGCGGTGGCTTCGATGTAGCGGCTGTGCTTGTCGTCGGGATCGCCGGGCAGCGCGCGGATGCGCTCCTGCGGTTTTTCGTCGCGGGCGAGGATCGCCACACCGTTCCACGACTGCTGCCCGTGGAAGATCGAGCCATATCCCGCCTGCTCCAGCGCCGCTGCGGGAAACTTCTCGTTCACGGCCTTCAGCTCCTGCAGGCAGGCCACGTCCGGCGACTCCTTTTCGAGCCACTGCAGCAGGTGCGGAAGCCTGACGCCGATGCCGTTAACGTTGTACGTTGCTATCTTGAGCGTCTTCATCAGGCGAAGGATAGCAAGGCGTGGAATCCTGGGATGCGATCGTGGTGGGCCTGGGTGCTGCCGGAAGCGCGGCACTTTACCAGCTTGCGAAGCGCGGCGTGCGCGTGCTCGGCATCGACCGTTTCGATCCGCCGCACGAGGCGGGCTCCTCGCACGGCGACACGCGCATCACGCGGCTCGCGATCGGCGAAGGCGAGGTCTACGTGCCGCTCGCATTGCGCACCTACGAGCTGTGGCGCGAGGTGGAGTCGCTCACCGATCGCAGCCTCCTGGTGACCACGGGAGGGCTGTGGATCTCCAGCGCGGCACGGCGGGCCGAGACGCACGTGGCGCACTTCTTCCGCAATACGCTCGCCGCCGCGCGCCAGTTCCGCATCCGCCACGAGATCCTCACCTCGTTCGAGATGCGCCATCGCTTTCCGCAGTTCGAGGTGGCGGCGAACGAGATCGGCTACTACGAGCCGCAGGCGGGATACGTGCGCCCGGAGGCGTGCGTGGGCGCGCACCTGGCGCTCGCGGCCTCCCACGGCGCCGCGATCCACCCGAACGAAGCGGTGCTGGAGATCACCGAATCGCGCGGCGTGACGGTGCGCACGGAGCGCGGCGTGTTCTCGGCCGACCGCGTGATCCTCTGCGTGGGCGCGTGGGTGCAGCAGTTCCTTCCGCCCGAGCACGCCCGGCTCTTCACGGTCACGCGCCAGGTGCTGCACTGGTTCGAGACGCGCGGGCCCATCGAGGACTTCCAGGCGCCAGCCTTCCCGGTCTTCATCTGGGAGCTGCAGCGCAACCGCAACGTGATCTACGGCTGCCCCGCCATCGACGGGCGGCGCGGCGGGCTCAAGGTCGCGACCGAGATGTACGACGAAGCGGTCGATCCCGATTCACAGGCACGCCGCACCGTCAGCACGCAGGAGGAGCGCACCATGTACGAGGATCTGGTCGAGCCTTACATCCCGGGCGTGGGGCCGCGATGCGTGAAGTCGGTGGCGTGCCTCTACACGGCCACGCCCGATTTCCATTTCGTGATCGACCGTCACCCGCTGATGGAGCGGGTGATCGTCTCGTCGGCGTGCTCCGGCCACGGCTTCAAGCACTCGGCGGCGATCGGCGAGGCGCTCGCGGACCTCGCCACGGGAAAGACGCCTCGTGTGGACCTGGCCCCGTTCAGCTGGGACCGGTTCGGCCTCGCATGAGGAACGCGCGGGCTTCCGGAATCAGCGCCCGCCCTGCCCGCGCCGCTCGGCGCCGAGGATGAGTGCCGGCTGCACGCCTTCGGCCAGCAGGAATTCCCAATCGAGCTTCACCGGCGCGTTCTCCTCGAACGCGAGCAGCGGCAGATCGTGCTCCTGCGTGGTGGGACGGCGCGTTGCGGGACCATCGGGGGAATACGACGCGCGGTGGGTTTTCGCGGCGACCATGCTCATGCACCACCTCTCGCTTCATGCTACAGCAGTCCATTCTGCGCCCCGCTACACCCAAAGTGAAGGGGGGCACATGGAGCACGGCGTCGCTGTATTGAGACGCGGGAGCGCGCCGATCGTCCACATCTACCGGGACCGCAAGCCATCGAGCAGCGCGGCGAAATCCGCCGGCGGCAATCGCTCGAAGCGCATCGTCTCGCCCTTGCGCGGATGGACGAACCCGAGCGTGGCCGCATGCAGCATCGCGCGCGGCGCTGCGATCCTCTGCCCCTTGAAATCGCGGATGTACACGTTCTCGCCGACGAGCGGATGACCGGCCTCGGCGAGATGGATGCGGATCTGGTGTTGCCGTCCCGTCTCCAGGCGGCATTCGACGAGTGTCGCGCCCGCGAGCGCTTCGAGCGGCCGCACGTGCGTGATCGCCTGCCGCGCGATGGCCGGCGGCGGGCTCGCGGCATGGCGGTAACGGCCATGCGATCCGCGCAGCCCGTCGCCGCGATCGGGCACGAGATGCGTGTCGATGCGCGCGGCGCCCACGTCGCCATGCGCGATCGCGACGTATGTGCGCTCGGCATCGTGCGCACGGAATTGCGCGGCGAGCGCGCGCTGCGCGAGCGGCGAGCGCGCGAACACCATCACGCCGCTGGTATCGCGATCGAGCCGATGGACCACGCCCAGCTTCGCATCGCCCGCGCCCTGGCGCCGCAGGAGCGTGCGCAGGTGCAGGTCCAGCGAGTCGCGTCCCTCGTTCTCGTCCGCCACGCTCAGCATGCCGGCGGGCTTGTCGACCACGACCAGGTCGCGGTCGAGGAACACGATGGTCGCGGCCGGGAGCGCGCCCTGCGCTCGCTTCGGCGCGTGGAGGTCGACCGACACCGTGGCATCGGCGGGAATGCGCATCGCCGGGTCGATGCAGCATTCGCCATTCACGCTCACGCGTCCCTGCTCGCACAGCTCGCGCGCGCGTGACCATGCCACGCCCGTCTGGGCACGCACGATCGCAGCAACGGTGGGGTCGGTCGGTTTCATGTCAAGCTTTACACGTAGGATACCCATCCATGACGCGTTCCACCCTCAAGCTGCCCAAGCCCGTCGATCGGACGACGCCGCCGAAGCCCCTCACATCGCGCGCGCGCCGCGCACAACAACTGGGACATCGCGCACCGGCGCCAGTGCCGCAGCCGCCTGCTGCCGTGCCGGTCAAGGCAGTGCCGGTCAAGGGAGCGCCGGTCAAGGCACCGCCGCCCGCGCGCGCGCCGCTGCACGAAAATCCCGAGGACCCGCGCCTGTCGAAGCTCATGAGCGAACGGGGACTGTGCTCGCGGCGCGAGGCCGACGAATGGATCGAGAACGGCTGGGTGCGCGTGAATGGCGAGGCCGTCAACACGCTCGGCGTGCGCGTGCCGCGCGATGCGAAGATCGACATCGATGCCGAAGCGAAGCGCCACCAGGGCGAGCAGGTGACGATCCTGCTGCACAAGCCCGTGGGCTATGTCTCGGGCCAGCCGGAGCCGGGCTACCAGCCGGCGATCGTGCTCATCAAGCCGGAGAATCGCTGGGCGGAGGATCCCTCGCCGCTCAAGTTCAGGCCGACGCACCTGCGCAACCTCGCGCCCGCCGGCCGCCTCGACATCGATTCCACCGGGCTGCTGGTATTCACGCAGGACGGGCGCGTGGCGCGGCGCCTGATCGGCCAGGATTCGGAAGTCGAGAAGGAATATCTCGTGCGCGTCGAGGGGACGCTCGACGAGGAGAGCATGGCCCTGTTGCGCCATGGCATGGAGCTCGACGGCGTGAAGCTCAAGCCGGCGAAGGTCTCGTGGCAGAACGAGCAGCAGCTCCGGTTCGTGCTGCGCGAGGGCCGCAAGCGCCAGATCCGCCGCATGTGCGAGCGCGTGGGCCTCATCGTCACGGGGCTCAAGCGCGTGCGCAGCGGCGGCGTCCCGCTCGGCAGCCTGCCCGTCGGGCAATGGCGCTACCTGCGGCGCGAGGAAAGGTTCTGATGGAAGCCGGCATGGGCGAGCTGGACGACCTGCGCCGCAAGCTGCGTGAGTTTTCCGCGGCGCGCGAGTGGGACCAGTTCCACTCGCCGAAGAACCTCGCGATGGCGCTCGCCGCGGAGGCGGGCGAGCTCCTCGAGGTGTTCCAGTGGCTCACCGAGGAAGAAAGCCGCAACCTCGAACCGCGCGCGCAGGCCGCGGTGCGCGAGGAAATCGCCGATGTGCTGCTGTACCTCGTGCGGTTGGGCGATGTCCTCGGCGTCGATCCGCTCGCCGCGGCCGGGGACAAGCTCGCGGAGAACGCGCGCAAATACCCGGTCGACAAGGCCCGCGGCAACGCGCGCAAGTACACCGACCTGTAGTGGAGGAAACGCCCGTCCTGCGCTGGACCGAGCAGGGCGAAGCGCGCAGCGCGCGCTGGCGCTCGGAACGCGGCGCGCCGCCGCCCGCGAACGTGGTCGTCGTCGACGATCGCGTTACCGCGGACGAGGCGTACGGCCTCGCCGCGCAGGGCGTGGGGTTGCTGTGGCGCGGCGATTTCCACAATGCGCGCCAGCTCCTCACCGCGATGGCGCACCGCGCCGATCGTTCGCCGCGCAAAGCCGGCGCAAGACCCGACCCGGCCTCGAATCTCGATGCGTTCCAGCGCGAGCGGCAGTTGCGCGCACAACGCGCGCGCACCCTCGGCATGCTCCTCATTCCCGTGGAGGCCGGATACAGCATCGCATTGCGCCGCGCGCCCGACCTGCGCGAGGCGTGCATGGAAGCGTGGGGCCCGCCGGGCAGCGAGGCTTCGGTGGTCTCGCTCCGGGAGCTGCAGGGCCTCGTCGGCGCGCACGAATGGCGGCGCAAGGGTATCGAGCTGCCGATGCCGGGATTGCGCGTGCATCCGCACTACGGCGTGTTCGCGCCGGTACGCAGCGAATACGTGGACCTCGTCGCGAAGGCGCCCCTGCCTGCGGCGCTCGCGGCAACGCCCGTCGCTTTCGACGTGGGTACCGGCACCGGTGTGCTCGCCGCCGTGCTGGCGCGCCGCGGAGTGCCGCGCGTCATCGCCACCGATCTGGATGCGCGGGCGCTTGCCTGCGCGCACGACAACGTGACCCGGCTTGGCATCGCGCAGCAGGTGGAGGTCGTGCACGCGGACCTGTTTCCCGAGGGACGGGCAGCACTCGCGGTGTGCAACCCGCCGTGGCTGCCGGCGCGTCCGAGCTCGCCGCTCGAGCACGGCATCTACGATCCGGACAGCCGCATGCTGCGCGGCTTCCTCTCCGGCCTGGCAGCGCACCTTGCAAGCGGCGGCGAGGGTTGGCTCGCGCTGTCGGACCTCGCCGAGCGTCTCGGGCTGCGATCGCGCGACGAGCTGCTGGCATGGATCGCCGCGGCGGGGCTTGCCGTCGTCGATCGGCTCGACGCACGCCCGCGCCATCCCCGTGCGGCCGATGCGAGCGATCCGCTGCACCGCGCGCGCAAGGCCGAGGTGACATCGCTCTGGCGGCTGGGCGTTCGTTGACTCGATGGGCCGGTGGAGGAACTGACAGGGCCGGCGCGGGGTCAGTCATCGACCATGTCCAGCGAACCCCGTACCATCGCGCAGCGCAACAAGCCGGAAGCCCTCTCACCCGGTCCGGAGTGCGCCGTGCTCACTTCCATCGGCACGGTCTACCTGTATCGCCTCGGCCGCGAGGACATGCAGGCGTGGCGCGCGCTGCCCGCGACGCAGCTCGCCGCCGACAAGTTCCGCGTGCTGCTGCGCCGCGTGGCGAGCACGGCCATCGCCGAGCAGGGCGTGCGCGAGGCGGGCGGCCTGCAGGAAGCGCAGGTCGAGGGCCTCGATGACGAGGACATCGAGCGGCTGGCCGAGGTGTACCTCGAGGCGCCCAGCCTGCGCTGGCAGCAGCGCGAGGCGGCCGCGGCCTCTCCCGCCCTCGTGCGCGACGCGCGCGAGAGCGCCACGAAATTCATCGACCGGCTGATCCACGCGGCGAACGGCTCGCGCAGCGGCCAATGGGCACGTGCCGCGCAGGCCGCCCAGGCGGCGCAAGCGGCACAGGCCGCGCTCGCGGCGCAATCCCCTCCGATGCCCGCGAAGCCGCGCGCCGGGCGGGAATGGTGGATCGCGCTCGCCGCGATGGTCGTGGTCGCATTGCTCGCTGCCGTGGTGCTCGCGCAGGACTACTTCGTCGTGAACGCGATGCGTCGCGACCAGGCCGCGCTGATGACGCAGTCGCGACAGGCGCAGGGCGCCCTTGCGGCCCAGGCCAAGCTCATGAACGAGGAGAACGCCCTGCTGCGCCGCAGGATCGAGGCGCTCGAAGCGAAGCTGCGCAATCCGCCCCCACCGGCGCCCGCTCCCGCCGCGCCGCCCGCCGCACGCGCCGTGAAGCCGAAGGCGCATCCGGCCGCGACGCGGACCGGCACGTCCAGGCCCGTACATCGCTGAAAATGGCGCTGCAGCCGGTTTTCGGCGCGCCGCAGGCCCCGAACGCTTTAAACTAGCTGCTTTCCCCCCCGGCGCCGCCCGAAAACCGGCGCGCCGCCAGCCACTTCCACTTTTGCCTTCCCCCCAATGAGCTCTTTCCAGTCCGGCCGGCGGCCGCGTGCGCTGCCGATCCTCGTCATCCTTTTCGTGATCATCCTCGTCGGGCTCGCCGCCGCGGCCTGGTTCCTGCGGCCGCGCTTCGAGACCGATGCGCCGCAGATCCGCCTCACGCCCGATAGCGACGTCCTCGGCCTCGCCCCCATGGAGATCGACATCACCGACAAGGGTGCGGGCCTCAAGTCCGTCGTCGCGACGCTTTCGATGGGCGGCACCGAGCAGACGCTCGCCAACGAGCAGCTTGCCCAGCCCGCGGCGGAACGCAAGCTCACGCTCAACGTGGCGAAGATGCAGGGCATCAAGGAAGGACCGGCGGTGCTGAAGGTGACCGCGCGCGACGCCTCCCTGTGGAATTTCTTCAAGGGCAACGAGACCACGCTGCAGAAGAACATCACCATCGACGTGACGCCGCCCACGATCGACCTCGTCGCCGACGACCGTTACGTGAATTTCGGCGGCGTGGGCGTGCTGGTGTACAAGCCCTCGGCGGACGCGGTCGCGAGCGGCGTGAAGATCGGCAACCACTTCTTCCCCGGCTTCCCCGGGCAGGTGAAGGGACATCCCGATTACTTCCTCGTGATGTTCGCGCACGCGTACGACACTCCGGCCGACACGCGCGCGGCACTCGTCGCCACGGACAAGGCGGGCAACACGCGCCAGGTGCCGGTCGTGTACGAGCTGAAGAACGTGAAGTACCGCAAGAGCACCATCACGCTCTCGGACAATTTCCTGCAGGGCAAGGTGGTGCCGCTGCTCACGGACGTTGCGGCACGCCAGGGCTCGATCAAGGACATCTTCATCGCCGTGAACGAGCGCGTGCGCAAGGAGAACGAGGACAAGATCACCGAGATCACCAGCAAGGCCTCGCCGCAGATGCTCTGGAAGGGCGCCTTCGCGCAGCTCAGCAACTCCAAGGTGGAGGCGAGCTTCGCGGACCTGCGCACGTACACCTACAACGGGGATCCGATCTCCACGCGCTATCACCTCGGATACGACCTCTCCGTCACCAAGCACTACCCCGTCGAGGCGGCGAATAGCGGCGTCGTCGCATTTACGGGCGATCTCGGCCTCTACGGCAACGCCGTGATCCTCGACCACGGGCTGGGACTCTTCACGCTCTATGGCCACATGAGCGCGATCGACGTGAAAGTGGGCGACAAGGTCGAGAAACGCCAGGTGCTCGGCCGCACGGGCGAGACCGGCCTTGCCGCCGGCGACCACCTGCATTACGGCGTCTACCTCGACGGCGTGGCGATCCTGCCGGTGGAATGGTGGGATCCGAAGTGGATCGCGGACAACATCGATCCCAAGCTCGAGGGCCAGGGCAGCCAGGAGATCGCGGAGGCGCAGCAGCCCAAGGGCCCGCGCCACGGCGGCGGCCGGCGGCGGCACTAACGCCGGAAATCGTCGCCCCCGCGGATCAAGCCGCGCAAGCCGCCCGCAGCGCCTCGCGCTCGGTCTCGTCCAGCCCCGGGCTGAAGTGCAACAGCCGCTCGACCAGCGCCTCGCATTCGAAATAAGCGCCGCCGCACGCCAGGTGCACGAACCCCGCCGGGTGAAAGCGGCCCTCCTCGAAGAAGACGAGGCGGATGCGCCAGCTTCCGCGCGCGATCGGCTCGCGGCAACTGCGGCAGTTGGCTTGGCCGCGTGCACGCTCGGCACCGTCCAGGCGTGGCAGGCGGGCATGTTCGAGACCCGCATGGGCGATGCTTTCGAGCATCTCCCGGTCGGCAATGTCCTCCGCCAACGCGAGCGCTTCGAGCAGCGACTGCGGCCGCTTGTAGGCGGCGCAGGCCGGATGGAACCAGAGTGTCAGCTCCGTGCCTTCCGCGAACGGGTTGGGCAGGCGCTCGCCGAAGCGCAGCTCGCCGCGCTCCAGCGCGCGTCCACAGCCGCGGCACATCGAGCGTCCACTTGCCGCAGGCTCGAAGACGTGCGGCATCGCCATTCAGGAATGTGCCGGTGAAGCCGCGAGCAACGCCCTGCGCCGCGCCGGATCGACGAGGTCGAAGACGCGCACGCCCTGCTCGCCACGCGCGCGCCGTGTCCAGCGCGGATCGCGCAGCGTCTGCACCACGTCTGCATGGCCCGATGCCCAGTGCTCCCGCATGGTCCAGCGCGAGAACTCGTAATCCTTCGACTCGGCCTCGTACGGCTTGCTGCGATAGATGAGGTGCACGAGGTCCAGCCCGTCATCCTGCGGCTGCGTGAGCGCGATGAGCCTCTTCACGTCCGGATCCGCGCGCAGCTTCGGCGGCAGCCTCGGCAGCAGCCGCCGCAGCGCATCGCCCGCCTCGTGCCACTCGACCTCGATCGCGGTGTTCAGGCGCGTGCGGCTCGAGTAGCGAATGTCCTTCTCGCGCTCGGCCACCTCGCCGATTGTCGAAGGCATCTCGCCGTGCGGCGCGAAGAGGTCCACCTGGAACACGGTGCGATGGCCGCGGCCCGGCTCGTCGAGCACGTATTGCAGCGGCGTATTGGAGACGAGACCGCCGTCCCAGTACTGCTCGCCGTCGATCTCGACCGGCGGGAACCCGGGCGGCAACGCGCCGCTCGCCATGACATGCCGCACGTCGATCTTCTGGCGCGCGGAATCGAAATACGCGAAGTCGCCGGTGCGCACGTTGACCGCGCCGACGGCGAAGCGCATGGGACCCGCGTTGATGCGGTCGAAATCGACCAGCCGCTCGAGCGTGCGCTGCAGCGGCCCGGTGTCGTACACGCTGATGGCGGGCGTGGTGCCGGGAAGCTGGAACGCGGGCGGCGGTACCCAGGGGCGGAAGAAGCCGGGCACGCCGAAGAGCAACGCGTTGGTGGCGCTCATCTCGTTCAGCGCCGTGCGCTGGAAGCCCTGTGCGGCGAAGGGCGGCTCGGGAAGCGTGGAGCTCACGAGCTCCCAGAACTCGCGCAGGCGCACCACGCGCATGCCCGGCTCGTTGCCCGCCACCAACGCGCAGTTGACCGCGCCGATGGAGATGCCGGCGACCCAATCGGGCTCGACGCCCTCGTCCACGAGCGCCTCGAACACACCGGCCTGGTATGCGCCCAGCGCACCGCCGCCCTGCAGCACGAGGATGCGACTCGCGCGATCGGCCATGGCTTCCTCCACTCAGTCCGGACGGATGTTCGCCTCGCGGATGAGCTTGTCGTAGCGCACGCGCTCGGCCTGGATGAGCGCGCCGAACTGCTGCGGATTGCCGTAGGTGACCTCGCCTCCGACCGCGGAAAGGCGCCCCTGCACCTCGCTCGACGCCAGCGCCTTCTGCACGGCGGCCGTGAGCTTCGCGATCACGTCGGCGGGCGTGCCCTTCGGCGCGATGACGCCATACCACACGGAGGCCTCGAATCCCGGGTAGCCCGACTCGGCGATCGTCGGGGTATCGGGCAGGAAGGACGGACGCGTGGCGCTCATCGAGGCGAGCACGCGCAGCTTGCCCGCCTTCACGTGCGGCACCACTTCGAGCGCGTTCACGGCGACCAGGGGAAGCTGCCCGCCGAGCACGTCGGTGATCGCCGGCGCGCCACCCTTGTACGGCACATGCGTGAGCTGGATGCCGGCGGCGCGCGCGAAGAGCTCCATGGCGAGGTGCGGCGTCGAGCCATTGCCCGGCGACGCGTAGTTGATCGTGCCCGGCCTGGCCTTCGCCGCCTGCACCAGGCTCGCAAGCGTCCTGAATTCCGAGCTCGCGTTCGCCGCGATCACCACCGGCACGCGGCCCACGAGCGCCACCGGCACCACGTCGCGCTCGGCATCGAAGGGCTGCGGCTTGTAGAGCGCCATGTTCGCCGCGAGCGAGTTCGCGGTGAGCATCAGCGTGTAGCCATCCGGCGGGCTGTCGATGAGCGCCCGCACCGCGATGTTGGTGCCCGCGCCGGGTTTGTTCTCGATGACGAACGCCTGCTTCAGGTCGGTGGAAAGCTGCTGCCCGAGGGTGCGCGCGATCACGTCCACGGCGCCGCCCGGCGGGAAGCCCACGAGCATGCGGATGGGCTTCGAGGGATAGGGATCCGCCGCCGTGGCCGGAAGGGCGAGCACCAAAGCCACGCACGCGAGCACGCGCAGGAATTTCATCGTTTCCGGTCCCGGTTCGCGCCGGAATGGGCGCGCCTCACTTTACCGCGTCGGCGGTCGTCCCACGCAGGCCCGCACGTTGCGCCGCACGGCTCACGACGCCCTCCGCACGCGCGGTGCGCACGAACGATTGCAGCCATGCATGGCCGGCATCGCGTCCCTTCGGCACGCCGAGCGCGAAGCTTTCGTGCCCCCACACGCCCGGCAACACGCGCGATCCCGCGAGGTTGTCGCTCATCTCGAAGAGGATCGCCTTGTTGGTGCCGAACGCATCGATCTTCCCTTGCGACAGCATGCGGCCCGCTTCCTCGAGCGATGGCGCGGGGACCAGCTTCGCATGATGAAGCACGCCTGCGAGCTCGCGCTCGGAGCTGCTGCCCTTGCTCACGCCGACGCGCACGCCGTCGCGATCGACCGCTGCGGCGTCCGCGATGGGCGACCCCGCGGGCACGAGATAACCCTTCTCGAGCTCGATCAGCGTGGCGCTGAAGTCGATGAAGCGGCGCCGCTCCTCGGTGGCGTTGGTGAGGAGGACATCGACCTGTCCGGCTTTCACCGCGTCGAGGAGCTGTGCGTTGGCGGGGAAGACCGTCGGCTCGAACGGCACACCGAGGCGTGCCGCCATTTCGCGCCCGACCTCGTAGCCCACGCCCTTCGCTTCGCCGCCGCCGGCGGCCGGAATGTACGAGGTGGGACTGCCGGGATAGAGACCCACGCGCAGCTTGCCGGACGGCGCCAGCGCCGCGCGCGCCTCCGGGGCCGGCGCCGTCGCAGGACCCGCGCAACCTGCCGCGAGCACGGCCAGAAGTGCGAGAGCGCGCTTCCATGCGAGAGACATCGA
>DATMJE010000188.1:0-5786 GCA_035553995.1 Usitatibacter sp. | reverse complement strand
GTGATCTTGCGCGAGAGGTCGCCCTTTGCCACGGCCGTCGTCACGTCCGCGATGTTCCGCACCTGCGCCGTGAGGTTGGCGGCCAGGCGAAGGTGGAAGGCGTGTCGGGCACGTGGAAGGACTTGACCGACTCGGTGAACTCCATGGCCGGCAACCTCACGGCGCAGGTGCGGAACATCGCGGAGGTGACGACGGCGGTCGCGAAGGGCGACCTCTCGCGCAAGATCACGGTGGACGTGAAGGGCGAGATTCTCGAGCTCAAGAACACCATCAACACGATGGTGGACCAGCTCTCGTCGTTCGCGTCGGAGGTGACGCGGGTGGCGCGCGAGGTGGGCACGGAAGGACGACTCGGCGGCCAGGCGCAGGTGCGCGGCGTGGCCGGCACGTGGAAGGACTTGACCGACTCGGTGAACTACATGGCCTCGAACTTGACGGGTCAGGTGCGCAACATCGCGGAGGTGACCACCGCGGTCGCGAAGGGCGACCTGTCGAAGAAGATCACGGTGGACGTGAAGGGCGAGATCCTCGAGCTCAAGAACACGATCAACACGATGGTGGACCAGCTCCGAAGCTTCGCCGCGGAGGTGACGCGGGTGGCGCGCGAGGTGGGTACCGAAGGCAAGCTGGGCGGCCAGGCGGTCGTGGAGGGCGTCTCGGGCACGTGGAAGGATTTGACCGACTCGGTGAACTCCATGGCCGGCAACCTCACGGACCAGGTGCGGGGTATCGCGAAGGTCGTGACCGCGGTCGCGAACGGCGACCTGAAGCTGAAGCTCACCGTGGAAGCGAAGGGCGAGATCGCGGCCCTTGCGGACACCATCAACAGCATGATCGAGACGCTGGCCACGTTCGCCGAGCAGGTGACGTCGGTCGCGCGCGAGGTGGGCGTCGAGGGACAGCTCGGCGGCCAGGCGAAGGTGCCGGGCGCCTCGGGCACGTGGAAGGGCCTCACGGAGAACGTGAACCAGCTCGCGGAAAACCTCACCACGCAGGTGCGCGCCATCGCGGAGGTGGCAACCGCCGTGACGCAGGGTGACCTCACGCGAAGCATCACGGTGCAGGCGAAGGGCGAGGTGGCGGCGCTCAAGGACACCATCAACGAGATGATCCGCAACCTGCGTGACACCACGCAGAAGAACACGGAGCAGGACTGGCTGAAGACCAACCTCGCCAAGTTCTCCCGCATGCTGCAGGGCCAGAAGGACTTGAACACCGTGGGACGCCTGATCCTCTCGGAGCTGGCACCCGTGGTGAGCGCGCAGCACGCGGAATTCCACGTGCTCTCCGGCGGGGACGAGTTCCCGCACCTGACGCTCCTCGCGAGCTACGCCTCGGATGGCGAGACCGCGCACGGCCGCCGCATCGGGCTGGGCGAGGGCCTGGTCGGCCAGTGCGCGCTCGAGCGCCGCAAGATCCTGCTCGCGAACCCGCCGCAGGACTACCTGCGCATCTCCTCGGGCCTGGGTGCCGCGGCGCCGCGCAACATCCTCGTGCTGCCGGTGGTCTTCGAAAGCCAGGTGAAGGGCGTGCTGGAGCTCGCATCGTTCGAGGGCTTCAGCGACATCCACCAGGCGTTCCTCGACCAGCTCACGGAATCGATCGGCATCGTGATCAACACGATCGAGGCGAACACCCGGACGGAGGACCTCCTCACGCAGTCGCAGACCCTCGCGCAGGAGCTGCAGAGCCGCCAGGAGGAGTTGCAGACCACCAACCAGGAGCTGCAGGAGAAGGCGCGGCTGCTGGCGCACCAGAACCAGGAGGTGGAGCGCAAGAACCAGGAGGTGGAGCAGGCCCGCCAGGCGCTGGAAGAGAAGGCGCGGCAGCTCGCCCTCACGTCCAAGTACAAGTCCGAGTTCCTCGCCAACATGTCGCACGAGCTGCGCACGCCGCTCAACTCGCTGCTCATCCTGTCGGACCAGCTCTCGGGCAACTCCGAGGGCAACCTCACGTCGAAGCAGGTGGAGTTCGCGCGCACGATCCACTCGTCGGGCAACGACCTGCTGATGCTCATCAACGACATCCTCGACCTGTCGAAGATCGAGTCGGGCACGGTGGCGGTGGACGTGGGCGAGGTGCGGCTGGACGAGCTGCAGCGCTTCGTCGAGCGCACCTTCCGCCACGTGGCGGAGACCAAGGGCCTCGCGTTCGACATCCGCATGGATCCGCGCCTGCCGAAGGCGGTTTCCACGGATGCCAAGCGCCTGCAGCAGATCCTGCGCAACCTGCTGTCCAACGCGTTCAAGTTCACGCACAAGGGCGAGGTGAACCTCGTGATCCGTCCGGCGAGCGCAGGCTGGTCGGCGGACAACGAGGATCTCAGCCGCGCCTCGGACGTGATCGAGTTCTCGGTCACGGATACCGGCATCGGCATCCCGACCGACAAGCAGCAGATCATCTTCGAGGCGTTCCAGCAGGCCGACGGCTCCACGTCGCGCAAGTACGGCGGCACGGGCCTGGGCCTCGCGATCTCGCGCGAGCTGTCGCGCCTGCTGCGCGGCGAGATCCGCCTGGTGAGCGCACCGAGCAAGGGCAGCGTCTTCTCGCTGTACCTGCCGGCCACGTTCCCGGCCACGCGCGTGCAGCGCAAGTCGCCGGATGCCGCTGCGGTCGCGTCTGCCGCCATCGAGGCGGCGCGCCAGGCCGCGGAGCGCCGCGTGGTGGAGGTGGCGGAGGAGGAGATCGCCGCCGCGGCCAACACGCCGCCGGTGCTGGTCAATGAAGCCAACGACGACCGCGAGTCGATCCACCCGGGCGACCGCAGCGTGCTCATCGTGGAGAACGATCTCGCGTTCGCCCGCGTGCAGCTCGAGGCCGCGCGCGAGCAGGGCTTCAAGGGCCTGGTCACCACGACGGGCACTTCGGCGCTCACGCTGGTGCACCAGTACCGGCCCTCGGCGATCATGCTGGATATCTTCCTGCCCGACATCGACGGCTGGCGCGTGCTGTCGCGCCTCAAGAACGACCTCGCCGCGCGCCACATCCCGGTGCACATCATCTCGACGGAAGAGGCGCGGGAACGCGCGCTTTCCTCGGGGGCCCGCCGCTTCGTGGCGAAGCCGATCCAGAGCCGCAAGGCCGTGGACGAGGTGATGGAAGAGGTCTACCGCTATGTCTCGAACGAGCGGCGCAAGCTGCTCATCGCCGAGGCAGACCCGGCACGCCTCGCGGCCGTGACCGACTATCTCGAGGGGCTGGACAACGTCGACATCGTCACCGCCACGAACGCGGAACGCACCGCGGAGCTCTTCCGTTCGGGGCAGGTCGATTGCATGGTCGTCAATCCCACGATGCCGGACCTGGATCTCCACGCCCTCCTCGACGAGCGCCGCGATGAGAACGCCGCGCCGCTGCCGGTCATCTCGTACGGCCGGCAGCTCGCGGCTTCCATCGGCGCTGCGAGCGTGGCGCTGGACGCCGCGCCCGGCGTGAACGAGGTGCATTCGCTCGAGCGGCTGCTGGATGCGGTGGTGCTCGCGCTGCACATCGACGTCACGCACGTGAAGGACCAGCACCGCAAGGTGCTGGACGAGATCTACGGCTCGACCAAGGCGCTCGCCGGGCGGCGCGTGCTGATCGTCGACGACGACATCCGCAACATCTTCGCGCTGTCGTCGGTTCTCGAGGATTACGGCATGGACATCAAGACCGCGGATAATGGCCGCGAGGCCATCGCCGTGGCGCAGAAGGGCGAGCTCGACGTGGTCCTCATGGACATCATGATGCCGGAGATGGACGGGCTCGAGACCACGCGGGAGATCCGCAAGGTGCCGAGCTGCAAGGACCTGCCGATCGTGGCCGTCACCGCCAAGGCGATGAAGGGCGATCGTGAACGCTGCATCGAGGCCGGGGCCTGGGACTACCTTTCCAAGCCCGTCGACCGCGAACAACTCCTGACGGTGCTCAAAGCATGGTTGCAACGCTGAAGCCGGACATGAACGCGCACATGCCTGTCGCGGCAATGACGGAGGAAACCCTGCCGGGCGCGGGAGCGCTCGAGCGGTCGAACATCCTCATCGTCGACGACCGCCTCGACAAGCGTGTGGTCTTCCGCACGATCCTGGAGGAGCTCGACCAGAACATCGTGACGGCGTCCTCGGGCGAGGAGGCCCTGCGATGGCTCCTCGACAACGACTGCGCGGTCATCCTGCTCGACGTGAACATGCCCGGCATGGACGGCCTGGAGACCGCGGAGCTGATCCGCTCGCGGCGCAAGTCCTCGCATACGCCGATCATCTTCATCACCGCGTTCGCGGACGAGATGCACACGGCGAAGGGCTATTCGCTCGGCGCGGTGGACTACATCCTCTCGCCGGTGGTGCCCAACATCCTGCGCAGCAAGGTGAAGGCGCTGGTGCAGCTCCATCGCCTCAATGCGGAGCTGCGCAAGCGTGCCGACGAGCGCGTGGCACTCGCGCGCGAGCAGGCCGCACGCACCATGGCGGAGGAGTCGCAACGCCGCGCGAGCTTCCTCGCGGAAGCGACCCAGGTGATGGCGAGCTCGCTCGACGTGGATACCATCCTCAAGGGCGCCTCGGATCTCGTGGTGCCGTTCCTCGCGGACTACAGCGCCGTGGTGGTGGTGGCGGACGATGGCAGCGTGCGTGCGCGCCGCACCGCGAGCGTGGCGGGGTGGGAGCATTACCTCGGCGAATACCGCCCGGCCTTCGAGGCGACGATCGAGCAGCAGCTCGAACGCGTGCGCAGCAACGCGGCACCCGCGTTCACCGACCGGCTCGCCGGCGCGCCCGGCACCGCCTCGGGGAGCGAGCCGCCTTCGGGCGAGCTGCATACGTTCCCGCTCGTCACGCGTGGCAAGGTGCGCGGTGCGCTGCTCCTGGCGCTGGGCCCCTCGTCGCGGCACCTGCAGGGCCAGGACCTCTCGCTCGCGGACAGCCTCGCGGGGCGCGCGGCCGCGTCGCTCGACAACTGCCTCCTCTACGAGGAGATCCAGAACGCCGACCGCCGCAAGAACGAGTTCCTCGCCACCCTCTCGCACGAGCTGCGCAACCCGCTGGCGCCGATGCGCGCGGCGCTGCACATGCTGCGCTCGAAGCCTGTCGAGCAGGAAAAGGCGCAGACTCTGCTGGAGACCATGGACCGCCAGGTCGCGCAGATGACGCGCCTGGTGGAAGACCTCCTCGACATCTCGCGCATCACGCGCGGGGCGATCGAGCTGCGCCGCGAGATGCTCGACGTGGGCGCGGAGGTGCGCAATGCGCTCGAGTCCTGCCACGGCGCGCTCGAGAACCGGCGGCACGAGGTGAAGGTGCTGCTGCCGGAGACGGATGCGCGGGTGGTGGCGGATCGCGTGCGGCTGCAGCAGATCCTGGAGAACCTCATCCTCAACGCCGTCAAGTACACGGAACCGGAAGGCCGCATCGAGGTGTCGGTGGAGACGCAGCCCTCGGACGTGCTGATCCGGGTGCGCGACACCGGCATCGGCATCGCGCCCGACAAGCTTTCGCAGGTGTGGGATTTGTTCGTACAGGTGGATGAATCGCCCGAGCGCACGCGCAAGGGACTCGGAATCGGACTGGCACTCGTGAAGGATCTCGTGAAAAGACATGGCGGTTCGGTCGAAGCCTCGAGCGAGGGGCTCGGCAAGGGCAGCACGTTCACCGTGCGGCTGCCACGGGCGCGGGAGAACGACGTCGCGGTCGATACGGGCGGGCACCCGGTGCTCGCCGCCGAGGAGCCCGCGGCGCCGGCGGCATCGGAGCCGTCCGTCGCGGCGGGTGTTCGCCGCGTGCTGATCGTGGACGACAACATCGACGCCGCCG
>DATMJE010000187.1:0-23586 GCA_035553995.1 Usitatibacter sp. | reverse complement strand
AGCCGTGGATCGTCCCCATCCCGGGCACGACCAAGCTGCATCGCCTCGAGGAGAACCTGGGCGCGGCGTCCGTCACGCTCGACGCGGAGGACCTTCGAAGCATCGGGCAGGCCCTGTCCACGATCACCGTCCAGGGCGAGCGCTACTCCGCAGACCGGCAGAAGCTCGTGAGCCGCTGAAGGAGCAAAAGGCTTTCTGACGCAGATGAACGCAGATGAACGCAGATAAAACGCGGAAAAGAATCTCGTTCGTGGGGCTTGTGGTGAATTCCTACGTGCACGAAAACCTGAAGGGTTTATCCGCGTTCATCTGCGTTCATCTGCGTCAAAATGCCTTTGGGCAGCCGCACCCCCACTGTATCAACCTTGGCATTCGGGTCCGGTGAATACCGCGGAGAGCGCATCGAGGAAAACGCGGGTCTTGGCCGGCATGAGGCGCCGGCCCGGAAACACGGCCCACGCGTTCACCGGCGCCGGGCGCCAGTCGGGCAGCACGCACACGAGCTCCTTGCGCTGGACGTGCGTGAGCGCGAAGTGGTCGTTGGCGATGGCGATGCCGGCCCCGCGCACCGCCATCGCCATCAGCAGCCCGGGCGAATTCGCGATGGCACGCGCGGGCGGCGCGCCTTCCCATTTCTGCTTGCCGTGATGCAGCACCCACGGCAGCGCATCGCCCGTGCGCGACAGCACCTGCAGCGTGCCGTGTTGCAGCAAATCCTCGGGGCGCGACGGCGTGCCGTGCCGCTTGAGATACGCGGGAGACGCGTAGAGGCCCGCGGTGAAGCAGGCGATCCGGCGCGCGGCGAGCGACGCGTCGTCGCGCAGCGTGCCCATGCGGATGGCGATGTCGTATCCCTCGCCGATGACATCCACGAAACGCGCGGAGAGGTCGACCTCGACCGTGATGGCGGGATTGCGGATCGCGAACTCCGCGAGCATCGGGCCCAGCACGAGCCACGCGAAATCGCCCGGCATGGTGACCCGCAGCCGCCCGCTCGGCTGGACCTGCCGGTTCTGGGCGAGCGAGGCCGCGGCCTCGACGTCCTCCGCGACGTGGCGTGCATACTCGAGCACGGCCTGGCCGAACTCGGTGAGGACGAGCTTGCGGGTGGTGCGCTGGAGCAGGCGCTCGCCGAGCTGCGCCTCGAGCGCGCTCACGCGCCGCGACACCGTGGACTTGGGCAGGCCGAGGCGCTCTGCGGCACGCGAGAAGCTGCTGAGGTCCGCCACTCGCGCGAAGAGCAACAGGTCGTTCGGCTCGACTTGCGGCGCGCGCATGGTTACCTGTGCGTTGGAAGGGAGGAAGAATCATAGCCGCTGCGCCCACCCACCCCGGCGGGCTGCGGGACCTGGATCGTCTCCGCGATCGGCGGCCGGGATGAATCGCGGCCGGGCACTGTTGCGCCGCTGTCTTCGTTTTTTTCCCGACGCGAGCGGCGCCGGCCGTGCCATCATCTGCGCTTTGGATGACGAGCGCAGCCATGGAACGACGTCCCCTCGACATCACCTTCGTTTCCGACGTGGCCTGCCCGTGGTGCGCCATCGGCCTCGCCTCGATCGACCGGGCGCTCGCGCGCCTGGGCGATGCCGTCGCGGCGACCATTCACGTGGAGCCCTTCGAGCTCAATCCGGACATGCCGCCCGAAGGCGCGGAAGTGGCGGAGTACGTGGCCATCAAGTACGGCCGCACGCCGGAGCAGCTCGCGCAGGTGCAGGCGCGCATTCGCGAGCGGGGGGCCGCGGTCGGGTTCGCGTTCGGCGAGCGCAAGCACGTCTGGAACACGTTCAACGCGCACCGGCTCCTGCATTGGGCCGGCCGCGAGCAACGCGCGCTCGAGCTCAAGCGCGCGTTGCTCTGGGCCTACCACGGCGAGGGCCGCAACCCCGGCTCGCCCGAGGTGCTGGCCGATGTGGCCGACGCGGTGGGGCTCGATCGCACCCGTGCCGCCTCCATCGCGCAAGGCAGCGAGTTCGGCCCGGAGGTGCGCCAGCGCGAGCGCTACTGGCTGCAGCGTGGCGTCTCGGGCGTGCCGTACGTGGTCGTGAACGATGCCTACGTGATCGAAGGCGCCCATCCGCCGGAGGCCTTCGAGCAGGCGTTCCGGCAGATCGCGCTCTCGGTCACCGCGTCACGAACATGACCCACGGCGTGCCGATGACGAGGAATATCAGCAGGAACGCGAGCGTCACGAAGAAGCCGAGCTGGTAGAGCTCGCGCTGCGTGAGGTAGCCGCTCGCGGCGAAGATGATGTTCTGGCTGCCGCCCTGGGGCGTGATCACCGAGAAATAGCTGCTGGCGAAGAGGAGGCCGAAGGCCATCAGCGGCGCGGGCACGCCGCCGCGAATCCCCACGTCGAGGAAGACGCCGAAGAGCGCGAGGATCTGCGACGACTGGCTCACGAACAGGTAGTGGATCACGACGTAGAGGGCCACGAGCGTCACGTACATCGCGGGCCACGACATCCCGCCCAGCCCCGCGGCCAGCCGTTCGCCCGCGTAGCTCATGAAGCCCAGCTCGTTCAACTGCCCGCTCAATGCGAAGAGAACGGCGAGCCACAGGAACGTGGCGAGCGTGTCGCCCATGTGCGAGATGTCCTCGAGCGTGATGACGCCCGTCACCAGCAGCACGCCGAAGCCCATGAAGGCGACGCTGGTCACGTTCAGCTTGAGGGTGTCGGCAAAGATCCAGCCCGCCACCATCAGCGTGAAGACGACCGCCGTGAGCCGCTCGTCGCGCGACATGGGCCCCATCGTCGCGAGCTCCGCCCGCGCGGCCTTCGGCGCTTCCGGCGTGGCTCCGATGCGCGGCGGAAAGAGCTTTGCCACGATGAGCGGCAGCAGCAGGATCGCCGTGAGCGCGGGCACGCACGAGGCGAGGATCCACGTGCCGAATCCGATCGCCACGCCGGCCTTCTCCGCGACCTGCACCGCGATCGGGTTGCCCGACGTGGCGGTGAGCCACAGGGCCGAGGAGAGCGCCAGGCTCGCCATGCCGCAGAACATGAGGTAGCCGCCGAGGCGCCGCGAATCGGTGCCGTCCGGTTCGGAGCCCGCGCCCTTGGCCACCGACAACACGATCGGGAAGAGGACGCCGCCGCGCGCGGTGTTGCTCGGAAAGGCCGGAGCGATCGCGGCATCGGTGAGCACGATGCTGTACGCGAGCCCGAGCGAGGATCCGCCGAAGCGGCTCACCATGAAGAGGCTGATGCGCCGGCCAAGGCCCGACTTCACCACCGCCTGCGCCACGATGAAGGCGACGACCACCAGCAGCACGCTCGTGTTGGCGAAGCCCGAGAATGCCTGCGCCGGCGTGATCGTGCCGGTCAGCACGACGGTGCCCACGGCGATCATCGCCGCGGTGAGGAGCGGGAAGGAGCCGAGCAGCACCGACGCGATCGCCGCGACGAACACCGCGAAAAGGTGCCAGGACTGCGGCGTGAGGCCCGCCGGAACCGGCGTGAACCAGATCGCGATGGCGATCACGAAGGGCGCCGCGCGCCGGGGCGTGAGGTTCTGGAAGATCATTTCGGCGCGGCTCCGGTGGCAGTCCCGACGCGCACGCGGCCCTTGAGGCCCACGGCACGGCCCTCGATCGTGCCCTCGTCGGCTTCGATCACGTACTGCCACGCGAACTCGTAGTTCCCCGTGGCGCCCGCGTAGCGGCCGGTGCCGCCGACGATCGTTCCGCTGATCCGGTTGCGGGCGGCGGTGCCTTCACCGGTGATCTCGCTGAAGACCTGGTCGCCGTGCTCGTCGGTCCAGACGCTTCGGCCCACGAGGCCCGTCGCGGTGTCCCCGAGCGCGATCACATCGGCGCGGAATCCCACGCCGGGACGCCCCGCGCCCGCGAGGAGCATCGTGCCGCGCAGCTCGATCACGGCGCCGCGCCGCTCGCCGCCGAGGGGAATCGCGTGGCGGCTGCCCACGGCGTTCCAGCTTCCCTCGAACTCCCGCCAATCGCCCGGTGCGACGGCCGGGCCGGCCGATTCGGTGGGCGCGCCGCACGCGACGACCAATGCCAGCACCGTCGCCGGCAATGTGCGCGCGAGCGCGAGCGATGCCAGGCGCTGGAGAGGCTTCATCGGCGCATTGTTCGCGCTGCAGGCACAGGGGGATAGGGGACTTTGGTGCCGCGACGACGCATGTCACGTGAGCCCTCGCGGAAAAAATCCCGTAAGGGCCGGACCCGGACAGCGACAGAACGTGCAGAGGCCCGTCCAGTCGCGGGCCCTCGAGCCCCCTAACTCCAGGAGATCACACCATGAACGTCTCGAAGCCCCGCCGCGCATTCCTCCTTGCCACCGCCGCGACCGCCATTGCCACGGCGCTCGCATTCCCCGCACAAGCCGATGGCCGCAAGCTCTTCATCACCAGCGCGGTCGAGCATGCGAACGGTACCGCCACGCTGCCGCTGTATCGCGGCACCAGCAACGGCCAGGCCGTCTACTTCGTGATCCTCGATTCGTCGGACGGCAACGACGCCGACACGCTCGGCGTGAACGAGTCGTCCAAGCTGGGTAACGCCATCGGCACGGGCGCGGTGCAACGCGTTCGCATCGTCAACGGCGTGATCGACTTTCCCGCGAGCGTGGACTTCTCGCCCAATCGCGTCGTGGCCCCGGGGCCCGACGGCTTCCCGCCTGCCGCAGCGGCCCCCGGATCGGTGGGCGAGCCGGGCTACAGCCCGATCATCCAGCTTCCCAACGGCATCGTGCGCAATGCGCCGCAAGTCGCCAACGAATCGGGCAGCCACGACAAGGTGGTCTCGATCGACACCGTGAACATGCGGGTCACGCTGCGCGAGACGGACGGCGTGTCCAATGGCAGCGCGGTGAAGTACATCTCGACCGATTCGTCGGATCCGGCGGCCGCGGCGCTCGAAGGCTCGACCTACGCGCCGGCGCTGAATGCGGCGCCCTTCCTCGACGACGACAGCACGCATTCGTCGCGCACCAGCCTCGCCGCGTTCGTGAACGGCCAGACGGGCGCTGCCAACCCGCAGCGGCAGGGGCTCAATTCGGCGCTGCTGGACGGGCTCGATCCGCTCAACGTGCTGCGCTGGACGCCGAACCAGGGCCGCTACAGCCCGCTGTGGGACGTGCATGCGGCGCAGTGGAGCGCCGCCGCGGTCGCGGCCGGCCGCAATGTGCGCCAGGCGTCGTGGGACGACGTGCAGGACCTGGCGGACAAGGGCGTGATCACGGGTCCCGGCGGCTCGCGCTTCACGGCATCGGGCTTCATCGTCAACTGCCCGATCGTGAGCTCGGACTGAGCGCAGCGCACTTCGCGTTCGCGGCAACTTCCTCGCGCGCAATGCCTCCCGGACTCACGGCCGGGAGGTTTCACCGCGTGCGGCAAATGTGCCATCGCGAGCAGGGAATCCTCCGTTGCACGCCCGAATTCGCGGCGACTACATTCGCGTCAGGGCACGATTCGCCCATCCATCGCGGGGGACGTCACATGAGCGAGCTCGAATTCCGGGGAAAAGCGGCACCGGTCGACGAAGGCGGAGTCGGGCAGGCGCTCGACCAGATGCGTGCCTCGGCCGCCGACCTGTGGGCCGTCATCGGCGTCGAAACGAGCGGCTGCGGATTCATCGACAATCGCCGGCCGCAGATCCTGTTCGAGCGGCATGTGTTCAGCCGCCTCACGCGCGGGCGCTTCGATGCGGCGCATCCCGACATCAGCAACCCTGTTGCCGGCGGATACGGTCCGGGCGGCGCGGCCCAGTACGACAGGCTCGAGCGCGCCATGGCGCTCGACCGCGAAGCGGCCCTGTCGAGCACCTCGTGGGGCCTGGGCCAGATCCTCGGCACCAATGCGGTCAACGCCGGCTTCGCGAATGTCTCCGCGATGATCGATGCGATGTGCGACGCCGAGAACGCGCAGGTCCTTGCGATGGCGCGCTTCATCGTCTCTCGCGGCCTGGACGACGCCCTGCGGCGGCACGACTGGGCGCAATTCGCGCGCGGCTATAACGGCCCCGCGTTCCAGGAGCACGCGTACGACATGCGCCTCGCCGCTGCCCACGACGCCATCGTCCAGCGCGGCTTGCCGGATCTCATGCTGCGAGCGGCGCAGCTCTACCTCACGTTCCTCGGGTTTCGGCCCGGCCCCGTCGACGGCATGATGGGCCCGAGGACGCTTGCGGCGCTGAACCGGTTCCAGGCGAGTCGCGGCCTTCCTGCGACCGATCGCGTGGACGCAGCGACGTTCGACGCGCTCAGGGCTGCGGCGAACGCCGGGACCGCACCGGCCGACGCGTAGCGCGGGATGCGACGCGGCCCCGCTACTCGACGTTGACGAAGCGCAGGTCGACGATGTCGTTCGGCCGCAGCACCGCCTTCACGTTCCTGCGCATGGCCCAGGTCACGTGGCGATGGATGAGCGGCACGAAGGCGGCGTCATCGTCCATGACCGACATCGCCTCGGTGAAGAGGCTCGCGCGCTTCGCCGGATCGAACTCCACGCGCCCCTGGTCGATGAGCGCGTCGACCTTCGGGTTCGAGTAGTGGCCGAAGTTGTATTCGCCCAGGCCGGGCCCGTTGCGGCCGTGAGCGAGCGGGACCAGCACGCCTTCCGGCTCGACCGTCGCGGGCGTCCAGCCGAGGACGTAGAGGCTGGTATCGCCTGACGTGAGCTTGGGCAGCAGGATGTTGAAGGGGAGCGGCCGATAGGTCGCACGAATGCCGACGCGGCTCAGCATGCCCGCGATCGCCTGGCAGATGGCGTCCGCGGGCTGCTGCGCGCTGCCATCGAGGTCCACCGAGAAGCCGTCGGGGTACCCCGCTTCCTTCAGGAGCGCCTTTGCACGCACCGGGTCGAACAGCGGCTTTTGGTCGAAGCGCTTGTCGTAGCCGTCCACCGCGGGCGAGAAGATCGAACGCCCCGTGCTGCCGGTGCCGCGCATCACCTTCGCCTGCAGCGCGTTCGTGTCGATGGCGAGCCACACCGCCCGGCGCACGCGCGGATCGCGAAAGGGATTCCGGCCCCCGGCGTCGCCGAACGCGAGCTTGTCGCGCGCGTGGTCGAAGCCGAGGAATTGCGTGCCGGTGCTCATCGTCTGCTCCACGGTCACGGCCGGATTCGCGCGCAGGCGATCGATATCCTGCACGGCGGGGTCGACCACGAGGTCCATCTCGCCCGAGAGAAGCGCCGCGGCGCGCGTGGCGGCCGAGCCGACGACGAAATAGGTGGCCTCCGTGATGTTGCCGTGCTTGCCGTAGTACTTGTCGTTGGCCACGAGGACCGTCTTCACGTCGTTGTCCCAGCGCACCAGCTTGAAGGGACCGGTGCCGTTGGCGTTGCGCACCGCGTACGACTCTTCCTTCGCCTTGTAATCCTGCGGCTTCTCCACCTTGTGCTTCACGCTCCATGCCCTGCTCATGAGGCGGAGATTCGAGATGGCGAGGGGAAGCACCGGCGTGGGAGCCGAGGTGAGGATGTCCACGGTGAGGTCGTCGACCCTCTTCGCGCCGGTCACGTTGGGCAGCGCGCTCTTGTGCGCCGAGGTGGGCATGAGGGCGCGCTCGACGTTGAAGACCACGTCGTCCGCGGTGAACGCTTCGCCCTCGTGGAATTTCACGTTGGGCCGCAGCCGGAAGCGCCAGCCCTTGCCGCCATCGAGCGGCTGCCACGAGAGCGCCAGGCGCGGCTCGACCTTGAAGTTTTCGTCCCGGCCCACGAGCGGCTCGTAGACCTGGCTCAGCACGCGGTTGTTGTAGAGCGAGGCGAGCGCGTGGGGATCCATCGTGCCCGGGTCGAACTGCGAGGCGTAGCGCAGCGCCCTCGCCTGCACCGCGAGCGCGGCGAAGAGGACTGCGAGGGCGAGCAGGGTGCGGAATTTCATCCCGCGCAGCATAGCAGCGCCCTCCGGGGCGGTGCCGCGACGGCCATCCTGCGCGAGCGGCGGCGCGAGGGGCTCGCGCCGCCGTCGTGATGCCGGCTATTTCGTGACCTGGGTGGTCTGCGCCGGTTGTGCGTTGGCTTGCGCGTTGGTTTGCGCGTTGTTCGCCTGCGCCTGGGCGGCCGCGGCCTGCTGCTGTTTTTCTTCCTTCTTCGCCTTGTGGTGGCCGACCGCGCATCCCGCGGCGGCACCCGCGACCGCGTGTCCGCCGAGGACATGCCCGCCCACGGCGCCGACGGCGCCTCCCTTCGCGCAGCTGCTCTTGGCCTGCGCACCGCCTGCGATCGCGGCGAACGCAGCCGCCACGACGACCTTCACCAGTCGAGATTTCATGTCGCCTCCTGTTTTCTTCAATGGATTCAACTATGCGGATGCGCCGTGCCGCGGCCAAGGAATCGCTGGCGGGATTTATCGTGGGTGCATGCCCGCCTGCACGGTCAGCGGTCCGCCGACGTGGAATTGCCACAGCGAAATCCCGTCTCGCAAGCTGCATGAAGGCGTGCGGCGTCGTATTTCGGCGGCGGTGAAGGAACTTGCCCGCCGGTAGCCGGGTCTTTCGAGGCCCCTCGGCGGCCGATTCGGCCCAGATCCCATGACCTCACGCAGCCGCAACATGCGCTCCCTCGCGCGCCGGTCCTCCTCGCTCGCGCTCGCCGTGCCCGAAGTCGTCGCCCATCGGGTATCGCGCGCCATGCTGGCCGGTGCCTCACCCTCCGCGGCCGACCGGCGGGAATTCCATCTCATGGGTGCCGAGAAGGTCGCGGCCTTCTACGAATCGTGGGGGGCGATGTTCATGCAGAACTATCTCGCGAGCGTGCGCCTGTGGTCGTCGCCCGGCATGTGGATGTCGCTGATGGCGAATCCGCGCGGCGCAGCGCGGCGCCTCACTTCGCACCAGCACGACACCGCACTGGCGATGATGACCGGCGGGCTCGCACCCATCAGCCGTCGCGCGGTCGCCAACGCGACGCGGCTGCGGCGCAAGCGCAAGTAGAACCTGGGCCGCTAAACTGCGGCCCATGGACCCCGCCACGAAAACAGCCGCGCAGCCCGCCTTCGGGCGCGCCTTGCGGCCGCTGTGGCACCTCGCTTCCGAGGCGATCTTCCTCAATCACGGCTCGTTCGGCGCCTGTCCGCGCGAAGTGCTCGCGGAGCAGGACCGGCTTCGACTCGGGATGGAGGCGCAGCCCGACCGCTTCTTCCGCGAGGGCATCGTGCCGGATCGCGACGGCACGCCGCTGCGCCAGGCGATCGGGCAGCTCGCGGCGTTCGTGGGTGCGCATCCGGACCGCGTGGCACTCGTGGAAAACGCGACGGCGGGCGTGCAGGCGGTGGTCCGGTCGCTCACGCTCGCTCCGGGCGACGAGATCCTCGTCACGGACCACACTTACAACGCGGTGCGTCTCATCGTCGAGACCCGTTGTGCTGAAACCGGTGCGCGCGCACGCGTGGTGAAGCTGCCGCTGCCGGCGCAGGCCGACGCGATCGTCGCCGCCTTTCGCGATGCGATGACGCCGCAGGTGCGGCTCGCGATCATCGATCACATCACCTCGCCCACGGCACTCGCGCTGCCCGTGGAGCGGCTGTTGCGCGAGTTGCGTCGCTGGGATACACAGGTCCTCGTCGATGGCGCGCATGCGGTGGGGCACGTGCGGCTCGAGGTCGACGCGCTCGGCGCCGACTGGTACGTCTCGAACGCGCACAAATGGCTCTTCGCGCCCAAGGGCACGGCCTTCCTGCATGCGGCGGCCGAGGTCGCTGCAGCGACCGCACCCCTGGTCGTCTCGCACTACGCCGGCTCCGGTTTTCCGCGCGCCTTCGACTGGGCGGGCACGCGCGACTACACGGCCTGGCTGTCGATCCCCGCGGCGCTGCGTTTCTTCGCCTCGCTCGATCCGCCGCGAGCGCGGGAATACCGGGCGGGACTCATCCGCCACGCAACCGGCCGCCTCGCCGCCATCGGCGCACGGCCCGTGGGCAGCGACGAGCTCGCATGCGCCATGCGGTCGTTCATGCTCCCCCAATCGCGCGGGGCGACGCCTGCCGATGCCGAGGAGCTCGTGCGCGGCCTGTGGCAGCGCCATCGCATCCAGTCCATGGCGGTCGCCTTCGAGCAGGCGCTGCTGTTGCGTGTCTCGGCGCAGGTTTACGTGGATGCCGAAGACGTGGACGCGCTCGCAAGCGCCCTCGACCGCGATGGGTGGCCCGCGCGTGCCGGGTAGCGACGATCGTACTCAGGGCCGCCGTGCGATGAAGTCGATCTCCACCAGCCCGCCGCGCGCGAGCGCGGTCACGCCGATGCACGTTCTCGCCGGCAGCCGGTCGGCGGGGAAATAGGCGCGATAGACGGCGTTCATGGCCGCATAGTCACGCTCGAACTGCGTGAGGAAGACGCGCGCCGAGACGACGTTCTCGAGCCCGAGGCCGGCGCCGCGCAGCACGATGACCAGGTTGTCCATGACACGCCGCGTCTGCGCGGCGACACCCTCGGGAAAGCCCGCGGCGGGATCGCCGGGATCGTTGGCGAGCTGCCCGGTGAGGAGCACCCACCCGTCGGCCTCCACGGCGTGCGAGAACGGCGCGACGGGAGTAGGGGCATCGGGAATCATCAGGAATCGGGGAAGGCTCATGGTGGGCTCCTGCGGGAAGGACCGCCATGAAAGCACAGTGCGCTGTCGCGATCACGCCGGGCTTAGCACGCATTTGCGGGCCGGCGTAGACTTCCTTCGCATACTTACCCCCCACGGAGATCGACATGACCGAACAGGCCGCCGCAACCAAGCACAGGCTCATCGAGGATTTCAACGCCGTCGTCGAGGACACGGAGAAGCTGCTGAAGGCGCTCGCCAACACCGGTGCCGAGAAGGGCACCGCGCTGCGTGCCTCCGCCGAGCACAGCCTGGAGGTCGCCCGCGCGCGGCTGAAGGAGCTGCAGGAAGGCGCTTACGAGCGCTCGAAGGTCGCGGCCAAGGCCACCGACGAGTACGTCCACGAGCATCCGTGGCAGTCGGTGGGCGCGGTGGCGCTGGTCGCCGGCGTCGCCGGCCTGCTGATCGGTCTCATGCTGGCCCGGGACTGAGCGCGCCTTGGAGCATCCGGGTTCCACGCCGCGGGAGCGCAAGACGGGAGAGTCCCTGCAGGCGCTGGTCGCGTCGCTGCTGGCACTGGTGCGCACGCGCGTCGAGCTGGCGGTGGTCGAGTTCCGCGAGGAGCGCGAGCGCCGCAAGCAGATGGTGCTGCTGGGCATCGTGGCGGGCGTTTTCTTCGCGCTCGCGGCACTCCTCTTCGCCCTTTTCATCGTGGTGCTGTTCTGGGAGTCCCATCGCATCGCCGCCGCGGCGGGCGTGACCGTGGTGTATCTCGCCATTGCCGTGGGTGCGCTGGCAAGCCTGCGTACCCGGATGCGCGAGCTGCCGCCGCCCTTCGAGGCGTCGCTCGCGGAGCTCGCCCGGGATGTCGAAGCCCTGCGAGGCGGACATGAGTGAAAGCCTGGGCGAGCTGGCCGCCCGCAAGCAGCTCCTCGTCGCACGCTCGCGGCTGCACCGGTTGCAGGTGCAGCACGAGGTGCGATTGCTGCGCCAGTCGCTCGCGCGGCCGATGACCGCGCTTTCGGTCGCCACCTCCCCGTCGGTGCGCCCGCTGCTCCTGAGCGCGCTCACGTTCATGGTGGGGCGCGGCCGGCTGATGCGGCTGGTGCGCCGCGCCATGACAGCCCTGACCGTCATCAAGGTGGCGCGCGCAGCCTGGACGATGTTCCGGCAGGACGCGAATGCGCGGCGAGTCGCGGGCAGCCGCGTGGGGCCATGACCGCGCAAGCGGACCCGCGCCTCGAACGCAACAAGCAGGCGGTGCTCGCTTTCTACGACCTCGCGTTCAACGGCTCGAAGCCGTCCGAGGCCGTGGCGCGCTACGTGGGCGGGACGTACATCCAGCACAATCCCGAGGTCGCGAGCGGCAAGGAAGGCTTCATCGCCTACTTCGAGCGCATGGCGCGCGAGTATCCGGGCAAGCGCATCGAGTTCGTGCGCGTGCTCGCGGAGGGCGATTACGTCGTGGTGCACGGGCGCCAGCACTGGCCGGGTGCCGAATCGCCCGAATGGGCCGGCATCGACATCTTCCGGCTGGACGACGCGGGCCGCGTCGTGGAGCATTGGGACGTGCTCCAGCCCGTGCCGCAGAAGGCTGCGCACGGCAACTCGATGTTCTGATCGTGGGACCGCCGCGCCGCAGCGCGTGGCGTTCACCGGGACGCCAATCATGGACGACGTGATCCCTTCCTCGCCGACGCTGCAGGCGCGGCATGCGCAGATGTTTCCCCGGCTCGCGGCCGACGAGATCGCGCGCATGCACCGCTTCGGCACGCCGCGGCGCTTCGCAGACGGCGAGCGCGTGCTCGAGACCGGCCGCGTGAGCGCGGGCACCTATGTCGTGCTTACGGGCGCGATCCGCATCACCGGGCGCGACGCGCACGGCCAGGACCTGCCGGTCGTGGAGCACGGACCCGGCTCGTTCTCCGGCGAGCTGAGCCAGCTTTCCGGCCGGCCGTCCTTCGTCGACGGCGTCGCCGTGGGCGAGACGGACACGCTGCTCATCGACAGCGATCACCTGCATGCGTTGCTCGTGGCCGAGGCGACGCTCGGCGAGAAGATCATGCGCGCGATGATCCTGCGGCGCGTGGCGTTGATCGAATCGGGTGCCGGCGGTCCCATCCTCGTGGGCGCGGCGCAATCGCCCGATGTCGTGCGGCTGGGCAATTTCCTGCGCCGCAACGGCATCCCGCACCACGTCCTGGATCCGGCGAACGATGCCGACGCGAGGGCCTTCGTGGCGCGCTTCGCGCCGCAGCCGGAGCAGCTCCCGCTGGCGGTCTGTCCGAACGGCGAGGTGCTGCGCAACCCGTCGGACAACGAGCTCGCGGGCTGCATCGGCATGCTCGACGCCGGCGACGAGGACACCGTCTTCGACGTGGCCGTCGTCGGCGCGGGCCCCGCGGGGCTCGCCGCCGCGGTCTACGCGGGATCCGAGGGCCTGTCGGTGCTCGTGCTCGATGCGCGCGCGTTCGGCGGCCAGGCGGGTGCCAGCGCACGCATCGAGAATTATTTCGGCTTCCCGACGGGCATCTCGGGGCAGGCGCTCACCGGCCGCGGCTTCGCGCAGGCGCAGAAATTCGGCGCGCGCATGCTGATCCCGATGCAGGTGCAACGCCTGGATTGCGAGCCCGTGCATCGCGGTGAACCGTTGCGGCTGGAGCTCGCGGATCGCCGTGCGGTGCAGGCGCGCGTGCTGGTGATCGCGGCCGGCGCGCGCTATCGGCGTCCCCTTTACTGCAACAACCTCATGTCGCTCGAAGGCCGCGGCGTGTGGTACTGGGCCTCGCCCATCGAGGCGAAGATGTGCGCGGGACAGGAGGTGGTGCTGGTCGGCGGCGGCAATTCCGCCGGGCAGGCCGCCGTGTTCCTTTCCGCGCACGCTGCCAAGGTGTGGATGCTCGTGCGCGGCGCCGGGCTCGCCGCCAGCATGTCGACCTATCTCATCGAGCGCATCGGCGCCACGCCCAACATCGAGGTGCTCACGCGCACCGAGATCTCGCACGTGGAAGGCTCGCGCGAAACCGGCGTCGAGGCCGTGGCGTGGCGCGGGGGCGACGGCGCCACGCAGGAACGGCCCATCCGCCACGTGTTCCTGTTCCTGGGGGCCGATCCGAGCACCGAGTGGCTCGCCGGCTGCGGCGTTCGCCTCGACGACAAGGGCTTCGTGCTCACCGGCGAGGAGGGCGCGGCCTCGCTGCAAACCAATCTCGAGGGCGTGTTCGCGATCGGCGACGTGCGCGCGGGCTCGGTGAAGCGCATCGGCAGCGCCATCGGCGAGGGCGCGACCGTGGTCGCGCAGGCACATGCTTATCTTGCTTCGTCGGCGGCTCGTGCCGTCAAGGCCGGAAGCGCAGCATAGTCTCGACGAACCGCCGCAGCACCGGTCGAACCTCTTCGGCCTTCTCGGGCACGTAATCGTAGGGCGGCGACTCGTGCATGTAGGTGCGCTGCGCGAGCTCGAGCTGCACGGCGTGGATGCCCTGCGACGGGTCGCCGTAATGGCGCGTGATGTAGCCGCCCTTGAAGCGCCCGTTCACGGCCGCGCGATACTGCGGTGCGGAGGCGACGACCGCGGCGAGGCGTGCGGTGAGCGCGGCATCGGCGCTGCGGCCATCCGCGGTGCCGATGTTGAAATCCGGCAGCACGCCCTCGAAGAGCCGCGGAATCTCTGCCGCGATCGAGTGCGCATCGAAGAGCACCGCGTGGCCGTGCCGCTCGCGCAGCCGTGCAAGCTCCCCGGCGATGGCGTGGTGGTACGGACGCCAGAGTCCGTCGAGGAAGCGGGCGCGCTCCTCGGCCGTGAGCTGCTGGCCGGCGCGGAACGCAGAGCGGCCATCGAAGAGCGTCTCCGGATGCAGCCCGGTGGTTGCCGTGGCATAGAGCGGCGCGTCATCGGGCGGGCGGTTCAGGTCCACGGTGAAGCGGGTATACCGCGCCGTGATCACCGAGGCGCCCACGTCGCGCACGAAGTCGTAGAGGCGCGGCAGGTGCCAGTCCGTATCCCCCAGCAGCGCGCAGGCTTCGCTCAGGCGGCCGCGCATGCCGTCCGGCAGCCGCGTGCCCACGTGCGGCATGCTGACCAGCAGCGGTGCGGTGCCGGGATGGAAATCGTAGCCCGGCATCTCGAAGTCGTTGAGCGTCATGGGATGGCTCATGCGAGAAGCGCCGCCTGGGCGGCGCGGAAGCGCTCCGCCGCCTCGGCTTCGTTCGGGTGACGGCCGGCGCGCACGCGCCATGCGCCGCCCACCATCACATCGCGCACGCATCGCGCATCGCCCGCGAACACCCACGCATCGAGCACCTGCGCCGGCTGCTTGTTCCAGAACGCGGGATGGGCCGCATCGAGCACGACGAGGTCCGCGCGCGCACCGGCCTCGATGCGCCCGGCCGCGATGCCCAGCGCCTGCGCGCCGCCCGAGGCCGCATCGACGAACAGTCGCTCGCCGGGCGATGGCCGCAAGTCGGTCGCGAGGGCCGCGCGCCGCTGTGCCGTGAGGCGTTGGCCGTATTCGAGCAGCCGCAGCTCCTCGATCGCGCTCACGCTCACGTGGCTGTCGCTGCCGACGGCGAAGCGCCCGCCGGCCGCGAGGTACTCGGTGGCGGGGAAGACGCCGTCGCCCAGGTTCGCTTCCGTCGTGGGACAGAGCCCGGCCACCGCGCCGCAGCCGGCGAGCCGCCGCGACTCGCGCGGCTCCATGTGCGTCGCATGCACCAGGCACCAGCGCGAATCGACCGGCGCATTGTCGAGCAGCCACTCGACGGGGCGGCGCCGGCTCCACGCGAGGCAGTCGGCCACCTCGCGCACCTGCTCCGCGATGTGGATGTGGATGGGAGCGCTGTCGTCCAGGCGGCGCTGCACGTCGAGGACTTGCCGCAGCGCATACGGCTCGACCGCGCGCAGCGAATGGAACGCGCAGCCGATGCGGACGTCGCGCGTCTCGCGATAGCCGGCATGCAGCGATTCGAGAAGCTGCGCAAAGCTTTCGGCGCCGTGCACGAAGCGCTGCTGTCCCGGCTCCGGCGGCTTGCCGCCGAACCCGCCGTTCATGTACAGCACCGGCAGGTGGGTGATGGCGATGCCGCTCTCGCGGGCGGCCGCGATCACGCGATGGGACGTTTCGGCGGGATCCGCGTACGGCTTGCCGCCTTCGTCGTGGTGCACGTAATGGAATTCGCCCACGGCGGTAAACCCGGCCTTCAGCATCTCGATGTACGTCCACGCCGCGATGTCGTGCACCTGCGCGGGCGTGATGCGGCCGGCGAAGCCGTACATGAGCGAGCGCCAGGTCCAGAAGCTGTCCGTCGGATGCGTGCGCGCCTCCGTGAGGCCGGCCATCGAGCGCTGGAAGGCGTGCGAGTGCACGTTCGCCATGCCGGGCACGACGAAGCCCTCGATCCGCTCGGCGCCCTCCGCGCCGGGCGCGCCGGGCGCGACGGCGGTGAGGGTGCCCTCGGCAGAGATCTCGAGCGTGACATCGCGTGCCCAGCCTTCCGGCAGCAGCGCGTGCTCCGCAAGAAACTTCATGCCGCGACCTCCACGCCGCGGCGGAAGATCGCGGCGGGCCGGTGCGTGCCGAAGCTGTAGGCAAGCTCGGATGGGTGGCCGATTTCCCACAGGACCGCATCCGCATCCTTGCCGACCGCGAGCGTGCCGTGCGTGGCTTCCATGCCGAGGGCGCGCGCCGCATTGCGCGTCACACCCGCGAGCGCTTCCTCCGGCGTGAGGCGGAAAGCGGTGCACGCGAGGTTCAGCATGAGCAGCAGTGAGGAGTAGGGCGAGGTGCCCGGATTGTTGTCGCTCGCGACCGCGATCGGCACGCGGTGCTGCCGCAGCAGTGCCACCGGTGGAAGCCGCGTCTCGCGCAGGTAGAGGAAGGCGCCGGGCAGCAGCACGGCAACCGTGCCCGCGCGCGCCATGGCCGCGACACCTGAGTCGTCGACGAACTCCAGATGGTCGGCGGAAAGCGCTTCGTGCGCCGCGGCGAGCGCCGCACCGCCCTGGTTCGAGAGCTGCTCGGCGTGCAGCTTCACGCGCAATCCGTGCGCGCGCGCGGCGCGGAACGCTCGCTCGACCTGCGCGGGCGTGAATGCGATGTGCTCGCAGAAGGCATCGACCGCGTCGGCGAGACCGGCCTTCGCGACGGCAGGGATCATGTCGTCGCAGACGAAATCGACGTACGCATCGACGCGACCCGCGAATTCCGGCGGCGTGGCATGCAGGGCGAGGAGTGTCGTGCGCACGGTGACGGGTACCTGCCGCTCCAATGCGCGCGCGGCGCGCAGCAGCTTCATCTCGCTTTCGAGATCGAGGCCGTAGCCGGACTTCACCTCGACGACGCTGACGCCCTCCGCGGCGAGGCGCGCGATGCGGGGGAGCGCCTGTGCGACGAGATCCTCTTCGCTCGCCTCGCGTGTCGCGCGCACGGTGGAAAGAATCCCGCCGCCCGCCTGCGCGATGGCCTCGTAGGTGGCGCCTTCGAGGCGCATCTCGAACTCGCGCGCGCGATTGCCGGCGTAGACGAGGTGGGTGTGGCAATCGATGAGGGCGGGCGTGAGCCAGCGCCCGCGGCACTCGAGGCGGCGCGATGCGGCGGGAGCGTGGGCGGCCTCGCCGATCCACGCGATGCGGCCCCCCTCGAAGCCGATGGCGGAGGCGCGTACGTGGCCGTACGGCTCGCCGCCGGTTTCCATCGTCGCGAGGCGCACGCCGGCGAGCAGGAGGTCCATGGTGCTTGACCTTACTTGTATAGCCAAGTATGGTCAAGCACATGGCCGCTACCCTCCCGCACATCGCGCCGTACGCGCGCATCAAGCGCCACGTGATGGGTTGCATCGAGTCCCGCGAGTGGGGCGTGGGCAGCCGCGTGCCCTCGGAGAACCAGCTCGCCGCGGAGTTCGGCGTCTCGCGCATGACGGCGCGCCGCGCCCTCACGGAGCTGATGCAGGAAGGATGGCTCCTGCGCAGCCAGGGCGTGGGCACCTTCGTCGCGGATCGCAAGCCCCTGCTCTCGGTGCTGGAGGTGCGCAACATCGCCGAGGAGATCGCCGAGCGCGGGCACCATTACGCCAACCGCATCCTGCGCATGGAAGAGGCCGCGGCGAGCGAGGTGGTGGCGCTGCATCTCGGTCTCGTGCCCGGCACGCGCGTATTCCACTCCGTCATCGTGCACATCGACAACGGCACGCCGGTCCAGCTCGAGGACCGCTTCGTGAATCCGGCCGTGGCGCCCGACTACCTGGAGCAGGACTTCTCGCGCCACACGCCGAATGCGTACCTCTGGGCCGTCGCGCCCGCGGAGGCGGTCGAGCATACGATCGAGGCCATGACGCCCACGGCCCAGCTCGCGCGCTGGCTGCACATCGAGACGCGCGAGGCGTGCCTGCAGATCAACCGCCGCACCTGGTCCCGCGGCCGGGTCGCCACGTATGCGCGGCTCGTGCATCCGGGAAGCCGTTATCGTCTCGGCAGCTACGTGGCGCTGCCGCGGCACGCCGCAGCGAGGAGCCGCGCATGAACGACCGATCGGACTGGACGCGCCACGCCGAGCGCGTGGTGAGGGCACCGCGAGGCAGGGAGCTGCATTGCCGCAGCTGGCTCACCGAGGCCGCCTACCGGATGATCCAGAACAACCTCGATCCCGAGGTGGCCGAGCATCCGCAGGATCTCGTCGTCTATGGCGGCATCGGGCGCGCGGCACGCAACTGGGAATGCTTCGATCGCATCCTCGAGGTGCTGCGGCGCCTGGGCGACGACGAATCGCTCCTCATCCAGTCCGGCAAGCCCGTGGGCGTCTTCAGGACGCACCCCGATGCGCCGCGCGTGCTCATCGCCAACTCCAACCTCGTGCCGCACTGGGCCACGTGGGAGCACTTCCACGAGCTCGACCGGCGCGGCCTGATGATGTACGGCCAGATGACCGCGGGCTCCTGGATCTACATCGGCTCGCAGGGCATCGTGCAGGGCACCTACGAGACGTTCTACGCGATGGCCGATCGCCACTTCGGCGGCAACGCGCAGGGCCGCTGGATCCTCACCGCGGGCCTCGGCGGCATGGGCGGCGCGCAGCCGCTCGCGGCCACGATGGCCGGCTTCTCGATGATCGCCGTCGAATGCGACGAGTCGCGCATCGATTTTCGCGTCCGCACGCGCTACCTCGATGGCAAGGCCGCGTCGCTCGACGAGGCGCTCGGCATGATCGGGGAGGCGAAGCGCGAAGGCCGCGCCATCTCCGTGGGGCTCCTCGGCAATGCGGGCGAGGTGTTGGCCGAAATCGTGAGGCGCGATGTGCTGCCGGATGTGGTGACCGACCAGACCTCGGCCCACGATCCGCTGAATGGCTACCTGCCCAGGGGCTGGACGCTCGACGAATGGAAGGCGCGGCGCATCGGCGAGCCCGATGCCGTGATCGCCGCGGCGCGGAAATCCATGGCGCTGCACGTGCGCGCGATGCTCGAGCTGCAGGCGCGGGGTGCGGCCGTCGTCGACTACGGCAACAACCTGCGCCAGGTGGCGAAGGAAGAGGGTGTGGCGAACGCCTTCGACTATCCCGGATTCGTGCCCGCCTATATCCGGCCGCTCTTCTGCGAGGGCAAGGGCCCCTTCCGCTGGGTCGCGCTTTCCGGAAATCCGGAGGACATCCGCCGCACCGACGCGAAGGTGAAGGAGCTCATCCCGGACGATGCGCACCTGCACAACTGGCTCGACATGGCCGCGCGCCGCATCGCCTTCCAGGGGCTGCCCGCGCGCATTTGCTGGCTGGGCGTGCACGACCGCGCGCGCGTGGGCCGGGCCTTCAACGACATGGTGGCGAGCGGCGAGCTCGAGGCGCCCATCGTGATCGGCCGTGACCACCTCGATTCGGGCTCCGTGGCGAGCCCCAACCGCGAGACCGAGGCCATGCGCGACGGCTCCGACGCCGTATCCGACTGGCCGCTGCTGAACCTCCTGCTCAACTGCGCCGGCGGGGCCACGTGGGTCTCGTTCCATCATGGCGGCGGAGTAGGCATGGGCTTCTCGCAACACGCGGGCGTCGTGATCGTCTGCGACGGCACGCGCGAGGCCGATGCGCGCATCGCCCGCGTGCTGCACAACGACCCGGCCTCGGGCGTGATGCGCCACGCCGATGCCGGCTACGAGATGGCGATCGAGACGGCGAAGCGTGCCGGCCTCGACCTGCCGATGCTGGACACATAAGGAGAACAACGATGGGAAAATGGATGCGGCGCGCGGGCGCCGTCATCGCGGGCTTGCTGCTGCCGTTCGGAGCCCCCGCGCAGGGCGCGTGGCCCACCAAGCCGGTGCGGATCATCGTGCCTTACGCCGCGGGCGGCGTGGCCGACCTGCTGCCGCGCATCGTGGGCGAGAAGCTGGCGCAGAAATGGGGACAGCCCGTCCTGATCGAGAACAAGGCCGGCGCCTCCGGCAACATCGGCATGGCCGAGGGCGCGCGCGCCGAGCCCGATGGCTACACGCTGGTCCTGGCACCCACGGGCAACCTCACCGTGAACCCGACCCTTTTTCCCAAGCTGCCGTTCGATACGCAGCGTGACTTCACGCCCGTCACGCTGCTCGCGGAGTCGCCCAACGTGCTCGTGGTGCATCCTTCTGTGCCGGCGAGAAGCTTCAGCGAGCTCGTGGCCTATGCGAAGGCGAATCCGGGCAAGCTCGACTACGCCTCGCCCGGCGCCGGCAGCGGCGCGCACCTGGCCGGCGAGCTGCTCGACCTCGAGGCCGGCATCCGGACGGTGCACGTGCCGTACAAGGGCATCGCGCCCGCGGTGAACGACCTGCTGGGCGGCAACGTGCACATGATGTTCGCCGGCATCTCCACGGTGCTGCAGCACGTGAAGAGCGGCAAGCTGGTCGCGCTCGCCATCGCGAGCCCGAAGCGCAGTCCGCAGCTTCCGGACGTGCCGACCGTGGCCCAGAGCGGCCTGCCGGGTTTCGACGTCACCTCGTGGTACGGCATCGTGACGCGCTCCGGCACGCCGCCCGCGGTCGTGCAGAAGATCCAGCACGACATGGCCGAAGCTTTGCGATCGCCCGACGTGCGGGCGAAGCTCGGCGGGCTGGGCCTCGAGCCCGTCGGCGACACGCCGCAGCAGTTCGACGCCATCATCCGCGCCGAGAGCCGCAAGTGGGGCGACATCGTGCAACGCGCCGGAATCAAGGTGGAATGACGGGCGACGCGCGCCACCGGCCCACGCCGGTGGAAATAAACCTCACCTACCTGAACGGCCCGGACGTCGCGGCGCTGGCCCTCACCGACGACGAGATCCTCGCCGCGGTCGAGTCCGCGCTCGATGCGCAGGGCCGCAAGCAGACGGTCATCGAGCCGCGCGTGCACCTCGTTCCCGAATCGTCCGCCAAGGGGCACTTCAACGTGCTGCGCGGCTACGTGAAGCCCCTGGGTGTCGCGGGCGTGAAGGTGGTGAGCGATTTCGTCGACAACTACAAGCTGGGCCTGCCGTCGGAGATGGCACTCCTGAACCTCTTCGATCCCGGGACGGGCACGCCGCTCGCCATCATCGACGCGACCGCGATCACCGACATGCGCACCGGCGCGATGACCGCGATCGGGGCGAGGCACCTCGCGCGCAAGGGCAGCCGCATCCTCGGCCACATCGGCGCACGCGGCACGGCGTACTGGAACGTGCGCCTGCTGGACCGCCTGTTCCATTTCGACGAGATCCGGGTGCATTCGCGCCGGCCCGAAAGCCGCAACGCGTTCGCCGAGCGCCTGTCCGCGGACCTCGGCAAGCCCATCACGGTCACCGAGGACTGGGAGACCTGCGTGCGTGGCGCGGACATCGTCGTCGAGGCTTCACGCCTGCCGGAGCCGAAGGCGCTGCTCAGGACGGAGTGGATCGCGAAGGGCGCGTTCGTCGTTCCCTACGGCACGATGAGCGCGGTGGAGCTTTCGCTCACGGACATCATGGACAAGATGGTCGTGGACGACTGGGGCCAATGCCGCAAGGGGTTGCGGTTCGGCGCGTTGCGGCGCCATGTCGACAGCGACCGGCTCACCGAGCAGAACCTGCACGCGGAGCTGGGCCAGATCGTCGCGGGCGTGAAGCCCGGCCGCGAGCGCGATGACGAGACCATCCTCTTCTGGCATCGCGGGCTCAGCATCACCGACATCGCGCTCGGCCATGCGCTGCTCGCCAAGGCGAAGCGCGCCGATGCCGGCCAGACGCTGCGATTCTCGTGATCGCATCGTTCCGCATGTACAACGCGGTTCCGCGCGCTGCTAGCGCGTGGCGGGCGATCTTCGAGCGCGTGTTCGCGGATGCGAAACTCGACATTCGCATCGTCGAGCATGCCGCACCGGCGCCGCTCGAAGCGCTCTGGAGCGATCCGCAGCTTGCCTGCGCCTTCATGTGCGGATGGCCCTTCATTCGTTCCCACGTGGCCATGCAGGTGATCGCGGCACCCGTTCCGTGCCTGCCGCGCTACGGGCACCAGCCGCGCTATTGCAGCGAGTTCCTGGTGCGCGAATCGAGCGGGTGGACCACGCTCGAGCAGGCGTTCGGCCACCGCTTCGGCTGGACCGCGCTCAACTCGCAATCCGGCTTCAATGCGCCGCGCGCGCATCTCGCCTCGTTCCTCTGGGGCGGGCGCAGGACGCTCTTCCGCGATGTCGAGGGGCCGCTGGGCCCGCCTTTGCACGCGCTGGAGCAATTGCGCGCCCGCGAGGTGGACCTGATCGCGCTCGATTCCTTCCTGCTCGATCTCTGCCGACATCACGAGCCGGCGCTCCTCGCCGGCATCCGCTGCGTTGCCACCACGCCGTGGGCGCCGATTCCGCTGCTGGTGGCTTCGCCTTCCATCGGCGGCTCGGTCGTGATGCGGCTGCGCGACCAGCTCGTGGGCATCCATCGCGACGCTGCCTATGCGCCGCTGCTGGCCGACGTGCTGCTGGAGCGCTTCGTGGTTCCTGACCGTAGCGCTTACCGGTCATTGGAAGCGATGGCGGATGTGGCCATCGCTCGGGGCTACGAGGAGATCCGGTGAACTACGCTGACTGGACTGTTTATTATAATAGACACGCCAGTTTGAACGGTTCGCCGCCATGCTTTCGCGCCAGCTTGGACGTCATATCAAGAGCCGCCGTAGCGCCCTGCGGGTGACCCAGGAAGCCCTGTGCGCGAAGGCGCAAGTCTCTCGCGCCGTGCTTTCCAAGCTCGAGAGCGAGCGTGGCGACCCGGTCCAGACGGACGTTGTCGAGCGCCTCCTCGCGGCGTTGGGCGTGACGGTGACGGTCGGTCCTGGCGAGAGCGCGAGCGCCAAGGCCCTCGAGCGACTGAAACATCGGCAGCGCGAGCAGGAACGGCGCGAGCGTCACCTCAGGCTTGCGCTCGACCTGTGCGCGAACCCCGTAAAGGCCGGCCCGAAAATCCGGCGTGCGCTGCGGCAGGTGGATCTGTGGCAGCAGAACCGGTCATGCAGCCGCACATACATCGAGGGCTGGAGGAAGGCCTTGTCGCACGACCCGCGTCGTGTCGCGCTGGCTATGACGTCATTCGGCGAATGGGAAAATGCGATGTACCAGAACTCGCCGTGGTCGTTCCTCTGGACGTGAAGACTCCGGCTCAACCGGCCGCCGGCGGCCCTTTGAGCTCCACCACGTTGCCGTCCGGATCGGTCACGTACATCGAGGGTCCCTGTCCCTCGGCTCCGTAGCGCGATTCGACGGGGCCCGCCTCGATGCCATGCGCCTTCAAATGGGCGGCGATCGCAACGCCATCGAAGGGCTCGATGCGCACGCAGATGTGGTCGACATTGCGGCCCTCATGCGCAGGCCCGGCGCCACCCGCGCGGCCGAGCTTGCCGTCGAGCGGGACCAGGTCGATCAGCGAGCGGCCCGCGCGCAACTGGATGAGGCCCAGGTCCTCCTGGCGTTTCTCGACGGGACAGCCCAGCACGTCGCGGTAGAACGCGAGCGAGCGTTCGAGGTCCCGGATGCGCAGGACCACGTGGTCGAGGTCGCGCACGGAAAATGGAACGGCCATCGGGTTCTCCGGTTTCGTCACGTCCGGATATGATGCCGCGGATCGGATCCATCATCCTGATGCCCCGTGAGGTGAGCTC
>DATMJE010000186.1:0-2040 GCA_035553995.1 Usitatibacter sp. | reverse complement strand
CCGCGCACGCGCGTTCGACCTGCGTTACTTGGCCGTCGAACCCAGCTCACATTTCCCTGGCGACGCGCTCGGCCAAGCCGCGCAGCCTTGCTATCGTCTGCGAATCCTTCTGGGCACTTCTCGATATCAGGGAAATGGGGGCCAAAGAATCGTCCACGCGCACAGGCAACACTTTCAGCATCCCGGATCGCTGCCATGCGCGGGCGGCCGAGGCGGGAGCGATGGTGAGCAAACGGGCGCGCTCCACGAGGGTCATGTTGCAGACGAATGATCGGCATTCGATGGCAGCATCCGGAGGAGACATGCCCGCCTGCAGGAAAGTGTTCACGAAGACGCGTCGCGTCTCCATGTCCGGCGGCGGCAAGACCCAGGTTTCCCGCGCCAGCTGTTCCAGGCGGGGGCGACGCATCCTCGCCATGGGGTGATCGACACCGCAAACAAGCACCATGCCGTCGTCGTAGAGCCGCGTATGCACGATGTCCTTCACCTGCTGACCGCTGACGACCTCGTGGGGAGGCCGGGAGATGAGGCAATCGAGTCTTCCGTCCTGGAGCATCGACACGAGAGAACCGCCGACGCCTTCCTCGAGGTCCAATCGCACTTCAGGCCATTCGATCCGCGCGAGCGCAACGAACCGCGGCATGAATTCCAGGAAGACGCGAGGCATTGCTCCAATCGCCACGCGCCGCGCGCCGCCGTCCCGGATCGAGCGTACGTCGTCGGCGGCGTGCGCGAGCTCGTGGCGTATGGCTCGCACGCGCTCGGCGAGCACGTGGGCCGCGGCGGTGGGAGCGACCCCTTGGCGCGTGCGTTCGAACAGCCGCGCGCCGAACGATTCCTCGATCTCGCGAAGGGCGGCACTCGCAGCGGGCTGGCTCATGTGCAAGGCACGCGCGGCCTTGTGCACGGTTCCTTCGCTAAGGAGCACCTCGAGTAGCTGCAGATGCCGGAACTTGAGGTGGGCGACGCGCGAAGCGCTTTCCGGCACGGCCCCTCCTTCACCCAGGTGATCCGGAAAGCCGATCGCCGGATCGGAAAAACGCATTATGTACCCATCACCGCGGGCCGCTACCATGCGAGCGTCACGAACACCGACTTCGGCATCGAGGGCGGGCGCCTGATCCCAGGAGGGAACATGAGCGGACTCTTCCGTCGTGCGATCGCCTTGCTTGCCTTGTGCATTTCCGCCGGCTCGTTCGCAGCCGATGCATACCCCTCGCGCCCGGTGCGCATCATCGTCCAGTACGTTCCCGGAGGAAACGTCGATACGGCGGCGCGCGCGCTCGCGAACGAGCTCGGCAAGCAGCTGGGCCAGAGCTTTTACATCGAGAACAAGCCGGGGGCCGGCGGCTCGATCGCTTACCAGGCGCTCGCGAATGCCGCCCCCGACGGCTACACGCTCGGCATCGGGCACATCGGGCAGTTGGCCCTCAATCCTCACCTGCTGCGTTCGGTTCCATACGCCCCGCTGCGCGACTTCATTCCCATCGCGCGAATCGCCGACGCACCCAGCCTCCTCGTTGCGACCGAAAGCTTCCAGGTCCACAGTCTCGCCGATGTAATCGCCTATGCACGCGCGCATCCAGGGCGGCTGACGAGCGCCACGCCCGGAGTCGGGACCGTGGGCCACCTCGCCACTGAATTGCTGGCGCAACAGGCAGGAGTGCAGATCATTTCGGTTCCGTACAAGGGAAGCGCCCAGATGGTCTCGGACCTTCTTGGCGGCAACGTCCAGATCGCTTTCGGCGGCCCGCCCGCCCTGCTTCCTCATGTCAAGGCCGGGCGCCTCCGCGCGCTTGCCGTCACCAGCACAGCGCGTTCGCCGGCGTTTCCCGACCTGCCAACGGTCGCCGAGCTGGGCTATCCCGGATTCCAGATGGTCGCCTGGATGGGCATCGTGGGACCGGCGGGCATCGACAAGAAGATCGTCGCGCTTCTCAACCGGGAGATCCTCAAGGCGGCTGCCGCGCCGGCTTTGAAGCGGGTGTTCGCCGCAAACGGGTTGGACATCGTAACGTCCAGTCCTGACGAGTTCGCCCG
>DATMJE010000185.1:0-2365 GCA_035553995.1 Usitatibacter sp. | reverse complement strand
GCGTCGGCGCCTACGTCTCCTTCGAGGACACGGAAGGCAATCGCGTGAGCATGCTGTAGCCGCTGGCGATGCCGGGGCGCTGAGCGCGAGCATCACCAGGCAAAGGAAAGACCTATGACGATTGCTCCCGACGAATGGCGTTGGATCTCGGCGCGCATTCCGCAGAACGTGCGTGACACCCTGCAGCGTGCGGCGGATCTCGTCGGTGTCCCGCTGAACCAGTTCATCGTCCAGGCGGCGCTTCGGGAGGCCGAACGCGTCATGGAACGCGAGCCGGCCATCGAGCTCTCGGGCCACGATGCGGCGTTTCTCTTGAAGTTGCTGGAGCGGCCGGCGAGGCCGAACGCGAAGCTCGCGGCGGCACTTCGAAATTACAGGGCGAGGGCGCTCGGCTGATACGCGGGACGCTTCTGCTCGTCGTAGACGAAGAGCGTCACGAAGAGCACCTCGCCCTGTTGTGCGATCGCGGCACCCCAGCCCGATTCGCTCGGGTTGTACCAATATCCGGTCACATCGGGCGGTAACTGGGCGGCATGCGCGGCTGCCGCCGCGGCACATGGCCCGAGCGGAGCATCGGGCGCGATTTCGAGCGACACATGCGTCCGGTATCAATGCAACCATGTCGCGAATCCTCCTCAGCCTTCTTGCGATCCCCCTGCTTGCCTACGCCGGAAACCCGATCGAGAGGGGCGGGGGGCCGTTCATCACTTCCACGCTCACGCCCCCGGCACGAGTGCCGGCCGCCGTCCTGCCACCGCCGGGACCGCGCGTGGAAGAATCCGACCGGCAGGTCACCCTGACGGGCGCCTGGTCCGCGGCCGACACCAGCCTGGGCTGGAGCGGCGGCTCTGCGATGGAATCGACCGCTGCTGGCGCGACCGCTTCGATCACGTTCACGGGCACCTCCATCCGCTGGATCGGCAGCCGTGGCCGCCTCATGGGCATCGCCTCGATGAGCGTCGATGGCGGCCCGGCGCGGGAAGTGAGCCTCTTCGGGCGTCCTACGGATGAGGCGCACACGACCGTCGTGACTTTGAGCGACCTGGGTCCCGGCCAGCACACGCTCGTCATCACGGTGACGGGCCGCAAGGAAGGCCAGTCGGACGGCAACAAGATCGTCGTCGATGCATTCGATATCGATCCGGGGAACACCATCTCGCACTGGCAGGACACGGATCCCCGCTTCACGTACACGTCGAAGTGGACCAAGTCGGACATCGCGTTGCCCTTCAGCGGCACGGGCGTATCGAACCTGCCCGAGCTGCCGGTGAGCGCGCACGAGACTGCGACGGCGGGAGAGAGCGTCACCGTGCCCTTCCGCGGGACCGGGATCGCATGGGTCGGCTATCGCGGCCCCGATGCCGGTATTGCGATCGTGCAAGTCGACGGCAACACGCAGGGACAGGTCGACCTGTACTCGCCGACGGTCTCGTACCAGCCCGTCGTGTACGCGATAGCCGGGCTCGCGGATGCCGACCACTCGTTGAAGATCCAGGCCACCGGCGGCCGAAATGCGGCTTCGTCGGGCTCGCGCGTCGTGGTCGACGCGTTCGACGTGACCACGCCCGGCCGGCGCTACGAGCAATACGATCCCGCGATCACCTATGTGGGCGCGTGGACGTTCGACAACAACGCGAGGGTCTGGACCGAGGGCGTGACCGCGACCTCGAACCAGAAGGGCGCCACGGCGACCTTCCGCTTCACGGGCACTTCGGTCACGTGGATCGGCTGCGAGAAGGGCAGCGCCGGCGGCGTCGCGAATGTCTTCATCGACGGCACGCTGGTGAAGGAGGTGCGGCTTTCGCAGAACTATCCCATCGAGGGATACCAGATGCCGGTCTTCCGCGCCGAGGGCCTTGCCAACGGTCCGCATACGCTTCAGATCGAGGTCACCAACACCGACGGCTCCTACGTCGTCGTGGATGCGTTCGACGTGCGCTGAGGCTTGTTGATCGGGGGGCGATCGCGAGTGGCCGCGCCTGCGGGTGATCGATGGCGCCAAGGCACTGCGCGCGATCCGCGGTCTCTTTGGCGAGACCGCACTCATGCAACGCGGCCAAGTCCATTACGCCGCGCTCCGCGGCGTCCTGCCGCGGTCGAAGTATCTCGACGGCGATTGATTTCGGGTGCGGGCTCACTTGATGAGCTTGCGAGGCTGCACCATGGCCTTGTCACCCCTCTGGGATGGCTTCACAATCACACGCGAGGACACCCGCGAGCGATATCCGGAAGAGCGATTCGTCACGTTCGGTGAGCTCAACGGCGTTGTTGTCGTACTGGTGCATGCAGACCGCGAAGGCGACATGCATGTGATTTCGCTACGGAAAGCCGAACGCTATGAAACGCGCTATTACCTTGAAGCCGC
>DATMJE010000184.1:0-8901 GCA_035553995.1 Usitatibacter sp. | reverse complement strand
CGTAGTCGAAACTCTTGGTCGAGCCGGCATGGTTGTTGAACGCCACGCATGGCGAAATGCAGTCGATGAAAGCGGCCCCGCGATGCAGGATTGCTCCCTTGATCAGCGGCACCAGTTGCGCCTTGTCTCCGGAAAAGCTGCGCGCGACGTAAGTGGCGCCGAGCTCCATTGCCAGCAGGACCATGTCGATGGCGGCGTCGGTATTGACCGAGCCCTTCTTGCTTTTGGAGCCGCGGTCCGATGTCGCCGAGAACTGGCCTTTCGTGAGCCCATAGACACCGTTGTTTTCCACGATGTAGACCATGTTCACGCCGCGGCGAACACTGTGAGCGAACTGGCCCAGTCCGATCGAGGCGGAATCGCCGTCTCCTGAAACACCCAGGTAGATCAGTTCGCGGTTCGCAAGGTTGGCGCCGGTCAACACCGACGGCATGCGTCCGTGCACGCTATTGAAGCCGTGCGAACTGCTCAGGAAATAAGTCGGGGTCTTGGACGAGCACCCGATGCCTGAGAGCTTGGCGATGCGATGAGGCGGCAGATCGAGCTCGAAGCAGGCCTGGATGATCGCCGCGCTGATCGAATCGTGCCCGCAGCCCGCGCAGAGCGTGGAGATGGCGCCCTCGTAGTCGCGGCGGGTGAAGCCGAGGGAGTTCTTCGGCAGCTCCGGGTGGTGGAGCTTGGGCTTCGCGAGATACGTCATCGAGTTACTCCGGAGGAGAGCTTTTGAACACAGATGAACACAGATGAACACAGATAAAAACTATATGGCTCAACTTCGAACCCGGCGGCATTTCGCGAACACTCACAGGTTTTATCTGTGTTCATCTGTGTTCATCTGTGTCCATTGCTTTTGGGTTACGTCGTCTCGCGCTTGATCGCGGCATCGATCGCCGCCTGCACCACCGGCATGCTGAAAGCGGAGAGGCGTTGCGAGATCTCGCGATGGATGAACCGCGCGGTGATCGGCGTGCCGTCGTAGTGCAGGACGGGCGTGAGCTTCTCCGCGGGCAGCGAGCCTTCGGCGAGCAGCAGCGTGCGCAGCTGGCCGTCGCGGTTCTGCTCGACCACGAAGACATGCTCGCGGCTCGCCACGAAGTCGATCACCTCGTCGCTGAACGGAAATCCGCGCACGCGCATCGCATCCACCTGCATGCCGGAGTCGTCGAGCGCGGCGAGCGCCTCGTCCATCGCCGGCGCCGTGGAACCGTAATAGATCACGCCGTAACGCGAGCCCTGCCCCGAGAGCCGCACTGCCGGGCGCGGCACGAGCCCCTTCGCCGTTTCGAGCTTCTTCAGCAGGCGCTCCATGTTGTCCACGTACGCGCTGCCCTCCTCGGTGTAGCGCGCATAGCGGTCGCGGCTGGTGCCGCGCGTGAAGAACGAACCGCGCTTCGGGTGCGTCCCCGGATAGGTGCGGTAGGCGATGCCGTCGCCGTCGAGGTCGAGGTAGCGGCCGAAACGTGCACCCGCCTCGAGGTCCTGGTAGTTGAGGACCTTGCCGCGATCGAAGCGGCGCGTGTCGTCCCAGGTGAGCGGCTCGCACAGGCGCTCGTTCATGCCGATGTCCAGGTCCATCATCACGAACACCGGCGTCTGCAGGCGGTCGGCGAGATCCAGCGCCGCCGCGGCCATCTCGAAGCTCTCGCGCGGGTCCTCGGGAAAGAGGAGCACGTGCTTGGTGTCGCCGTGCGAGGCGTAGGCGCACGAGAGCACGTCCGCCTGCTGGGTGCGCGTGGGCATCCCGGTGGACGGCCCCGCGCGCTGCACGTCGATGATCACCGCCGGAATCTCGGCGAAATAGGCGAGCCCGATGAACTCGCTCATGAGCGAGACGCCCGGGCCGGAGGTCGCCGTGAAGGCCCGCGCGCCGTTCCACGCGGCGCCGATCACCATGCCGATCGAGGCCAGCTCGTCCTCCGCCTGCACGATGGCATAGCGCGCCTTGCCGGTATCCGGGTCGGTGCGGTACTTGCGGCAGTGCTTGCCGAAGGCTTCCGCCAGCGACGACGACGGCGTGATCGGGTACCAGGCGCAGACGGTGGCGCCGCCGTACACGCAGCCCAGCGCCGCCGCGTTGTTGCCCTCGAGGAAGACGCGGTTGCGCACCTTGTTCGCGCGCTCCACCTGCAGGCCCAGGGGGGCCAGGTGGGTACCGGCGTAATCGCGGCCCATGTGCAACGCGCGCACGTTCGGCTCGAGGAGCTTCTCCTTGCCCTTGTACTGCTCGGCGATGAGCTTCTCGACTTCCGCGAGATCGATGCCCAGCATCGCCGCGAGGGCGCCCACGTAGATGATGTTCTTGAAGAGCTGGCGCTGGCGCGGATCCGAATAGGTCGCGTTGCAGATCTCCGTGAGCGGCATGCCGACCACGTGGATATCGTCGCGGAAGCGCGAGGGCGGCAGCGACCGGGTGGAATCGTAGAACAGGTAGCCGCCGGGCTCGACCTCGCCCACGTCCTTCTCCCACGTCTGCGGGTTCATGGCGACCATGAGGTCCACGCCGCCGCGCCGGCCGAGCCAGCCCTGCTCGCACACCCGAACCTCGTACCAGGTGGGCAACCCCTGGATGTTCGAGGGGAAGATGTTGCGCGGGCTGACCGGCACGCCCATGCGCATGATCGACTTCGCGAACAACGTGTTGGCCGAGGCCGAGCCCGAGCCGTTGACATTCGCGAACTTGACGACGAAATCGTTGACCGCTTCGAGCCGCTTCACCTGCCGTTCTCCTCCTGGAGACGGTCCCAGTTTACCCCGGCAACCGGCGCAAGGGAGAGTCTCGCGCGGGCCTCGGCCATGATCTAGCGCATCACTGCCCCGGGGCGGTGCTCGTGACCTGGTTGAGCGCGTCGAGCTCGTCCGCCGGGAGCAGCTTCTCGATATCCAGGAGCAGCACGTTGCGGTCGCCCTCGGTGCCGAGGCCCTCGAGGTACGCACTTGCGACGACGGTGCCGGCCTCGGGCGCGGGCTTCACCTCGTCGGCACCCAGCGCCATCACGTCGGAGACACCGTCCACGACGATGCCGATCGCGCGCCGCGCAAGCCGCAGGATCACGACCACGGTGAAGGCGTCGTAGCGCGGGTCGGCCATGCCGAACCTCACGCGCAGGTCGATGGCCGGCACGGTGATGCCGTGCAGGTTCACGGCACCCTTGAGGTATCCGGGCGCTGCGCGGATCGGGGTCACGTTCTCGTAGCCGCGGATTTCCTGCACCTTGAGGAGATCCACGCCGTATTCCTCGCTCCCCAGCACGAAGACCAGCACTTCGCGCGTCGCGTCGCGCGCCATCGTCATCGCGTTCATTTTTCCGCTCCCCTGGTCAAAACAGCGTCATGTTCTTTTCGCACCTTCAGCGCGCGCGGATGGCTTCGAAGGTATTGGCGCCGACTTCGATCACATCCCCTTCGCTGATGCGATGCGTGCCGGGCCCGAGCTCGACGCGATTGAGGCGGGGCTGGCGCTCCCCCGCGAGGCGCGCGATGAAGAAGCTGTGCCCGCGGCGGATCACCAGCGCGGTATCGCGTCCCACCCGGCCGATCATCGTGTTGGGCCGGTCGAGAGCGACGATCGAGCCCTCGTCGGGCCCGCCCAGCACGCGCAGCGCGAGCGCTGCCTTGCCGTTGGCGTCCGCGTGCACCATCGCGGGCGTGGCCCGCCCGGGGACAGGCTGCGGGAGCGCCGGACGCGTGATCGTCATCGTGCGCTCGAGCCCCGGCGCATCCTCGCGAGACGCCGGCGCGCGACGGGCTTCGGCGCCAGTGCCCACGACCATTGCCTGCCCGTGCTTGTCCGGGACCGCGCTCTCCAGGTCGTCGAGCGTCCCCGCGAGCAGGGCATCGTCGAAGAAGTGCAGCTTGTGCCGGCCGACCTCGATCAGGTCGAGGTGTTGCACGACGTGATAGCGGATGCCCTGCCCGTTCACCTTCGTGCCGTTGGTGCTGGCGAGGTCCTCGGCGTAGACCGTGCGATCGACCATGCGCAAGCGCATGTGCCGCGCCGAGACGGTGGGGTGCTCGAGCACGACGTCGCATTCCGGGTGCCGGCCCACGACGGTCAGCGGCCGGGAAAGCCGCACCTCGGTGAGGATCTCGCCATCGAGGCTCACGACCACGCGTGCGCCCATCAGGCACTCCTCGCGGCAGCGGTTCCCGCGTTGCGGCAAAGCGAGGCGCCCGCGCTGCAGGCGACGGCGAGGTGCTCCACCATTCGACGCGATTCGGCCGTCTCGCGGAAGCACGGCCGGGCCATCGTCGACTGGAGCGTCGCGATGCAGGCCTCCACCCCGAGGCGCTCGGTGGAGAGCACCACGTCGTAATGCCCGGGATCGCGCCAGTCGATGCCGAAATGGCGCCGGACGATCGCGGTGTGCGCTTCTTCCGAGAGCTGGATCTCGTTCTCGACGACCTGGCGGCTGTCGGTGCCCAGCCGCGCCATCATGCGGTCCACGCGGGCGGCCATCGGCGCGCACACGCGCACGCGAATGACGTGCGGAATGCCGTCCAGCAGGTGCACGGCGCCCCAGCCGCGGATGACCACGACCGAACCATCGCGCAGGAAGGTCAGCGTCTCTTCGGGCGTGAGGATCGCGCCGCTCGAGCGCTCGCTGGCGAGCGGCTCCCACAGCCCCTCGCGGCCGTCGAGGAAACGCGTCACGTGCGTCTTGCGCAGCCGCACCCGGTCGGCCAGGGGATCGATGAGCTCCTGGTACACCACGCGGCCGCCGTTTGCCGCGGCGATGCCGGCCGCCACATCGTGGCCGAGCGAGCCCATCTCGCGGGTCATGGCGATCAGCGGCACGGTGTCATTCCCGGCAGCAATCCACGACGCCGCGCGCGGCCGCGGCGGCCATCGCGGGGGCCATGCCGAAGCCGAGGGCGAGACGCGGCCCGATCCCGAGCTTGCCCAGCATCATTTTTTTTCATCTCCCTGTGCGGTCCCTGCGCCTGCTTCAGGATTGTGTCCGCAGCGGAAGGCGCAAGAAGTTAAGCACCGCACAAAAGCGCGGCGCGGACCGGCCCCAGGGCCTTACAGCGGTAACGCGGTCAGGCCGGGGCGGCCACGCGGGGACGCGACGCGTGCCGGCAGCCGGGCCCGGCGGGCGTCATCGTGAGGAGGAACTTCTGCATGTCCCACGCGCCGGTGGGACAGCGCTCGGCGCAGAGCCCGCAATGCAGGCACACGTCCTCGTCCTTCACCATGATGCGGCCGGTCCTGAGCGGCGGCGAAGCGTAGAGCGCCTGCTCCAGGTCGAGCGCCGGCGCGTTCAGGCGGGCGCGCAGCTCGCCCTCCTCGCCGTCCGCGGTGAAGGTGATGCAATCCATGGGGCAAATGTCGACGCAGGCATCGCACTCGATGCACAGCTTCGGCGCGAACACCGTCTGCACGTCGCAGTTGAGGCAGCGCTGCGCTTCCTTCCAGGCGAGCTCGGGGTCGAAGCCCAGCTCGACTTCCTGGCGAATGTCCTTGAGGGCGATGGTGAGGTCCTTCAGCGGCACGCGGAAACGCGCCTCGGGAGCGACCTGGTTGTCGTAGCTCCACTCGTGGATGCCCATCTTCTGCGACACGAGGTTCACGTGCGGCGGCGGCCGCTCGGCGAGGTCCTCGCCGTGGCAGAGGCGGTCGATCGAGATCGCGGCGTCGTGGCCGTGGGCCACGGCCCAGATGATGTTCTTCGGGCCCAGCGCCGCATCGCCGCCGAAGAAGACGTCCGGGCGCGTGGAGCGCAGCGTCTTCGGATCGACCACGGGCATGCCCCACTTGTCGAACTCGATGCCGATGTCGCGCTCGATCCACGGGAACGCGTTCTCCTGGCCCACCGCGATCAGCACGTCGTCGCATTCGAACGCCTGGTCGGGCTCGCCGGTGGGGACCAGCGAGCGGCGGCCGCGCTCGTCGTACACGGCCTTCACCTTCTCGAAGACCATCCCGGTGAGGCGCCCGCCCGTGTGGAGGAATTTCTTCGGCACGAGGTAGTTGAGGATCGGGATGCCTTCGTGCATCGCATCCTCCTTCTCCCACGGGCTCGCCTTCATCTCCTCGAAGCCCGAGCGCACGATGACCTTCACGTCCTCGCCGCCCAGGCGGCGCGACGAGCGGCAGCAGTCCATCGCGGTGTTGCCGCCGCCCAGCACGATCACGCGCTTGCCGATGCTGGTGACGTGCCCGAACGAGACCGAGGAGAGCCAGTCGATGCCGATGTGGATGTGCGCTGCCGCTTGCTTCCGGCCGGGGATCTCGAGGTCGCGTCCGCGCGGGGCACCCGTGCCGATGAAGACCGCGTCGTAGCCCTCGGTGAGGAGCGACTTGAGCGAATCGATGCGCCGGCCGGGCTTGAAGTCCACGCCGAGCCCGAGGATGTAGCCGACCTCCTCGTCGATCACGCTTTCGGGCAGGCGGAAGCGCGGGATCTGCGAGCGGATCATGCCGCCGGCGAGGCGGTCCGACTCGAAGACGGTGACGTGGTAGCCCAGCGGCACCAGGTCGCGCGCGACGGTGAGCGATGCGGGCCCCGCACCGATGCAGGCGATGCGCTTGCCGTTGCGATGCTTCGCGCGCTGCGGCAGGCGCGCCGTGATGTCGCCCTTGTAGTCGGCCGCCACGCGCTTCAGGCGGCAGATGGCGACCGGCTCCGGATGGGCCTCGACCTCGGGCTTCTCGCCGGGGTTGCCCTCCTCCACGCGCGAGCGGCGGCACGCCGGCTCGCAAGGGCGGTCGCAGGTGCGACCGAGGATGCCGGGGAAGACGTTGGACTTCCAGTTGACCATGTATGCGTCCGCATACCGGCCCTGGGCGATGAGGCGGATGTATTCGGGCACGGGCGTGTGCGCGGGACACGCCCATTGGCAGTCGACGACCTTGTGGAAGTAATCCGGGTTGCCGATGTCCGTCGCTTTCACGCGCGCCTCCGAAAAGAGCCTCTGGCCCGAGTCTACCGCCTCCCCGGCACCTTGGGCGGATGGATGCGCTAAAGTCGCTGGCCGCCGCCCAGCGGGGTGGCGCCGGCGACCGCCGCGAAGTACTCCCAGGCGCGGCGGGCGACGCTGCCGCTCGCCTGGTCGCGAAGGGATGCGGCTTCCTCGCCGGTGAAGACGCGGATGCGCGACGCATCGCCGCCCGCCGCGGCCAGCATGCGCAACTGCAGGGCCGCGCTTTCCTCGAGGTAGCAGGCCGCGACCGTGGCGGTGCGCACGTCGGGAAAGGCGGTGGTGATGCCGTGGCCGCGCATCATCGCGGCAACGCCGCCGCCCAGCGTGCGCGCCAGCAGGTCGCCCAGCTCGCGCGAGCGCACGAGGCCGATGCGGGAATACTCCGGCACGCCGCCGGCGAAGATGCCGCCCTGGTTGTGCACGACGCGATGCGGCTCGCCGATCTGCGTGAGGCACACGCACGATGGCGGGTGCGCATGCACGACGCCCCCCACGTCCGCGCGCGCCGCGTACAGCCGCGCATGGATCCAGAACTCGCTGTTGGGCTCGCCATCGCCGGCCACGATGCGCCCCTCGGTATCGATCACGAGGAGGTCGTCCGCTTCCGCGAGCCCGGGGCTGCGCCGCGTCGGCAGCAGGAAGGTGTTCGTGCCGGGGATGCGCGCGCTGGCGTGCCCGAATGCGTGCGACAGCCCCGTGCGCTCGAGGATGCGGTTGGCGAGCGCCACGTCGGCGCGCAGCTCGCGCTCGGCGTCGGTCGTCGATTCCGTCACAACACGCCCTTCGCCCGCAGCGCCGCGATCTCGCCATCGGCCATCCCGAGCACCTCCCGCATCACGTCGCCGGTGTGCTCGCCCAGCAGCGGCGGCGCGCGCTCGTACGCCACGGGAGTCGCGGAGAACTTGACCGGGTTGGCCACCATGGTGACCTCGCCCGCGGCCGGATGCGGCGCGCGCACCTGCATGCGCCGATGGCGCACCTGCGGATCGTCGAAGACCTGCGAGAGGTCGTTGATGGGCCCGCACGGCACGCCTGCGGGCTCGAGCAGTGCCAGCCATTCGCGCGCGGGGCGTGCACGCAGGCGCTCGCCGATGAGGCCCACCAGCAGGTCGCGATGGCCGACGCGCTGCGGATTGGTCGCGAAGCGCGGATCGAGCGCCCATTCCGGCGCGCCCACGATCTCGCAGAACTTCGCGAACTGGCCGTCGTTGCCGACCGCCACGATGAGGAACTCGTCCGCGGCGCGGAAGACGTGATAGGGAACGATGTTCTGGTGCGCGTTGCCCATGCGTTGCGGCGCCACGCCGGAGACGAAGTAGCTGGCGCTCAGGTTCGCGAGCATCGCCACCTGCACGTCGAGGAGCGCCATGTCGATGCGCTGGCCGCGGCCGCTCTTCTCGCGCTCGAGCAGCGCGGCGAGGATGGCGCTGGTCGCATACATGCCGGTGAAGAGGTCGGCCACGGCCACGCCGACCTTCTGCGGCCCGCCGCCGGGGAGGTCGTCGCGCTCGCCCGTGACGCTCATGAGGCCGCCCAGGCCCTGCACCATGAAATCGTAGCCCGGACGCCCGGCATAGGGCCCGTCCTGCCCGAAGCCGGTGATGGAACAGTAGACGAGGCGCGGGTGTTCGCCCGACAGGGTGGCGTAATCGAGGCCGTGGCGCGCGAGGTCGCCCACCTTGAAGTTCTCGACCAGCACGTCGCTCGCGAGCGCGAGCCGCTGCGCGAGCGCGCGGCCCTCGGGCTTCGCGATGTCGAGCGTGACCGATTTCTTGCCGCGGTTGCAGGCGAGATAGTAGGCGGCATCGGCCGTCTCGCGGCCTTCCCGGTCGCGCAGGAAGGGCGGTCCCCACTTGCGCGTATCGTCGCCATGGCCCGGCCGTTCGACCTTGATCACCTCCGCGCCGAAGTCGGCGAGGTTCTGCGTGGCCCACGGTCCGGCGAGCACGCGCGTGAGGTCGAGCACGCGAACGCCAT
>DATMJE010000183.1:0-3903 GCA_035553995.1 Usitatibacter sp. | reverse complement strand
CAAAGGGGGGTGGCAGGCAGGTCCGGGTGCACCTGGCGCGCGATTTGCCGCATGGTGCACGTGTAGCTGTTGAGGCCGCTCGGTGTCGCGGTCACCAAACCGTTGCCGACCACGGGAAGGGCGGAGACGAACGGTTTCAGTTGCGAACCTGCCAGCGCGTTGGCCGCGCTAGCGCTCGTGATGCTCCACGGCGCCGCGATGAGTCCGCCGACCCCGGCACCGATCTTCATGAATTCACGACGTGTGATCTTGGTCATGTCTTATCTCCCTCGGTTAAGGCTCTTGAAAGGTATGCCGTGTATGCGACGCGGAATTTGCCGGAAGTCATCCGCTTTCTTCGCGAACGCGAGGCCAACCGGAGTTGGATCATTGGTCGCTGCGACAGCGGCACGATCGGGTTCGGCCTGGATCGTGAGGCACGGCTCCAGCGGCCCGGTGTTGCGCAGCGTCCCTCGCGGTGTTATGGTCAGCTAATACACCAACTCACAGCGCCCATGGACACCGCCTGGACCGACCCCCGCCCGATCTACCGGCAGCTGCGCGACCGGGTGGCGGCGATGATCCTCGATGGAGAGCTGCGCGAGGGCGATCCGCTGCCCTCGGTGCGCGCCGTCTCGGCCGAGTACCGCGTGAATCCGCTCACGGTGCTCAAGGGTTACCAGCAGCTGGTCGATGAAGGCCTCGTCGAGCCGCGGCGCGGCCTGGGGATGTTCGTGCGCGACGGTGCTGCGAAGGCGCTGCTCGCGGCCGAGCGGGAGCGGTTCCTCACCGAGGACTGGCCGCGGGTGCGCGACACGATCGACCGCCTGGGCCTGAACATGGACAAGCTGCTCGCCGCGCCCAGGCGGCGCGCCGCCAGGAAGAAGGAGACATGAGCGCCATGCCCATCATCGAGGCGCGCAGCCTGCGCAAGCGCTACGGCGCCACCACGGCGCTGGACGGCGTCGATCTCACGGTCGAGGACGGCCGCATCGTGGGGCTCATCGGTCCGAACGGCGCGGGCAAGACGACGGCGCTCAACGCGATCCTCGGCCTCACGTCCTGCGAAGGGGAGCTCAAGGTCCTCGGCCGCGATCCGTGGCGCGAGCGTGACGCGCTCATGCGCGACGTCTGCTTCATCGCGGATGTCGCGGTCCTGCCGCGATGGATGAAGGTCTCGCAGGCGCTCGCCTATGTCGCCGGCGTGCATCCGCGGTTCGATCGCGCCCGGGCCGAGAGCTTCCTCGCGCGCACCTCCATCCCGCTCGGCAAGAAGATCGGCAAGCTCTCGAAGGGCATGGTCGCGCAGGTGCACCTCGCCCTGGTGATGTCGATCGACGCGAAGCTCCTCATCCTCGACGAGCCCACGCTCGGCCTGGATATCCTCTTCCGCAAGCAGTTCTACGACTCGCTCCTCAACGACTACTTCGACGGCAAGCGCACGATCGTCGTCACCACGCACCAGGTCGAGGAGATCCAGCACGTCATCACGGACCTGGTCTTCATCCGCGCGGGCCGCATCGTGCTCCAAAGCGAGATGGACGCCTTCGAGGCGCGTTACGCCGAGGTGATGGCGCATCCCGAGACGGCCGCCGAGGCGCGGGCGCTGGGGCCGCTGCACGAGCGGCAGGTGTTCGGCCGCAGCATCTTCCTCTTCGACGGCAAGGATCGCGAGCAACTCGAGGCACTGGGAGAAGTCCGCACGCCCAGCATCGCGGATGTGTTCGTGGCCGTGATGACCGAAGGCAACGCCAGCGCGAGGACCGCGTCATGAAGGGCGCCTTCTACTGGTCGGTGCGGCGCGAGCTCTGGGAGCATCGCGCGGTGTGGATCGCGCCCCTCGCCGTGGCGTGCTTCGCATTTCTCGCCTTCATGTTCGCGCTCGGGCTGGGGCACTTCGCGAAATCCGGCAATTTTTCCGCGCTGCCGCCCGCGGCGCAGCAGCAGCTCATGATGATGCCCCTCGGCATGGCGGCCTCCATGGTCGCCATCACCGGATGGCTGGTCGCGGCCTTCTATTGCCTGGACGCGCTGAACACCGAGCGGCGCGATCGCAGCATCCTCTTCTGGAAGTCGATGCCGGTTTCGGACCTCACGACCGTGCTTTCGAAGGCGGCGATCCCGATCGTCGTGATTCCCGGCATCGCCTATGCGATCGCCATCGCCACGCAGGCGATCCTGCTCGTCATCGCCGGTATCGGGTTGCGATCGGGTGGCGCGGACTTCGCCACGCTCTACGACCGGTTGCCCGTCGTCGTCATGGTCGTTTCGTTCGCGTACGGCGTGGCCGTACATGCGCTCTGGTATGCGCCGCTCTTCGCGCTGATGCTGCTCGTCTCGGTGCTCGTCCGGCGCCCGTTCCTGTGGATCATCGTGCCCGCCATCGCGGTCCAGCTCCTGGAGAAGATCGCGTTCGGCACCAATTACAGCGGGGCCCTCATCAAGTACCGGCTTGTCGGCGGGATGACGGAGGCTTTCGCGCCGGGCGCGATGCAACACCCCATCACGCAGTTCTCGCAGCTCGATCCGGTTCGTTTCGTCACCAGCCCGGGCCTGTGGCTGGGCCTGCTCGCCGCCGCGCTGTTTCTGTACGCCGCCGCCCGCGTGCGGCGTTCAAAGGAGCCGCTCTCATGAAGATCTCTCGCGCATTCGCAGCCTTCTGCATCGTCGCTCTCTGCCAGGCGTGCCACTCCGCTTTCGCAGCCGCCCTTGTCGACGCAGCGTGGGTGGCGAAGAACCTGGAATCGCCCGATGTCCTCGTGCTGGACGCCTCGCCGCGGCCGCTGCACGCGAAGGGCCATATCCCGGGCGCGGTTCCCGTCGACGCGATGGCGATGATGAGCTTCGGCGTGCGCGACGTGCCGCACGCGCAGATGGATCGCATGTACCAGGCGCTCGGCATCGACGCGGCGAAGAAGGTCGTCATCTACGACCAGGGCGGCGAGTGGTTCGCGCCGCGCGTCTTCTTCCAGCTCCAATACGACGGCTTTCCGGCGGACAGGCTCGCGATCCTCGACGGCGGGATGGCGAAGTGGCAGGCGGAAGGTCTGGCCGTCTCGAAGGAGCCGACGCCCGCACCCAAGCCCGGCACCTTTAGTGTCGCGTCCTCGAACGAGGCGTTGCGAAGCCGCGTGCCGGATCTGTTCGCCGCCTCGGGGAATCGGTCGAAGGAAGCGCTGGTCGATGCGCTCGGGCCCGAATACCACTACGGCGCGACCGCTTTCTTCAACAAGGCGGGACACATCCCGAACTCGCTCCTCATGCCGGCCGAGGACCTCTTCAACGCCGACAAGACCTTCAAGTCGCCGCAGGAGATCCGCCGGATGGCCGCGCACCTCGGCATCACGCCGGAGCAGGAAGTGCATTCGTATTGCGGCGGTGGCGGCGCCGCAGCAGTCCCGTACTTCGCGTTGAGGGAGATCGCGGGCTATCCGAAGGTGAGGCTCTCGGTCGAGTCGGAGATGGGATGGATGCAGGACGACCGCGACCTGGCGATGTGGACCTACGCCACCCCCGCGTTGATGCGCGACGGCGAATGGCTGCCATCGTGGGGCGGCCGCATGATGCGCATGGTCGGTATCGCTCGCCTGAGCGTGATCGACGTCCGCCCCGCAGAAGCTTATGCGCAGGGGCATGTGCCGTTCGCGGTCAACGTGCCGGGCGAGACGTTCCGCGCGAACATGAAGGACCTCGGCGCGCTCGCCCGGGTGCTGGGCGCCGCGGGCGTGGACCCGTCGCACGAGGCGGTGATCGTTTCCGGTGGTGGCGTTACCAGGGACGCGGCGCTCGCTTACGTTGCGCTCGAGAAGCTGGGCCAGCGTAAGGTTTCCATCTTCACCGATTCGCTCGACTCGGTCGATGCCCTCGACCGCATGTCGCGCAAGGGTTTCGCGGTCACGAAGGAAGCCACCGTCGTGGGCCGGC
>DATMJE010000182.1:0-9145 GCA_035553995.1 Usitatibacter sp. | reverse complement strand
TGCTCAAGCTCGCGATGGCGCTGGAGAAGATCGCGCTCGAGGACGAGTACTTCGTCTCGCGCAAGCTCTACCCGAACGTGGACTTCTACTCCGGCATCGTGCAGAGCGCGCTCGGCATCCCCACCTCCATGTTCACGTGCATCTTCGCGCTCGCGCGCACGGTGGGCTGGATCGCGCAGTGGAATGAGATGATCTCCGATCCCGAGCAGAAGATCGGCCGCCCGCGGCAGCTCTACGTGGGCCCGACCTCGCGCAACGTGGTCCCGATCAAAGAGAGAAAATAGGTTTTGCCGCCCGCGCAGCGAGACTTCCCCGCGCGCGGGCCGATACGCACACGACTCCAAGGAAAGACATGGCCAGCGTCATGAAGGATTTCGAAGCGTCGTCCCACCTCTTCGGGTCGAACGCGCCGTTCGTGGAGGAGCTCTACGAGCGCTATCTCAGCGACCCCGCGTCCGTAAGCCCCGAGTGGCGCGCGCAGTTCGATGCCTGGCAGCAGGGCGGCGGCGGCGCGGACATTCCGCACAGCCGCGTGATCGCCGCCTTCGAGCAGCTCGCGCGCAACCCCATGGCCAACGCCACGGGCTCCACGCCGCGCGCCGCGATGGGCGACAAGGGCCTCAAGGTGCTGCAGTACATCCGCGCCCACCGCGTGCTCGGCTCGCGCCATTCGCAGCTCGACCCGTTGAAGCGCCTGGAGCGCATGCCGGTGCCCGAGCTCGAGCTCGATTTCTACGGCCTCGGCGATGCCGACATGGACACCGAGTTCTCGCCCGGCTCGTGGCAGGGCGCCAAGGGCCCGATGAAGCTGCGCGACATCGTGGCCGCGGTGAAGAAGACCTACTGCGGCACCATCGGCCTCGAGTACATGTACATTTCCTCGACCGAGCAGAAGCGCTGGATCCAGCAGCGCTTCGAGGTGACGCAGTCCACGCCCAGCATGAGCGCCGAGCAGAAGCGCTGGGTCCTCGAGCGCCTCACGGCATCGGAGACGCTGGAGCGCTACCTGCACACACGCTACGTCGGGCAGAAGCGCTTCTCCGGCGAAGGCGGCGAGAGCATGATCCCCATGCTCGACACGATCATCGAGAACGCCGGCGTTGCGGGCGCGAAGGAAGTCGTGATCGGCATGGCGCACCGCGGGCGCCTGAATGTGCTCGTGAACAACCTGGGCAAGATCCCGGCCGACCTCTTCAGCGAGTTCGAGGGCAAGCATTCGCACGAGCTCTCCTCGGGCGACGTCAAGTACCACCAGGGCTTCTCGTCCGACATCAAGACCGCCGGCGGCACGGTGCACCTCACGCTCGCCTTCAACCCGTCGCACCTCGAGATCGTGAACCCGGTCGTCGAGGGCAGCGTGCGCGCGCGCCAGCACCGCCGCGGCGACCGCACCGGCGACCAGGTCCTGCCGGTGCTGATCCATGGCGATGCGGCGTTCGCCGGCCAGGGCGTCGTGATGGAGACGCTCGCCCTCTCGCAGACGCGCGGCTACCGCACCGGCGGTACGGTGCACCTCGTGATCAACAACCAGATCGGCTTCACCACCTCGGACACGCGCGATGCGCGCTCGTCGCTCTACGCGACCGATCTCTCGAAGATGGTCGAGGCGCCCGTCTTCCACGTGAACGGCGACGATCCCGAGGCCTGCGTCATGGTCTCCGCGATCGCGCTCGATTACCGCAACCGCTTCCACCGCGACGTGGTCGTCGATCTCGTCTGCTTCCGCCGCCTGGGCCACAACGAGCAGGACGAGCCGTTCGTCACCCAGCCGCTGATGTACAAGAAGATCGCCCAGCACCCCGGCACGCGCAAGCTCTATGCGGACAAGCTGGAGAGTGCGGGCGTGGTGCCGAAGGGCCACGGCGACGAGCTCATCACCAGCGTGCGTGCGGCCCTCGACGCGGGCAAGGGCACCAATCCGAAGATCCTCTACGGCTTGAAGCCCGCACTCGCGATCGACTGGGCGCCGTACATGGGCGTGGGCTGGCGTCATCCCGCGGAAACGGCGGTGCCGCTCGACAAGCTGCATGCGCTCGCCAGGCGCCTCACCGAGGTCCCGCCCAACTTCAAGGCGCATCCGTCGGTGGAGCGGCTGCTTGCCGGCCGGCGCGAGATGGGCGATGGCAAGTCGGCGCTCGACTGGGGCATGGCCGAGAACCTCGCCTATGCGTCGCTCGTCGATGGCGGCCATGGTGTGCGCATCTCGGGGCAGGACGCGGGGCGCGGCACGTTCGCGCATCGCCACGCGGTGCTGCACGACCAGAACCGGGAGAAGTGGGACGCGGGCGTCTACATCCCGCTGCAGAACATCCGCGAGGGACAGGGCAACTTCCTCGTGATCGATTCGCTGCTGTCCGAGGAGGCCGTGCTCGGCTTCGAGTACGGCTATGCCACGGCGCAGCCCTTCGAGCTGGTGATCTGGGAAGCGCAGTTCGGCGATTTCGCCAACGGTGCGCAAGTGGTCATCGACCAGTTCATCGCCTCCGGCGAATCCAAGTGGGGGCGGCTGTGCGGCCTCACGATGTACCTGCCGCACGGCTACGAAGGGCAGGGGCCGGAGCACTCGTCGGCCCGCCTCGAGCGCTACCTGCAGCTCTGCGCCGAGCACAACATCCAGGTGGTCGTGCCCTCCAACGCCGCGCAGTTCTTCCACATGATCCGCCGCCAGGTGCTGCGCCCGATGAGGAAGCCGCTCATCGTGATGACGCCCAAGAGCCTGCTGCGCAAGAAGGAAGCCACTTCGCCGCTCACGGATCTCGCCACCGGCGGCTTCCAGGTGATCATCCCGGAGACGGAGAAGATCGCGCCGAAGAAAGCCAAGCGCGTGGTGTTCTGCTCCGGCAAGGTGTATTACGACCTCGTGGCCGAGCGCGCGAAGCGTGGCATCGAGGATGTCGCCGTCGTGCGCATCGAGCAGCTCTACCCGTTCCCGCACGAGGAGTTCCAGGCGCAGATCGATCTCTACTCCGCCGCGAAGAGCATCGTGTGGGCGCAGGAAGAGCCGGCGAACCAGGGCGCGTGGCACCTGATCCAGCATTACCTGCTGCGCCACCTGCGTCCCGACCAGGACCTCACTTACGCAGGCCGCGCATCCTCCGCGTCGCCGGCGGTGGGCTACCTGCAGCTTCACAACGAGCAGCAGAAGCAGCTCGTCGAGCAGGCGCTCGGCTTCGAGGCCGCGTCGACGAAGCAGGCGGCATAAAACACAAACAAGGACACGACCATGCAAGTCGAAGTGAAGGTTCCGCAGCTTTCGGAATCCGTCTCGGAAGCCACCCTCGTCGCGTGGCGCAAGAAGCCGGGCGAGGCGGTGAAGCGCGACGAGAACCTGATCGACATCGAGACCGACAAGGTCGTGCTCGAGCTGCCCGCGCCGGTGGACGGCGTGATCTCGAAGCTGGTGAAGAACGACGGCGACAGCGTCACCAGCGGCGAGGTGATCGCGGTGATCGACACGGAAGCGGCTGCTGCCGCGGGTCCCGCGAAGAGCAACGGCGGCGCTGCCGCGTCCGCTGTCGCCCCGGCGCAGGCCGGGGCCCCATCTGCCCCCGCGCAGGCCGGGGCCCAGGTTGGCTCTGCCTCTCCCGCCGCGAAGAAAATCGCCGCCGAGAAAGGCATCGACACCGCGTCCGTGCAGGGCACCGGCCGCGACGGCCGCGTGACCAAGGCGGACGTGATGGGCGCGCAAGCGGGCGGCCCTGCGAGCGCACAAGCCGCCGTCGCGAAGCCCGCGGCCCAATCATTGGATCCCGGCCTTCGCCGGGATGACGCGCCACGCAAGGATGACAGCCTGAAACTCCCCGCCGGCCAGCGCATCGAGCAGCGCGTGCCGATGTCGCGGCTGCGCCAGCGCGTTGCCGAGCGCCTTGTCCAGTCGCAATCCACCGCCGCCATCCTCACCACGTTCAACGAGGTGAACATGGCGCCGGTCATGGAGCTGCGCGGCAAGTACAAGGACCGCTTCGAGAAGGACCACGGCGTGAAGCTGGGCTTCATGTCGTTCTTCGTGAAGGCGTGCGTGCACGCGTTGCGCAAGTACCCGGTGGTGAACGCCTCCATCGACGGGCACGACATCGTCTACCACGGCTACTACGACATCGGCATCGCCGTGGGCAGCGAGCGCGGCCTGGTGGTGCCGATCCTGCGCAACGCCGACCTGCTTTCGATCGCGCAGATCGAGCAGCAGATCGCCGACTTCGGCAAGCGCGCCAAGGACGGCAAGATCACGCTGGAAGAGCTCACCGGCGGCACGTTCTCGATCTCGAACGGCGGCGTCTTCGGCTCCATGCTGTCCACGCCGATCATCAACCCGCCGCAGAGCGCGATCCTCGGCATCCACGCCACCAAGGAGCGGGCGGTCGTGGAGAACGGGCAGATCGTCATCCGGCCGATGAACTACCTCGCGCTCTCGTACGACCATCGCATCATCGATGGCCGCGAGGCGGTGCTGTCGCTGGTCGCGATCAAGGAAGCGCTCGAGGATCCGGCGCGGCTCCTGCTGGACGTCTGAGCGAACGTGCCGCGGCGCCGCAAATTCAGGCTGGCGGTCGTCGCGCGCCGCGCGTTCTTCTTCGTGGCGGGGTCGCTCATGGTGGGCTTCCTCGCCGTGTTCCTGCACGCGCTGCTGGCCGACTACATGCCGCGGCATTTCGCGGTGTCGATCGCGGTGGGCCTCTCCGTCGCCATCACGTTCTGGCTGCTGCGCCTCGTGAAGCATCCACCCCTCCTGCTGCGCAACGTCCCGCCTCTCGCGGCGGGGCTGTGCGCGGGCCTGGGCGTGCACATCGCCCGGCTATGGCTCCACTGACAACGGAACAACAATGACCCAGGCATTCGACGTGGTCGTGATCGGCGCGGGTCCCGGCGGCTACATCGCCGCCATCCGCGCGGCGCAGCTCGGCCTCAAGACCGCGTGCATCGAGGGCTGGCGCAACGCGAAGGGCGAGCTCGCCCTCGGCGGCACCTGCCTCAACGTGGGCTGCATTCCCTCGAAGGCATTGCTCGCTTCGTCGGAGGAATACGAGAAGGTCGGCCACCATCTCGAGCAGCACGGCATCAGCGTCTCGGGCGTGAAGATCGACGTGCCGCGCATGCAGGCGCGCAAGGACTCGATCGTCACCAAGATGACCAAGGGCATCGAGTTCCTCTTCAAGAAGAACAAGGTCACGTGGCTGCAGGGCTTCGGCAAGCTGGTCTCCGCGGGCGACACCTGCACCGTGGAAGTCACCGCGGGCGAGAAGAAGGAGACCGTGCAGGCGAAGCACGTGATCGTCGCCACCGGATCGAAGGCGCGCCACCTGCCCAACGTGCCGGTCGACAACGAGACCATCTGCGACAACGAGGGCGCGCTCGCCTTCGGCACGGCACCCAAGCGCCTCGGCGTCATCGGCGCGGGTGTCATCGGGCTGGAGCTGGGCAGCGTCTGGCGGCGTCTTGGCTCCGAAGTAACGATCCTCGAGGCGCTGCCGGCCTTTCTCGGCGCCACCGACGAGTCGATCGCGAAGGAAGCGTGGAAGGTCTTCACCAAGACGCAGGGTCTCAACATCAAGCTCGGCGTGCGCATCGAGAAGGTCACCACGCGCAAGACCGGCGTGCTGGTCGAATACACCGACGACAAGGGCCTCGCGCAGAAGCTCGAATGCGACAAGCTCGTGGTCTCCATCGGCCGCGTGCCGAACACGGACGGCCTCGGCGTGAGCAACGTCGGGCTCAAGCTCGATACGCGCGGTTTCATCGAGGTGGACAGCCAGTGCCGCACCAACGTCCCCAACATCTTTGCGGTTGGCGACGTGGTACGCGGTCCCATGCTGGCGCACAAGGCCGAGGACGAGGGCGTGATGGTGGCCGAGATCATCGCCGGCCAGAAGCCGCACATCGACTACGACTCGATCCCCTGGATCATCTACACCAGCCCGGAGATCGCGTGGGTCGGCAAGAGCGAGCAGCAGGCGAAGGCCGAGGGGATCGAGGTGAAGACGGGGCAGTTCCCGTTCTCCATCAACGGCCGCGCGCTGGGGCAGGGAGACACCACCGGCTTCGTGAAGATCGTGGCCGATGCGGCCACCGACCGCGTGCTCGGCATGCACATCATCCACGCGCGCGCCTCGGACCTCATCCAGGAAGGTGTCACGGCGATGGAGTTCTCCGGCGCCGCCGAGGACATCGCCCGCATCGTGCACGGGCACCCGACGCTCTCCGAGGTGGTGAAGGAAGCGGCGCTCAACGTGGACAAGCGCTCGCTCAACATGTAGCGCGCGCTGTCGTCGTCCACCCGAATTGGGTCCCGGCCTGCGCCGGGACGACAAATCAGGACCGGATCATCGGCCCTTCGCCGAGGGGCGGATGGCTCCTGACCGAAGGCAGGCCGCGCGTCGAAGGGGTGGCCGCCGTGGGTTCCGCGGGGGGCGTGGCCTGCTCCCCGGGCGTGGGCGCTTCCTGCTGGCCCGCGCCTTCGTCCGCCGTGCCGCCGCTATCCCCGGACTTGGCCGCGTCCTTGGCCAGCGCCTCGAACTCGTCGGGTGTGACGAAGCCCTGCTTCTCGATCACGATCCACTTCTCCGAGGCGATCTTGCCCTGCGAGTCGACGGGGACGTAGATGTTGCGCTGGAGGAGCACGAAGCCGTCGGGCTTCTTCACTTCGGGAGCGGGTTGCGAGTCGTCGGTCTCGGCGAGGATGCCGCCGGACATCGCCAGGGCACCTGCGGCGAAAACGAGAGCGAGCTTCTTCATGTTGACGTCTCCAGTCGGGAAATCGCGCACGGAGTTGGGGCGCGCATAACCGTGGGACGCCGCCGAACGGGCGAGTTCCGGCGACCATGGCGTACATATGCCGGAAGGGCCCATGGGCGCGGGGAGCCGGGCACGCCGCGGTAGGAGAAGGGCGAGCGCTGCGCACGCGTGCACCGAGCCGGAAGTAGGACGCCGCTCACGCCTGTCGGGCCGCCGGATGGCTCGATGGCCTCATGCACCGTGAAGGCACATGCGGCGTGACAAGCATCGGCCGAAGATGTAGCGTCTGCGGCGTCCCGAGTCGAGGAGGCTGCCCCGCATGAAGATCCTGCTCGCGCTGGTGTTTTCGCTGCTACCCTTCACCGTCATGGCCGGCACTTTCGTCTATGTTTCCAACGCCGACGATGGCGACATCGGCGTGTACACGCTGCAGGCGGACGGCAAGCTGGTACCCGGCCCGCGCGTGGCGGCGGCGAAGGTGGTGATGCCGATGGCGGTGAGCCCCGACCGGCGCTTCCTCTACGCCGCGGCGCGCTCGAAGCCCTATGCCGTGCATGCCTTCGGCATCGACGCGAAGACGGGCGCGCTCACGCCGATCGCCACCGCCCCGCTCGCCGAGAGCTTCCCGTACATCTCCACGGACCGTGCCGGCCGCTACCTCTTCGGCGCCTCCTACGGCGGAAATGTCCTGAGCGTGAATCCGATCGGCGCCGGCGGACGCGTGGGCGAGCCGCAGCAGGTGATTCCGGTGGGACGCAACGCGCACTCGGTCCGCATCGACAACACCAACCGCTACGTCTTCGTGCCGACGCTGGGCACGGACCAGGTCTTCCAGTTCGTCTTCGATCCCGCCTCCGGCAAGCTCACGGCGAACACGCCGCCGCTCGTGCAGTTGAAGCAGGGCACGGGCCCGCGGCACCTCATCGTCTCGGCCGACAATCGCTTCGTCTACGTGCTGAGCGAGCTCGTGGGTACCGTGACCACGTTCGCGCTCGATGCGAAGACGGGACTCCTCACCGAGCAGGATGCGGTCGCCGTGCTGCCGGCGGACAGCAAGCTGCAGCCGGGCATGCCGCGCGGGGCTGTCGGCACGCCGGGTGCGAACCAGGCGCCGCGCAACACCGACAACGACATCTGGGCTTCGGACGTGCACCTCACGCCCGACGGGCGCTTCATGTACGCCGCCGAGCGCACCACGAGCACGCTCGCGACTCTCCGCGTCGACGGCGCGAGCGGCAAGCTCGCGTACGTCTCGAGCACGCCCACCGAGCAGCAGCCGCGCGGCTTCGCGATCGATCCTTCGGGCAAGTACCTCGTCGCGTCCGGCGAGAAATCCGGGACGATCTCGGTCTACGCGATCGACGCTTCCAGCGGCGCCCTCAAGCTGCTCGACAAGTACCCGACGGGCAAGGGCTCGAACTGGGTCGAGATCGTCGCGACGGATTAGAAGTTTTCGAGCCAGGGACGCATCTCGATTTCCCACGTCCAGGCGCTGCGCGGCTGCTGCCAGATGCGCAGGTACGTCTGCGCGATCGCCATCGGATCGAGCATCGAGTCGGGCCGGTCGGGCGGCTCGACGCGGCCCGGGTTGCGGATGGCGCCGTCGATCACGAAATGCGCGACATGGATGCCGCGCGGCGCAAGCTCGCGCGCCATGCTCTGGGCGAGCCCGCGCAGGGCGAACTTGCCCATCGCGAAGGGAGCGGACATCGCATAGCCCTTGACGCTCGCCGAGGCGCCGGTGAAGAAGATGGCGCCCGATCCCTGCGGCAGCAGGCGCCGCGCCGCCTCGCGCGCGACGAGGAAACCGCCGAAGGCCGTCACCGTGAGCGTGCGCTCGACGTCCACGGCGGAGAGCTCGGCGACGCTACCGCGCACACGCGTGCTCGCGTTGTAGATCACGAGCTGCGGCAGTCCATGCTGCTTCTCGACCGCGTCGAAGAGCCGCACGACCTCCTGCTCGCGCGTCGCATCGCACGCGAACGACCGGGCGCCTGTTTCCTCGCAAACCGTGGCGAGTTTCGCGGGATCGCGTGCGGCGAGTGCGACCTGGAGTCCTTCGCCGCTGAAGACGCGTGCGAATGCAGCGCCGAGCCCGACGCCGGCGCCGACCACGAGGCAGGTGGTCACGAGCCGCGCGACTTGCTGCTCGCGCGTTTCTTCGAGGTGCGTTTCGTCGTGGAGCGCTTCTTCGCCGCTGCCTTCTTCGTGGAGCGCTTCTTCGGGCCCGATTTCCGAACCGCGCGCTTCTTGGCACCGGCCTTCTTCGTGGTCTTGCGCGTTGCGCGCTTCTGCTTCGCGACCTTCGCCGCCTGCTTCGAAAGCGCCGTGCGCGTCTTCTTTGGCAGGTGCGCGATGGTCTTCTTGCGCTTCGCCGCCGCCGCCGCCTTCTTCACGTTGCTTCTCGCAGCCTTCC
>DATMJE010000181.1:0-2689 GCA_035553995.1 Usitatibacter sp. | reverse complement strand
CACGTCCAACGCGCACACGGGCCACGTCGGCTATCGCGTGGGACCGATGATGGCCTCGTCGGACAAGTTCAAGGTGTTCGTGAAGGGTGTGCAGACGCACGGCGCGCAACCGTGGCGCGGCGTCGATCCCATCGTCACCAGCGCGCAGATCGTGATGGGCCTGCAGCAGATCGTCTCGCGCAAGATGGACATCGCGAAGGAGCCGTCGGTCGTGACCGTGGGCAGCATCCACGGCGGCAACCGCGACAACATCATCCCCGACGACGTGAGCATGGAAGGCACCATCCGCACCTTCGACGAGGAGCAGCGCGAGCAGATCCACGGCCACGTCGAGCGCATCACGAAGCTGATCGCCGAGGCCGGCGGCGCCACCGCGAAGGTGCACATCCATCGCTGGTACGACGTCACCGTGAACCATCCCGGGCTCACCGAGTGGTCGGTGCCCACGCTCCAGCGCGTCGCGGGCACGGAGAACGTGAAGGTCGTGGACAAGGTCTGCGGCGCGGAGGATTTCTCGTTCTTCCAGAAGGCGGTTCCGGGCTTCTTCTACTTCATGGGTTGCACGCCGCTGGAAAAGGACGCGCGCACCGCCGCGCCCAACCACAGCCCGCGCTTCTACGTGGACGAGAAATGCCTCAAGCTCGGCGTGAGGACGCTCGCCACTTTGGCGCTCGACTGGCTCGCCACCCATCACGAGTGACGGCGCGGTGGCGGCAGGCCCGAGCCTCGGTCTCTATGTCGCGGCCTCGCTCGCGCTGATCGCGACACCGGGGCAGGACATGCTGTACGTGATCACGCGCTCGCTCGCGCAGGGGCGCCTCGCGGGCGTGTGCTCGGCGATCGGCGTCTGCTGCGGCATCCTCGTGCACACCGCGCTCGTGGCCCTCGGCCTCGGGGCACTCCTGCTCGCGAGCGAGGGCCTTTTCGCCGCGGTGAAGCTGGCCGGCGCCGCCTACCTCGTGTACCTCGGCCTGCGGCTGCTGCTGTCGCGCGTGCCGCCGGCCGCGCTGCGCGCCGCGGCAGGGCGGCCGCTGACCGCCGCGGGCCTGGTCGCCCAGGGCATGCTCTCGAACGTGACCAACCCGAAGATCGTGCTCTTCTTCCTCGCCTTCCTGCCGCAGTTCGTGGAGCCGCACGGCGCGCATCCCACGCGCGACCTCGTGTTCCTCGGCGTGCTGTATGCCGCCATGGCCCTGCCCGTCAAGGCGGCCGTCGGCATCGCCGCGGGCTCGCTTTCGGAGCGCATGCTGCGTTCGCCCGCGGCGCTCGCGTGGATGAATCGCGCGAGCGGCGTGGTGCTGGTCGGGCTGGGCCTGCGGCTCGCCGCGTCCGAGCGTTGAGCGCCCCCGGCAGCGAGCCGGAGCTGCGCCGCGCGGCGGCACTCTTCGGCGCCGGGCGCCTCGACGAAGCGCGCGCCATCGCCATCGCTGTCGCCGCGCGCGAGCCGCGCAATTTCATCGCCGCCTACCTGCTCACCGCCATCGCCGCGCGCACGGAGCAGTGGGAAGACTGCGTCGCCTTCGCTACGCGCGCGCTCGGGATCGACCCGCGCCATGCCGAGGCGCTCGCCAATCGCGGGGCGGCCCTGCGCATGCTCGGGCGCCACACCGAGGCGCTGGCGGATTACGACCGCGCGCTCGCCCTGGCTCCCGGTGCCGCCGAGACCCACAACAACCGCGGCGTGGCGCTCGCGGCGCTGAATCGCCATGCCGAGGCGATCGGGAGCTACACGGCGGCACTCGCGATCAAGCCGGGCTACGACCGCGCACGCTTCAACCGCGCGCTGTCGGAGCTCGTGACCGGCGACTTCGCCGCCGGCTGGCGCGACCACGAGAGCCGCTGGACCGGCAGCGAGATGCACCAGGGACCGCGCATCCTCCCCGGGCGCGCATGGGATGGGCGCGAGGACCTGCGCGGAAAAACGCTGCTGCTTTACGCCGAGCAGGGCCTGGGCGATGCGATCCAGTTCGCCCGCTATGCCACGCTCGCCCATCGGCGCGGCGCACGTGTGCTGCTGGAGGTGCACGCGCCGTTGAAGGAGCTGCTGGCACAGGCCGAGGGCGTGGATGCCGCATTCGCGTTGGGCGAGGCACTCCCTCCATTCGACCTGCATTGCGCGCTGATGAGCCTGCCGCTCGCATTCGACACACGGCTCGATTCGATCCCCGCGGCCATCCCGTATCTCACCGCTCCGGAAGCGCACGTGGCGCGCTGGCGCGAGCGGCTGGCCGCGATCGCGCCGCCGCGGGTGGGCCTCGCGTGGTCGGGCAGCCGGACGCTGCGCAACGACGCCAATCGCTCGATCCCGCTTGCCATGCTGGCGCCGCTCGCGCGGCCCGGCCGCTCGCTTCTCGCCGTGCAGAAGGACATCCGCGACGCGGACCGTGCGGCCGTGACAAGCCTCGGTATCGCCACTTTCGAGCACGAGCTCGGCGACTTCCGCGACACCGCGGCACTCGTCGCCGCCTGCGACGTGATCGTGAGCGTGGACACCTCGATCGCGCACCTCGCGGGTGCCATGGGCAGGACCGTCTTCGTCCTGCTTCCCTTCTCCCCCGACTGGCGCTGGCTCCTCGATCGCCAGGACAGCCCGTGGTATCCGACGGCGCGCCTCTTCCGGCAGGAGCGCATCGGCGGCTGGGATGGCGTCATCGCGCGCGTGGCAGCGGCGTTGCCGTCGGTCAAAGGA
>DATMJE010000180.1:0-2064 GCA_035553995.1 Usitatibacter sp. | reverse complement strand
GAGGCCGACTGGGTCGCGCTCATCGACGTGAGCTCGGAGCTCGCGCGGGGCTGCGGCTCGACCGCGTGGAACTGGGCGAACTGGGCCGTGCATCACTGGATGCTCGCGCTGTGGCCGCCGCAATGCCAGGACGAGGCGTGGGGCGCCGATCCCGCGGTGATCATCGCCTCGGCGATCATGTTTCCGCCGGGTAAAGCCACGCCCGTCGCCGGCGGCTATCGCCTCAGCGGGCGCTGGCCGTTCTCGAGCGGCGTCGATCCGAGCGCATGGGACCAGATCGGCGCGGTCGTCGAAGGCACGGGCGAGCTGCGCATGTTCATGGTGCCGTCGACCGACTATCGCGTGATCGACAACTGGCATGTGCTCGGGTTGCGCGGCACCGGCAGCAAGGACGTCGAGGTGAAGGACGCCTTCGTACCCCAGCACCGCACGCTCGGCGTCGACGAATGCAAGGGCGGCGCGCATCCCGGCGCGGCTGCGAATCCGGGCGCCATCTACCGCATCCCGATGTACGCCGCGCTGCCGCACATGCTCGTGGGTATTCCGCTCGGCATCGCGCAGGGCGCCTATGACCTGTTCCTCGAGGGCATGCGCGCGCGGGCTTCGCGATACTCGGGCCGCAACCTCGCGGACATGACGGCGCTGCAGATCAAGGTTGCGGAGGCCTCGGCGTGCATCGATGCGGCGCGGCTCATCCTGCGCACGCGATGCCTCGAGGCGCAGGCAATCGCGGAGGCGGGGGACGTGCCTGACTTGATGACGAAGGCTGCATGGCGGCGCGACGGCGCCTTCGCGGCACAGCTCTGCGACCGCGCGATGGACGCCATCTTCAAGACGGCCGGCGCGACCGGGCTCTACGACGAGCAGCCGCTGCAGCGCGCCTTCCGCGATTTCACCGCGGCGAACCAGCACATCACGATGATGTGGGATGCGCAGGCGACCACGTACGGCAGGATCGCGCTGGGGCTGCCTTCGGACAATCCGACGCTGTAGCCCAGCACGTGTTAAAGGCGTGACGTGGCTCAATCATCGATAGAGTGGACCGAGTCGACATGGAATCCGGTCACGGGGTGCGACGATGCCAGCCCGGGCTGCAAGAATTGCTATGCGAGACGAATGGCATATCGGCTGCAAGCAATGGGTGCGTACAACTATCGCAACGGTTTCAAGGTAACACTCCAGCCGCAGATGCTCGATCGGCCCATGCAATGGCGCAGGCCCCAGCGCATTTTTGTGAATTCCATGAGCGACCTGTTCCATGTCGAGGTGCCGAAGGACTACATTCACAGAGTCTTTGACGTAATGGCCTGTGCCCACTGGCATCAGTTCCAGGTCCTGACCAAACGCTCCGGCCGGCTCCTCAAGCTCAGCAAGGAGCTGCCTTGGCCGAGCAATGTATGGATGGGCGTAAGTGTCGAGAACTCGGATTACGCCCGCCGCATTGATCATCTTCGCAGGACGGGGGCGCGGGTGAAATTTCTCTCTCTGGAGCCGTTGATTGGTCCGCTGCCAAGTCTCGACTTGCGCGATATTGACTGGGTGATTGTCGGCGGTGAGTCAGGCCCCGGTTCTCGGCCGATGGATCCTGGCTGGGTCCGTGAGATTCGAGACCAGTGCATTGACGCTGATGTCGCGTTCTTCGTAAGCGTCCGGCCATCACCGTCTTGACGACGGTGGATTGATGTCGTCGGTGAAGATGTCTTGCTCCATGGCCAGCAGCACTGCGGCGTCGAGCCGTTCGAGCAACTGTTGAAGCGTTTCTCCCGGCCGGCGGACGAGCGCGGCGAGCATGTTGTGCGGATCGGCGGCCACGGCGGCGCATTGAATGGGTCCGACCGCGCCGATCGAGATTTGGGGGCCATCCGTCTCCAGGAAGGCTTCCAGGTTTGGCAGGACCAGGGTCGCCGACGTGGACGAAGGCGGCGCTGCAGACGAGGCGATCTCCGCGCTTACGCGGCGAGGCGTTCGCGGTTTTGCTTTTCGACGGCGAGATTCCATGGCAGCAGCTCCGCGATCCGATTGATCGGATGCTCGTTGATGCGCTCGAGCACGTCTCGCAAGTAG
>DATMJE010000179.1:0-12252 GCA_035553995.1 Usitatibacter sp. | reverse complement strand
GCTCGTGCGCGCCATGGCGCAGGACGTTCCTGCGCGCGCGCAGTGCATGCGTCCTGCGCGGCATGGGATCGGCGGCTACACTGGATTCAGCCATGTCTTCCAACTTGCTCGCAACTGTCGTCGACAATCACGGACCGTGGGATCCCGGGCTCGAGACGCCGGTGCCCGAGGCGCTGCGCCCGCTCGCGACCGTCTTTCGTCCCGAGAACGTCGCGACCCCCATGGGCACCGCGCGCGAGCTGCACGACCTCACGGGCATCGACGCGGCGGAGCTGGTCGCTTTCCGTCCCTCCCGGCTGGCACTGCACGAGCTGTTGATCCGCGTCACCGCGAACATCGCGGTCCCCGCGGGTGACCAGATCGGCGACCTCGGCATCAACTTCCGCCGCATCACGCGCTCCATCCTGCACACCGCGATCGAGCCGCGCATGGCGGAGATCCAGAAGGTCCACGCCGCGGTCGAGGAAGCCGCGGCGCGGCTCGCGAAGGCGCAGGTGGAACGTGCGTTCGCGGCGCCCGATCCGCATGCGATCGTCTCCACGTGGATGCGAGATGCCGCCGCCGCGAGCGATCCGGTGCAGCGCGAGACGCTGCGTGCGCTGGCGCGCACCGTGGGCGCGATCCTCGTCCGCCACGGGCGCCTGTGGGGCCTGCGCGATGTGCTCGCGGCACTGGCGACCGAGATCGCCTGCAACGAGGCCGGCAGCGAGGCCATCGGCGCGCTGATCGATCCGTGGGTGCTCGAGGGCGCGCGCCGCGAGGGCCATGCGATCCTGCCGGCGCAGGAGCGGCCGGTCGTCATGAACACGAAGGGCCCGTCCGCTTCCGGCAAGAGCACGCTGCGCCCGCTGCAGCGCCGCCTCGCGCGCGAGATCGGCGTGGAGTGGGAGGACTTCTCGCTGGTGAGCCCCGACATCTGGCGCAAGCAATTGCTGGAGTACGAAAGCCTGGGCGAGCACTTCCGCTACGCCGGGCCGTTCACCGGCGAGGAGCTGCGCATCGTCGACGTGAAGCTCGACCGCTACATGGCGGCCAAGGCGGAGCGGGGCGCCATGTCACACCTGCTCATCGACCGCTTCCGCTTCGACAGCTTCGCGCCGCAGTCGCACGAGGCCGGCAGCAACCTGCTCACGCGCTTCGGGCACACCATCTACCTGTTCTTCATGATCACGCCGCCCGGCATGCTGGTGGAGCGCGCGTGGATGCGCGGCCTCGAGTTCGGGCGCTACAAGGCGGTCGAGGATACGCTCGCGCACGGTGTCGAGGCGTACGCGGGCATGGCGGAGGTCTTCTTCACCTGGGTCAGCCGCGTCGACAAGCGGGTGCATTTCGAATTCCTCGACAACAGCGTGGCCCTGGGCGAGCGGCCGCGCACCGTCGCATTCGGATGGAACGATGCGATCTGGATCTTCGAGGAGAAGGCGCTGCTCGATGTGGAGCGCTTCCGTCGCGTGAACATCCACGCGCGCGGCCCGGAGGGGCTGTGGCCGGACCCCGCGGCCCTCGCACCCGAACGCAACCGCGCCTTCCTCGACCGCTGCCTGGAGGGTTTCCGGCACGTGCACTTCGTCGAGGCAGGGGGCGCTGTTCCGGGCGCCGACGAGCGCGCCCACACTCTCGGAAGCTGGGGCTGAGGGCTCAGCCGGGCGTGGCCTCCTGCAGCTTCGCCGCGACCTGCAGCGTCTCCGGCCACGCATGGGCGTGCAGCGCTTCGAAGAAGAGCTTCGCCACCGGCGAGCGCTTGCGGCCGCGCACTTCCACCGCGGCGATCCGGCGCTCCACGATCGGATCGAGCAGCGGGCGCGTGACCAGCTCCGGAAGCGTGACCGAGTATTTCGGCATGAAGGCGAACCCCAGGCCCGCCAGCGCCATGGATTGCACCCAGTCCTCGCGGTCGCTGCGGAACGCCGCATAGAGCTCGAGGCCGCGCTGCTTGCAGACCTCCTGCACCGTTTCGCGCAGCTCGCACGCGAGCCGGTCGATGTAGTCTTGGCCCGAGGTGTCGGCGAGCGTCACGGCCTCCAGGGCCTCGAAAGCGTGACCCGGCGCGAACACCACCACGTAGCGTTCCGGGTACAGGGCCTCGACACGGAACACGTCGCCCACGCCCTGGTCGGAGGCGACGATGGCGATGTCGAGCTCGTTGGATTCGAGCTCCTTCAGCAGCGCCGGCAGCTTGTTTTCATGCACGGTGAGCTCCACCCCCGGATGCATGGCACGGAACTGCGCGAAGAAGCGCGATAGTCGCACCGGACCAATGGTCGGCATGGACCCGATGCGCAGCGGCGCCTGGCGCAGCAGGTGGAAATTGCGCACCACCGCCTCGGCGCGTTGTGTCTCTCCCTGGACCTGCTCGAAGTGCGGCCGCATGCGCGAGCCCAGCTCCGTCAGGACCAGGCGCTTGCCTTCCCGGTAGAAGAGCGCGGAGCCGATCTCGCCTTCGAGCTTCTTGATCGCAGCCGTGAGCGCGGGCTGCGAGACCTCGCAGGCCTCCGCGGCGCGCGAAAAGCTTCCGTACTCGCAAATCGAGAGGAAGTAGCGAATCTGGTACAGCTCCATCGGTTCTCCTTATCGATTCATAACCCGCACCGCCTTCTACCGCCGCACCAACCCCTCCATAGTAGAACCCGACGCGGGTTCTATTGCGGGCCCGCCATTTTAATAACAGGAGATGCCATGAGCGTATTCATGGTCGAGCGGTCCCTCAAGGGTATTTCGATGCAGGACCTCGGCAAGGCGCAGCAGGCTGCGATCCAGGCCGCGGGCAAGCTGTCGCAATCGGGCACGCCGGTGCGCTACGTTCGCAGCACCTTCGTGCCGGAATCCGGCGCCTGCATGTGCCTGTTCGAAGCGAGCGACGCGGCAGCCGTGCGCGAGCTCAACGAGCAGGCAAAGCTGCCCTACACGCGCATCGTTCCGGCGCTGGACCTCACTCCGTAGATTGCCCTCCCGGACGGCCTACCCCCTGGGCCGCCATCCATTCCGCCACGGGAGTCGCTCCCCGCGCGGCGGAAATTCGGGCGCCGAGCCTTCACTCCCCGGAGGCTCGGCTTTTTTATGCTCCCTGGCCGGCGGCCCCGCTTCCGGCCACCGACCAAAATGAGATCACGCGCGCGGGCCGGGAATGTCCCGCATGCGACATCAAACCGCGCGGCGGCGCGCGCCCTCGATGAGGCGGGTGCCCACGCGCACGATCGAATCGATCACCGGAACAAGCTGCGCACCGAGCTCCGTGAGGGCGTACTCGACCGATGGCGGCGAGCTCGCCATCACCTCGCGCGTGAGCACGCCCTTCTCCTCCAGCTCGCGCAGGCGCGCGGTGAGCATCTTGGGCGAGATGCCGGGAATGTCCTTCAGCAGCTCGCCGAAGCGGCGCGGGCCGCCCGAGAGCTGCCAGACGACGTTGGTGGTCCAGGCTCCGCCCAGCAGCGCCATGCAGGCGCCCATCGGGCAGCCGCTGGGCGCGGGCGGCGCCCGGCTCTTGCGCAGCTTGAGGGCCATGGCGGTTACCGCGTGGTGAGTGGAAATTTGAGGTTACCATAGGATAGCACCTATACAAAGGTTACTGAAAATTGGTAACCTGTGCGCGCTTTCCCGAACAACCCCAACGAGGAAACAGTCATGAAGCTCTACTACGCTCCGGGCGCCTGCTCGCTTTCCCCCCATATCGTGGCCCGCGAGGCCGGTGTCGACGTGCAGCTCGCGAAGGTCGACCTCGGCTCGCACAAGGTGGAGGGCGGCGCCGACTACTACGGCGTGAACCCGAAGGGCTACGTGCCCGCGCTGGAGGTCTCGCAGGGCCAGGTGCTCACCGAGGGTCCGGCCATCGTGCAATACCTCGCGGACCAGAAGCCCCAGTCTGGGCTCATGCCGGCTGCCGGTTCGCTCGATCGCTACCGTGTGGCGGAGATGCTCGCGTTCATCAGCTCCGAGATCCACAAGACCTACAGCCCGCTCTTCAACCCGGCCACGTCCGCGGAATTCGCCGAAGACCGCCGCGGCTACCTGAAGAAGCGCTACCAGGTGATCGACAAGCAGCTGCAGGGCCGCGAATACCTCGTCGGCAACCAGTTCACCGTGGCCGATGCCTATCTCTTCACGGTGACGAGCTGGGCGCCCCACGTGAAGCTCGACCTTTCGGAATTCAAGAACCTGCAGGCGTTCCAGCAGCGCGTGGGCGCGCGTCCCGCGGTGCAGACGGCGCTGCGCGAGGAAGGGCTGCTCAAGTAGCGCCGCGCGCGATTTATCATCCCGGGCATGGCCACGATCTCGCAGCTCTTCGGCATCGAGCTTCCCATCATCCAGGCACCGATGGCGGGCGTGCAGCTCGGCGCGCTCGCCGCGGCGGTCTCGGAGGCCGGCGCCCTCGGCTCGCTCCCCTGCGCATTGCTCACGCCCGAGACGATGCGCAGGGAGATCGAGCTCATCACGGCGCGAACCCGCAAGCCGTACAACGTGAACTTCTTCTGCCACACGCCGCCGCGGGTCGACGAGCCGGCGCAGGCCCGGTGGCGCGCGGCGCTTGCTCCGTACTACCGCGAGCTGGGCATCGATCCCGCGGGCATTGCCGTGGGCCCCGGGCGGGCGCCCTTCAGCGAAGAATCCGCTGCGGTGCTCGAAAGCTTTCGCCCGCCGGTGGTGAGCTTCCATTTCGGCCTGCCGGAGAGCGCGCTCCTCGAGCGTGTGAAAGCCTGGGGTGCGAAGGTCATCTCGTCGGCCACCACCGTGGAGGAGGCGCTGTGGCTGGAGCAACACGGCGTGGATGCGGTCATCGCGCAGGGCGTGGAGGCGGGCGGCCATCGCGGCATGTTCCTCACCCGCGACCTCACCACGCAGGTGGGCACGTTCGCGCTCCTGCCGCAGGTGGTGCGTGCGGTGCGGGTGCCCGTCATCGCCACGGGCGGCATCGCCGATGCGGATGGTGTCGCGGCCGCGATGGCGCTGGGAGCAGCCGGGGTGCAGGTGGGCACGTCGTTCCTGCTCGCCGAAGAGGCGACGACGACGGCGCTGCATCGCGCCGCGCTGAAGGGAGAATCGGCGCGCCATACCGTGCTCACGCATCTGTTCACCGGGCGGCCCGCGCGCGGCATCGTGAACCGCGTGATCCGCGAGCTGGGTGCCCTGAACGAGGCCGCGCCGGAGTTCCCGCTCGCCACTTCCGCCATCGCGCCGCTGCGCGCGAAGGCCGAGGCACAGGGCTGCACGGATTTCACGCCGCTCTGGAGCGGCCAGAATGCAACGGGATGCCGCGAGGCGCCCGCGGCCGAGATCGTGCGCGCACTCGCGGCGCGCCTCTGATCAGCGTAGCGGCCGCCGCCCGCGGTAGCCGCGATCCTGCATGAAGATGTTGGCGAGCAGCACGCACCCGCCCGCGGTCGCCGCGATGAAGCAGAGGATCGCGAATCCCGGATAGCCCATCACGTGGAAGTCCGTCTCCACGCGCATCAGCAGCGCCGCGCCGACGATGAGCGCCGCCACGATGAGGCCCGAGGTCACGCGGTTGGCGATCTTCTGCAGTCCCTCGAGCACGAGCGGTGCGTCCACCGCGCGCACCTTCATCTCGAGCTCGCGGTTGGCCACCACGTCCATGATGCGGTTGAGGCGATTGGGCAGGCCCGCCGCGAACCCCTTGAGCTCCATCACCGTCGTGAGGAGGCTGCCTTCGGTCGCTTCCTTGCGCATGCGGCGCGAGGTGAGCGCGGCGGCGTAGCGGCGCACCGCCGCATTGGGATCGAATTCGGGATCGAGGATCTTGCCGATCTCGTCCAGCTGCAGCAGCGTCTTCGCGAGCAGCGTGAGCTCGCTCGGCACGAAGAGGCCGACGTCGGCCGCCATCGCGGTCACGTTGAGCAGCGTCTCGCCCACGTTGATCTGCTTGAGGCCCCGTCCCTGCTGCGCGGCGACGAGCTGCCCCATGCGGCGCTTGAAGCGCACGGTGTCGTATTCCTCGCCGCGCTCGCTGATGCCGATGATCACGTCGGCGGCCTGCTCGCTGCGGCCGTTGCTGACCGCGATCAGCACCTTGAGCAGGTTCTCCTGCATGTCGGGCGTGGTGCGGCCCACCATGCCGAGATCGAGCAGCGCGAGGCGCCCTTCCTCGGTGATGAAGATGTTGCCGGGGTGCGGGTCGGCGTGGAAGAGGCCATCCACCAGCACCTGCTTCAGGTACGCGTGGAAGAGCTCCTCGATGAGCGCCTCGCCGTCGATGTCGAGGCGGGCGTAGGCGCCCAGCTTGGTGATCTTGGTGCCGAACACGCGCTCCATCGTGAGCACGCGGCAGGTGCAGTAGTCGGGCACCGGCTGCGGCACCACGATGAGGTCGAACTCGGCGAGGTTCTCGCCCACGGCCACGAGGTTCTGCGCCTCGCGCTCGTAGTCGAGCTCCTCCTTGATGGAGGCGCGGAATTCCTCGAGCATCTCGCGCAGGCGATGGCGCCGCCCCACCTCGGTGTGCGTGTCGAGGAACTGCGCGATCTGCGTCAGCACCTCGAATTCCTCGGCCACCTGCTTCGCGACCCCCGGACGCTGCACCTTCACCACGACCTCGGTGCCGTCGCGCAGCGCCGCGCGGTGCACCTGGCCGAGCGACGCCGCGGCGACCGGCTCTTCCTCGAACCACGCGAACGCCTTGGAGATGCGCGCGCCCAGCTCTTCCTCGACGATCCTGCGCACCTCTTCGTACGGGAAGGGCTTCACGTCGTCCTGCAGGCGCGCGAGCGACTTGATGTACGCCTCGGGCAGCAGGTCGGGACGGCTCGCGAGGACCTGCCCCAGCTTCACGTACGTGGGGCCCATGGTCTCGAGATCCTGCGCGAGCTGCTGTGCGGAGTCGTGGTTGCCGCCGTTCTTCGCGACCTCCTCGTCGACCAGCTCCGGATCCGTGCCCACGCGGGCGACGAGGTCGGAGCGGCCATACTTCCACAGCAACTTCGCGATCTGCTTCCAGCGCTGCAGGTGTTCGGTCTTTAGCTTCATGTGCGCGTGAGGAGTGGTCGTGCCGGGTTCGGCGCGGACAGCCTGCGCCGAAATTGAGTCTGACTCCATTTCCCGCGGCGTTCCATCGTCGGCCCGCGCGTCGTCTTGTCGGAATGCGCGAACACGGCGGCGCGTGAACATCCGACGCGCTATCCTTGCGTCCCCGAAACGACGAGGAGCAGCGATGTTCCGCAAAAAGTACGTGGACTACGGCGAGCTCATGCAGCAGCTCGAGGCCTGGGCGCGCGAGCATCCGCAGCTCGTGCGCGTGACCTCGATCGGCAAGTCCGCCGAGGGCCGCGAGATCCCGCTGCTTACCATCGGCCGCGAGCCCGATGAAGCGCGTCCCGCCGTCTGGGTGGATGGCAACATGCACGCGACCGAGCTGTGCGGCTCGAGCGTCGCGCTCGCCATCGCCGAGGACGTGATCGGGTTGCACCACGGGGAGCCCGGCCCGCGCCCCTGGCCGCTCGAGGGCGGCAGCGCCACGCAGGGTGCCATACCGCCCCACGTGCGCGACATCCTGAAGGAGGTCACGTTCTACATCCTGCCGCGCATCTCGCCCGACGGCGCCGAGGCGGTGCTGAAGAGCGGCCGCTACGTGCGCTCGAGCCCCGTCGACCAGCGCCGCCACAAGGGCCACGCGTACTGGGAAGCGCACGACTTCGACGGCGACGGCACCATCGGCTTCATGCGCCAGCAGGACGACGACGGCGAGCTGGTCGAGCTCGAGGGATACCCGAACGTGATGGTGCCGCGCATGCCCGACGATCCGCCGCCTTATTACCGGCTCTACCCGGAAGGCCGCATCGCCAACTTCGACGGACGCCGCATTCCCGATCCTTATTTCCTCTCGGACAACCAGTACGACTTCAACCGCAACTTCCCCTATGGCTGGGCACCGGAGCACGAGCAGGAAGGCGCCGGCGATTTTCCCGGCAGCGCGCCCGAGACGCGCGCGATCCTCGAGTTCACCATCGCGCACCCGAACATCTTCGCGTGGCTGAATTTGCACACGTTCGGCGGCGTGCTCATCCGCCCTCTCGGCGACAAGCCCGACCACAAGATGGACCAGGAGGATCTCGCCGTCTTCCGCCAGGTCGAGGCGTGGATGAAGGAGTTCAGCGGCTATCCCACGGTGAGCGGCTTCCATGAATTCCTCTACACACCCGAGACGCCACTCAAGGGCGACATGACCGACTACGCCTATCACCAGCGCGGCTGCATCGGCTACGTGGTCGAGCTGTGGGATCTGTTCAAGCAGATCGGCGTGGAGCCGAAGAAGCCGTTCGTGGACGTCTACTCGCGCCTCGACCGCAAGGATTTCGTGGCACTCGCCAAGTGGGACCGGGCGGAGAACAGGAGCCGCGTCTTCCGCGAGTGGCGCAAGGTGCAGCATCCGCAGCTGGGCGAAGTGGAGGTCGGCGGCCTCGACCTGCGCGTGGGCATCTCCAACCCGCCGTACGAGAAGCTGGACGAGGTGTGCGCGCAGCAAAGTGCGGCGTTCCTGCGCGTGGCGGCGCTGTTGCCGCGAGTGGCGGTCGAAGTGGTGAAGCAGGATGTCCTCGGGCCCAACCTCACGCGCATCGAGCTGCGCGTCGTGAACCGCGGCTATCTGGGCACGTACGGGCTTTCATCGGCGAAGAAGCTGCCGTTCGTCGAGCCGCTGCGCGCCACGTTCGAATGCAGCGGCGGGCTGCAGGTCGGCTCGCCGCTGGAAAAAGTGGTCGAGCTGGGCCACCTCGACGGCTGGGGACGCGGCCTCTACAACGGCGTGAGCATCTTCTTTCCATGGACGCGCGGCAACGTCCACGAGAGGTTCCTCACCGTCGTCGTGGAAGGACATGGAAAGCTCAAGGTGCGCATCGGCAGCGTGCGCGTGGGAGAGCAGGCGATCGCGATCGACGTCACTTGACCGAGTAGTTGCGCCCTTCCATGCACGCGGCGTAGGCCTTGTAGTAAGTGCTCATCGTCTGTTGCTGTTGCGCCTGTGCCTGCTGGTTCCCCGCCCTCTGGTTCTGGCGTGCCTTCGCGCCGCCCATCGCCATGCCGACGGCAGCGCCGGTGCCGGCATCGCCGGCGACACCGCCGACGATCGCGCCGCCGGCCGCGCCTTTCAGCCTTTCGCCGCCGCCGGTCGCGGGACCGGTCTTCTGCGGCGCGGGCTGCGATGCCGCGACCGGATCGATGCCGGTGTCCTTCTTCGCCCACGCCATGCACTCGCCGTCGTCCTTCTTCTGCTGCTCCGCGCTCTGCTTCTTCGCCGGATAGACAGACGGCTTCTGGGCTACGGCTCCGGTGGCGAACACGGCTAGCGCGACGGCGATCAACAGGGGTTTGGACGGATGCATGACGAGCCCTTTCGGTTGGGAGGCGCACAGGGAGAAACGAGAGGCGCCGACTGCCGTCGGCCCCACAAGACTACTCGCAAGCGCCCGGCTTCGTTGATCCAGGGCACCAGGAGTGTCGTGGCCGCCGACGGACACTATCGTCGACCCCTGCCGGATCGCCGGCCGGACCGCATCGCGCGCGGGCCGCGCCGGCGGCGGTGCAGCGGCGGGCCGCGGCGTGCTACCGTTTCCGTCACGTCAATGCGCCGCTTCCTGCCCTGGATCGTCGTCTGCCTCGCCAACGCGGCGCTCGCCGCGCCCCAGGGCCCCGTCGTGCTGCTCGACATCCAGGGCGCCATCGGTCCCGCCACCGCCGACTACGTGCATCGCGGCATGGCGAAGGCGGCGGAACGCGACGCCCGCCTCATCGTCCTGCGCATGGACACGCCGGGCGGCCTCGACACCTCGATGCGCGACATCGTGAAGGACATCCTCGCTTCACCCGTGCGCGTCGTGGGATGGGTGGCACCGAGCGGGGCGCGCGCGGCGAGCGCGGGCACCTTCATCCTCTACGCCTGCCACGTGGCGGCGATGGCGCCGGGCACCAACCTCGGAGCCGCGTCGCCCGTGGCGATCGGCCAGCCCGACGAGAAGCCCGATGACAAGGCCGAGAAAGGTGTGCCTTCGCCCGGGGGCACGCTCGCGCGCAAGGCGATGCACGACGCCGCAGCGTACATCCGCTCATTGGCGCAGCTTCGCGGGCGCAATCCCGACTGGGGCGAGCGCGCGGTGCGCGAGGCCGTAAGCCTCAGCGCCGACGAGGCCGTGAAGGAGAAGGTGATCGATTTCATCGCCCCCGACCTGCCACGGCTCCTCGAGGGCGCCGGCGCGAAGGACGCGGAGGTCGTGACGATCGAGCCGGACTGGCGCACGCGGCTGCTGTCCGTCATCACGCATCCGCAGGTCGCGTATGTCCTGCTGCTGCTCGGCATCTACGGCATCGCCTTCGAGCTCATGAATCCGGGGCTCGTGCTGCCCGGCGTGGCGGGCGTGGTCGCGCTGCTCATCGCGCTCTATTCGCTGCAGATGCTGCCGGTCAACTACGCCGGCCTGGCGCTCATCGTCGTGGGCATCGCGTTCATGGTCGCCGAGGCCTTCCTGCCGGCATACGGCTCGCTCGGCGTGGGCGGGCTGATCGCGTTCGTCGTGGGCTCGGTGCTCCTCATCGATGCGCCGGGCTACAGCGTGCCGTACGCGCTCATCGGCGGCCTCGCGCTCGGCACGGCGGCGTTCTTCGTTCTCGCGCTGGGCTCCCTCATGCGGTCGCGCCGTCGCCCGGTGGTGAGCGGGCGCGAGGAGCTCATCGGCGCGCATGGCGAGGTGATGGAGGATTTCGAGGGCGAGGGCTGGGCGCGCGTGCACAGCGAGCGGTGGCGCGTGCGCAGCGCCACCCCCATGAAGGCGGGCGAGCACGTGCGCGTTCGCGCGATGCACGGGCTCACGCTCGACGTGGTGTCCGAATCGAGGAAAGGGCAATCGTGATGATCCTGAGCTTCGGCAGCGGCTTGTTCCTCATCGTCGTGATCCTCGCGGTCATGTCGGTGCGCGTGCTGCGCGAGTACCAGCGCGGCGTGGTCTTCCATCTCGGCCGCTACTGGGCGGTGAAGGGGCCGGGCCTCTTCTTCCTCATCCCGATGGTGCAGCAGATGGTGAAGGTGGACCTGCGCACCATCGTGCTCGACGTGCCGCCGCAGGACGTGATCACGCGCGACAACGTCTCGGTGAAGGTGAACGCGGTCGTCTATTTCCGCGTGGTCGAGCCGCAGAAGGCGATCATCCAGGTGGAGAACTTCCTGCTCGCGACGAGCCAGCTCGGGCAGACGACGCTGCGCTCGGTGCTGGGCAAGCACGAGCTGGACGCGTTGCTCGCCGAGCGCGAGAAGCTCAACGCCGACATCCAGCAGGCGCTCGACACCCAGACCGACGCGTGGGGGATCAAGGTCTCGATCGTCGAGATCAAGCACGTGGACCTCAACGAGTCGATGGTGCGCGCGATCGCCCGCCAGGCCGAGGCCGAGCGCGAGCGGCGCGCGAAGGTGATCCACGCGGAAGGCGAGCTGCAGGCCTCCGAGAAGCTGCTGCAGGCGGCGGAGGTGCTCACGCGGCGGTCCGAAGCGATGCAGCTGCGCTACCTGCAGACGCTCACCCAGATCGCGGGCGACAAGACTTCCACGATCGTCTTTCCCATCCCGCTCGACATGCTCAAGTCCTTCACCGAAAGGGCCGCCTGACCCATGGATGCGAGCTTCTTCCAGGCGGTGCTCGAGCAGGCGCCGGTGTCGATCATCGTGGCCGGGCGCGACGGCAACATCATCGCGTGGAATCGCGCTTCCGAAGCGCTTTTCGGCTTCAGCGCCGGCGAGGTGCTGGGGCACAGCCTCGACCTGATCATCCCGGAGCACCTGCGCAAGTCGCACTGGGACGGCTTCGAGCGCTCGCTCGCGAGCGGCACCACGAAGTACGCGGGGCAGGTGATGACCACGCGCGCCACCACCAGGGACGGCCGCAAGCTCTACGTCGAGTTCAGCTTCGGCATGCTCAAGGATGCGGAGGGCAACGTGACCGCGGTGATGGCGGTGGGCCGCGACGGCACCGCGAGATTCCTCGCCGACCGCGAGGCGCGCATGAAGGCCTCGCCGGCGAGCTAGTGTCCTGTTCCGTTAATACATGGCATATGTCTTGCATCGCTTTTCGGTATCTTTGTCACCGGAGATACCGCGATGGCGATGGGAAGACCGAAGGCCGAGTTGGTGCTGAGCGAAGCGGAGCGCGCGCAGTTGCAATCGATGGTGCGCTCGCGCTCGATTCCTACGGCACTTGTTGAGCGAGCGCGCATCGTGCTGGGCAGCGCCGCAGGTGAGCCCAACAATGCGCTGAGCGAGCGCCT
>DATMJE010000178.1:0-11026 GCA_035553995.1 Usitatibacter sp. | reverse complement strand
CGGCTGCACGACGGCGCGGAAGTCCTGCAGGAACTCGTTGCCGGGCGCGTCCTCGAGGAGCTTGCAGACGAAGCGCGTGGTGGCCTTCTCGTACGCCGCGTTCTCGTTCGCCCAGCTCGTGTGCAGCTTCGCCTCGCGCGTGGCCTTCTGCATGTAGGCCACGATGCGGTCGCGCCAGCTCTCGATCCCGGCGCCGCGGGGGCTCGCGAGCGGGCAGCTTCCCAGCAGGACCTGGTAGAGCAGGTATTCGTCGTTGCGCGACGGGGCGAGCACGCCGTCCACCTCGGTCTTGTGGGCGAGGTTCATGCGATGCCACTTGCGCAGCTGCAGCCGCCAGGCCGGCACCATTTCCGAGAGCACGTTGATGCGGGCGCGCACGTCCTCGGAGCGCTTGTTGTCGTGCGTCGAGGTGGCGAGCATCGTATGCGGCCAGTGGCGCGCGCGGTTGGCGCTCGCCCGGTGGAAGCGCTCGCGCGGGAAGCCGAACTCCGACGGGTCGCCGCCCACGTCGTTCAGCGAGACCAGCCGGTTGTAGATGTAGAACGTCGTGTCCTCGACGCCCTTCGCCATGACGGGCGAGGTGATCTGCTGGAACTTGCGTGCGAAGTGGCGCACCGCGGCCCCGAGCGCCGGCGAGCGCGTCGGCAGCTCGCACATGAGGGCGTCGCGCAGGAAGTCGAACACGCCCACGTCCGCCGCCCGGCTCTGGGCGCGTGCCCGTGTGACGGCCCACTCGATGTAGCGCCGGTCCTCCGGCCGCACGTGGTCGTCGATGTACGTCCGATAGACCGGGAAGGAGGCGATCACCTCGGCCAACCCTTCGCGCAGCGTGGCGAACGTGAAGTCGCGCGTGTTGCGGTCGGCGCGCGCGATGCGCGCGAGCCGGCTGGTGAGCATGGTGAGCTCCGACGACAGGGAGGTGCGCAGGATGAGCCGCCGCGAGCGCCGCGCGCACTCCTCGAAGTCGGTCTCGTCGCCGATGAACGAGTGGTAGGTCCGCGTCATGCGCTGCTCGGCGGTGGGGTCGACGAAGAGCCCGTTCACGACATTCGCGAAGCGGTAGCCGGTGGTTCCATGCACCGCCCAGTCCTCGGGCAGGTTCTCGAACGGCGCCACGATCTTCTCCACCGCCACGTAGGTGGGTTTCCCGCACGCCTCCTGCAGCTTGCGGAAATACGCCCGCGGGTCGTAGAGCCCGTCGGGGTGGTCGATGCGCAACGCCTCCACGATGCCGTCCTTCACCAGCTCCAGGACGAGGCGGTGCGTGCCGTTGAACACCGCCTCGTTTTCCTGCCGCAGCGCGGCGAGGTCGTTGATGTCGAAGAAGCGGCGGTAATTGATCTCGTCCTGGGCGACGCGCCAGTAGGCGAGGCGGAACGGCTGGCGCTCGAGCAGGTCGTGCAGCGCGTCGAAGCTGGTCGGGTCCTCGGAATGGCCGTTGAACGACGCGACCGCCTGCCGGATGGCCTCCGCCACGCGCACGTTGACGCGCGCGAGCGATGCGAGTCGTCCCTTGGCGATCTCCTTCCCGAGGTTGCGCTCGTCCATGCGCGCCTGCGCGGTCTCGGAGCGCAGCGGCAGGCGCGCGAAGCTTTCCATGATCGAGCGCAGCGCCTGCGCCTGGTGGGCGATCTCCTCGCCGCCGTTCTCGAGCTCGCGCACGGCGGGTGCGAGGATGCGCGGATACTCGCGCGGGTCGATCGGCAGGCGGTGCGCGAAGTAGGTGATTGCGAACCCGCCACTGGCGGGCTCGAACTCGAGCACCAGCTTGCCGCCGGAGAGCTCGACGCCGTAATGGTCGCCCAGCACCGGCAGCAGCACGCGGTTGGCCAGGTGCTCGTTGGGAGGATGCCAGTCGACGTCGAAGAACCCCGCGAGCGCCGAGGCGGGCCCGTTCTCGAGAAGGTCCTGCCACCATGCGTTGTCCGCCGCGAGCACGCCCATGTGGTTGGGCACGATGTCCATCATCTGCGCGAGCCCGTGCTCGCTCAGCGCACGCGAGAACGCATCAAGCTCCTCGCGGGTGCCGATCTCGGGGTTGATGCTGTCATGGTCGATGATGTCGTAGCCGTGCTTGCTGCCCGGACGCGCGCGCAGGTACGGCGAGCAGTAGACGTGGCTCACGCCGAGCGCCGCCCAGTACGGCACGAGCGCGGTCGCATCGCGGAAGGTGAACTCGCCGTGGAGCTGGATGCGATACGTGGCGCGGGGGATGCGCGCCTTGTCGAGACCCGCGGGCACGTCGCGGCGCTGCTTGCGCCCACCGCGCACGCCGGCGAGGCGCTTGGCCACGCGGCGGATGCGCGGATCGCTGCGCCAATCCTCCAGCGGCAGCGGCAGCTTGCGGCGCCAGTTGGGATGCTGGTCCACCGTGCCCGGGAGGTTCGCCTGGTCGGCCTCGCCGAGGACGTCCTCCATCTGCACCACCATGACGGCCGACGGCGTGCGCGCGAGGAACTCGTGCATCGCGTCGAACACCGCCTCCGGCGGGTCGCCGCGCGCGGGCGAGGTTGCCGGGTCCAGCAGGTTCTCGCTCGCGAACGCGGCGACGAGTGCCGCGCGCCCGCCCTCGCGATCGCTGCGCTCGCGCTGCACGTCCTCGGGCTTGAAGATGCCGAGCTGCTCGCGCGTGGCCACGTCCTTCTCGCTCCACCAGCCGGCGAAGGTGGGCAGGTCGTGCGTGGACCACGCCACGAGGGCGCGCCGCGGATACTCGTGCGGCGACTTGAAGCGTCCGTCCTGGCGCTCGAAGAGCAGCACGCGGTACGAGAGCACGTCCGCATCGGCGAGCTTGGTCACGAGCTCCGGCGGCACGGTGCCCAGGTCCTCGCCGATCACGAGGCAGCGCTGCCGGTGGCTTTCCAGCGCCACGATGCCGAGGAGATCGTCGACCGGGTAACCCACGTAGGCGCCGCGGTCGGCCGTCATGCCGGCCGGCACCCAGTACAGGCGCATGAGGCCCATCACGTGGTCGATGCGCAAGGCGCCCGCGCGGGCCATGTTCGCGCGCAGCGTCGCGATGAAGGGCGCATAGGCCGCGTCGCGCAGGCGCTGCGGCACCAGCGGCGGAAGCCCCCAGTCCTGCCCCGCGCGGTTGAACTCGTCCGGCGGCGCGCCGACCGCGACGCCGAGCGCGTAGAGCCGCTGGTTCGCCCACGCTTCCGAGCCGTCGGGACCGATGGAGATCGCGAGGTCGGCGTAGAGGCCCACGGCCATGCCGAGCTCGCCGCAGCGCGCCTGGGCCGCGGCAAGCTGCTGGTCGGCCTGCCACTGCAGGTACTCGTGCAGCGCCACGCGCTCGGCCTGCTCGGTGACGAAGCGGCGCACGGCCTCGCTCCCCGGATCGCGGTGCTCCTCGGGCCACTGGCGCCACGTGCCGCCGTGGAATTCCGCCAGCGCCTCGTGCAGCGCGTGCCGGCGCAACGGCCCGCCGCGCGCTTCGCGGAACTGCGCGAAGGCGCGCCCGCGCGGCGTGGCCGCCGAAAGGTGGCGCTTGCGGAAGTTGCCGTAGAGCGCGTCGAACATCTCGCGCTTGGCCGCGGCGACGCCGGCGTAATCCACCTCGGGGGCGGCGCGCAATTGCGCCGTGCGCGTGCGCCAGCGCGCGATGAGGTCGGGATCGTCCTCGGCGAGCTCGAGGAAGTCCGGCACGCTTTCGATGTCGATATAGAGCGGATTCAGGAACAGCCGGCTCGAGGGGCTGTACGGGCTGGCCGCGCCCGGATCGCGCAGCGACAGCGCGTGCAGCGGGTTCACGCCGACGATGCCGGCACCGCGCGCGCCCCAGTTGTCCGCGCACTTGCGCAGGTCGGTGAAGTTGCCGATGCCGGCGTTGCGTGCGGAGCGCAGCGCATAGAGCTGGACGGTGATGCCCCACACGCGCCCGCCGTCGGCAATCAGCGCGGGAAGGAAGCATTTTTCCGGAACCACCGCGAGCACGCCTTCGCCCAGCAGCGTGTCGCCCTCCAGGATCGCGAGGCGATGGTAGCCGTCGGGCAGCTCCGCCGGCAGCGGCAGCAGGAAGGCGTGTATGCGCAGGCCATCCTGTCCGTGCTGCTCGAGCTGCACCAGCTTCACCGGCGTGAACGCGCGCTCCTCGATCTCGCCGCTTTCCTGCACCAGCCGCCACGCCAGCGGCCGCGCGAGCGACGCTTCCTCGAGCTGGATGCGCACGCCCTGCGCGAGCTGCGCGCGCCTGAGCACGGTGATCGGCGGCACGACGCGCGTCCACTGCTGCCGCTCGGCCGTGGTGAGCGCGGCGCCGGTGCGCTCCTCGTCGGACGCGTCGATGCCCATGGCCGCGAGCAGCGTGCGCAGCGTCTCCTCGCTCGCGGCGTGCCAGTTGCCCCACACATCGTGGTAGCCCGGCTCGATGCCGTAATGCCGCGCGAGGCGCTCGAGGAGGTCGCTCACCGCGCGCCCTCGAGTGTCCAGGTGCCGCTCCAGGGTGCGAGCGCGTCGCCATGCGCTGCGTCACCGAGCGCGAAGATGCGCTCGCCGGGCGCCGCGGAAAGGCCGTTGCATGCCGTAGCGGAGAAGTTCGCGCGCAGGTGCAGGCGGCTGCCTGCGGCGAACGTCCAGTCCTCCGCGAGTCCGCACGGGCCGGCGTCCGCGAAGCGCGCCTCGCGCTGCGGTTCGCGAAGGCGCGGCACGATCACGCGTGCGCGCAGCGCGAGCAGCTCGCGATAGAGCTCGAGCCACGCGGCATGCACGGGCTGCGTGAGGCTCGACCAGTCGAGCTTCGAATCGGAGAAGGTCTTCGGCGCGACCGGATCGGGAATGGCCTCGCGTGCCCTGGCGTCGCGGAAGCGCTCGAAGGCCGCGAACTCGCGGCGGCGGCCCTCGCGCACCGCATTGCCGAGCTCGCCGTGGAAATCGCAGAAGAACAGGAACGGCGTGCGCGCACCGAACTCCTCGCCCATGAAGACGAGCGGGATGGAGGGTGCCAGCAGCAGGGTCGCGGTGGCGAGCCTGAGCGCCGGCTCGGGCGCCAGCATCGTGAGGCGCTCGCCGAGCGCACGGTTGCCGACCTGGTCGTGGTTCTGCAGGAACGGCATGAAAGCCGTGAGCGGCAGGTGCGCGGAGGGCTCGCCGCGGCGTTCGCCCTCGCGATGCTTCGAGGGATCGCCCTGGTAGGCGAAGCCTTCGGCGAGCGTACGGCCGAGATACCACGCGGGGCGGTCGGCATAGTCGCGGTAGTAGCCGTCCTTCTCCCCGGTGATGAGCACGTGGAGGGCGTGGTGCGCATCGTCATTCCACTGCGCCGTGGCGTGCGAGTCCTGGTCGCGGTCGAGGAAGCTCGCCATGTTGGCGTCGTTCTCGAGCACCATGTGCACGTTGGGCCGCGCGAGCGAGCGAATGGCGCGGGCCATGTCCATCACGACGTGCCGCGGCGATTCGTCGACGACGGCGTGCACGGCGTCCAGCCTCAGGCCGTCGAAGTGATACTCCTCGAGCCAGTAGAGCGCGTTGTGGATGAAGAAATCGCGCACCGGCTGCGCGCCCTCGCCGTCGAAGTTGATCGCGGCACCCCACGGCGTCTGGTGTGCCGGGTTGAAGAGCTGGGAAGCGTATTGCGGCAGGTAATTGCCCTCGGGGCCGAAGTGGTTGTAGACCACGTCGAGCAGCACCATGAGACCGCGCAAATGCGCTTCGACCACGAAGGCCTTGAGGTCCTCGGGCGTGCCGTACGCGGAATCCGGCGCGAACGGCAGCACGCCGTCGTAACCCCAGTTGCGCTCGCCCGCGAAGTCCGCGACCGGCATGACCTCGATCGCGGTGAAGCCGCAACGCACCAGGTGGTCGAGCCTGCCGATCGCGGCGCGGAACGTGCCCTCGGCCGTGAAGGTGCCGATATGCAGCTCGTACACCACGGCCTCGTGCCACGGCCGGCCTTTCCATTCGCCATCCTGCCAGTCGAATGCTTCGGGATCGACCACGGCGCTGGGCCCGCCCACGTCCCAGGGATTGCTGCGCGATGCGGGGTCCGGGACCACCGTCCCATCCTCGAGGACGAAGGCATAAGCATCGCCGGGCCTGACAGCCGGCACCTCGAGCGAGTGCCAGCCCTCGCGATCGCGCGTCATCGCGAGCGTGCGCGCCGCCGCCTCGCGTCCGAGCCGCAGCGAAACGCGAGACGCCCCCGGAGCCCACAGGCGAAATCCCGTGGACTCGCGCGCATAGCGCGCGCCGAAAGGCATTTCGTGTTTTCGCTTCATCGTTCGTGCGCCGGAAGTTGTCTCAGCAGGACAAGCGACCGTCCCTGCAGGGGATAGGTTCGATTCGGCTCGAACGATTCGGGCCGCGGCGCTCCGGTGTCGTACGAAGTGTCCACTTCCGGCCACCACGCCGTGCCATCCCCGGCGTCCGGGAGGTGGAAATCGATGCGGTCGTGGTGCGCGTTGAACAGCACCAGGAAGCTGTCGTCGCGCAGCGGATGCCCGCGGTCGTCGGTCTCGGGCAGCTGCTCGCCGTTGAGCCACATGCCGAGGCAGCGCGCGAAATCCTTCTCCCACTCCTCGGTGGTCATCTCCTGCCCGTCGGGCTTGAGCCACGCCACGTCCTTGCGCGCGCCGTCGCCCACCGGCACCCCGTGGAAGAAGTCGCGGCGATGGAACAGCGGATGCTGGCGGCGCAGCGCGATCATGCGCTTGGTGAAGTTGAGCAGGCGCCAGCGGTCGTCGGTCCAGTTCCAGTCGAGCCAGCTCACCTCGTTGTCCTGGCAGTAGGCGTTGTTGTTGCCGCCCTGCGTGCGGCTCACCTCGTCGCCCGCGAGCAGCATCGGCACGCCCTGGGAGAGCAGCAGCGTGGCGAGCAGGTTGCGCTTCTGCTGCTCGCGCATCCAGTTGATGTCGGCATCGTCCGTGGTCCCCTCGACGCCGTAGTTCCACGACAGGTTGTTGTTGTTGCCGTCGCGGTTGTCCTCGCCGTTGGCCTCGTTGTGCTTCTTGTTGTACGAGACCAGGTCGTTCAGCGTGAAGCCGTCGTGCGCGGTGATGAAGTTGATGCTGGCCGTGGGCCCGCGCTCGTTGTGCGAGAAGAAGTCGGCCGAGCCCGTGAGGCGCCGCGCGAAATCGCCGATGAGGCCGCCGTCGCCCTTCCAGTAGGCGCGCATGGTGTCGCGGTACTGGTCGTTCCATTCGGCCCAGCCGGGCGGGAAGCGGCCCACCTGGTAGCCGCCCGCGCCCAGGTCCCACGGCTCGGCGATGAGCAGGCGCGGCGACAGCACCGGGTCCTGCCGCAGCACGGCGAAGAAGTTGGAGAGCGGGTCGAAATCGGGACTGTCGCGCGCGAGCGTGGAAGCGAGGTCGAAGCGGAAGCCATCCACGTGCATCTCGCTCACCCAGTAGCGCAGCGAGTCGATGACCATCTGCAGGACTCGCGGGTTGCGCAGGTCGAGCGTGTTGCCGCAGCCGGTGAAATCGGCGCTGAGGCGCTTGTCGTGGCCGAGCCGGTAGTACGCATGGTTGTCGATGCCGCGAAAGCACAGCGTCGGCCCGTGCTCGTTGCCCTCGCCGGTGTGGTTGTAGACCACGTCGAGCACGACCTCGATGCCCGCCGAGTGCAGCGTCTTCACCATGGTCTTGAACTCGTTCACCGGGTTGCCGACGCCGTAGCGCGGCTCGGGCGCGAAGAAGCCGATGGTGTTGTAGCCCCAGAAGTTCACCAGCCCGCGCTGCACCAGCGGCCGGTCGTCCACGAACGCCTGCACCGGCAGCAGCTCGATCGTGGTCACGCCGAGCGACTTGAGGTGGTCGATCACCTGCGGCGTGCACAGGCCCGCGAAGGTGCCCTGCAGTTGCGGCGGGACGTCGGGGTGCCGCTTGGTGTAGCCGCGCACGTGCATCTCGTAGATCACGCGCGTGTTGGCAGGCACGTGCGGATGGCGGTCGTCGCCCCAGCTGAAGGCGGTGTCGATCACCTGCGACTTGGGCATGCCCGTGGCGCTGTCCCGCCGGTCCATGGACACGTCGTCGCGGCGGTGGCCGATGGTGTAGCCGAAGTGCGCGTCGCTCCACTTGATGGTGCCGACGATGCTGCGTGCGTAGGGATCGAGCAGCAGCTTGTGCGCGTTGAAGCGGTGCCCGCGATCGGGCTGGTAGGGGCCGTGGACGCGATAACCGTAGAGCTGCCCGGGGAGCGCCTGCGGCAGGTAGCCGTGCCAGACGAAGTCGGTGCGCTCGCGCAGCGCGATGCGCTGCAGCTCGCGGCGCCCGGTCTCGTCGAAGAGGCACAGCTCCACCTTTTCGGCGTTGCGCGAGAAGAGCGCGAAGTTCACCCCCTGTCCGTCCCACGTCGCCCCGAGGGGGTAGGGCGATCCGCGCCACAGCTCGTATCCGGCGGCCGGCGCGGGCGCGACCGTCGCCTTCGTCATGCGCGCGCCACCTCCATCAGCCCGCGCAGGGGAATGTCGACCCAGTCCGGCCGGTTGGCCACCTCGTAGCGCAGCTCGTAGAGCGCCTTCTCGAGCACGAAGAAATCGAGCAGCGCGCGAAACGCCGCCTCGTCGCCCGGCACCGAGGACACGCCCTGCGTGGCTTCGCGATAGCCCTGCAGGAAGCACTGCACGGCATCGCGTTCCCAGTCGCCCAGCAGCGTGCCGCGTCCTTCGGTGGGAGGCGCTTCGCGGCGCGCCGCGGCGGCATGGGCGTAGCCGAACGAGCGCACCATGCCGGCGACGTCGCGCATCACGCAGGTCTTCGCGCGCCGCTCCTCGAGCGGGCGCCCGGGCTCGCCCTCGAAGTCGACGATGATGAAGTCGTCCTGCGCGACCAGCACCTGTCCCATGTGGAGGTCGCCATGGTAGCGCGTCTTGGTGAGCTGCCCGAGCGGCACGGCGATGTCGCTGATGCGCGCGCGCAGCTTCTCACGCGCGGCGAGGAGCGGTGCCACCTGCTCGCGCAGCTTCTCGCCCTGCAGGGCCTCGATCTGGCGGAAGGTCTCGTCGAGCTCGGCGGCGACACGCGTCTTCCATGCGTCGACGTCGGCCTGCGTGACCGGCTCCGGGTCGAACGCCGCGTCCCCGGTGTGCATCGCGAGCGCGCGATGCAGCTCGCCGATGCGCCGGCCGAGTGTGGCCATCCGGCTCAGGTGGAAATCCGCGGCGGCGGCTTCCGGCGCGTTCTCGGTGTTCGGTTGCGTCACGACCGGCGGCGTCTGCAGCGTGCGCCCGAGGTGCTCCAGCGTGAGCGTCCAGAGGTCGCCCTGGTTCTCGACGAATTTCTGCAGCACCGCGAGCGTGATCGGCTCGTCGCCGCCGTCCTCGAAATATTCGGCGTAGCCCACCAGCGGCGCGATGTTGGGGAAGGGCGATTTCTCGGTGAGGAAGCGGCCGAGCTCGAGCTCCGGGTTCACGCCCACGCGCATGCGGCGATAGCCCTTGAGGAAGAGCCGGTTGCCGAAGAAGACGCCGGTGTTGCTCTGCTCGAGGCCGGGCACTTTCACGTCCTCGTGCACGGCGGGCTCGAATTCCGGGTAGAGCGAGGTGGAGGTGAACTTGAGCCTGCCGCCCCCGAGCGGCACCTCCTCGTTGCGGCCCATGGCGATGGCAAGCGCACGGCCGAACTCGGGATTGGCGTAGGCCCCGTAGAAGATGCCGACGCGATCGCGATAGCGCACCCGCGTGATGGCCGCGGCGGCGAGCGTCTCGGAAGGGTCGTTGGTGCGCGTCTCCCACTCCACGCCCATCGGCACGAAGTAGCGCTGCTCGCCGCCGTTGGCAAGCTTCACGTCGAGGAAGGCCGCATACCACGAGCCCGTGGCGCTCTTCCATTCGGCGACGTGGGACATGCGCAGGTCGTCGACCTTCTCGCCCTTGGCCGCGTACCAGCGGCGCGTGGCGACGTACTGCCGGAGCACCTCGTCGCGCAGCTTCTCGTGGGTGGCGTTGATGAATACCTGGTCCGGGCGGGGGTTCGGCACGCGGCCCTCCAACACGTTCTGCCAGCCGCCGGCGAGCACCAGCACGGGCAGGCGCCGCGGCGTGAGGCGGTCTTCGTGCCACGCGGGCGGGCGCGCATCCTTCGCGAGGCGGAAAGCGAAATAGCCATGGCCCGGCAGGGTCAGCAGGTACGGCAGGTTTCCGATGGGCGGGAAGGCTTCCTGCCCGAGCAGCTCCACCGGCACGCGCTCGTCGAAGCGGGAGAGGTCGAGCTCGACCGCCTGGGACACGCGCGAGAGGTTCGCCACGCAGAGGATCGCCTCGTCTTCCCACTCGCGCACGTAGGCCAGCACCTTGCGGTTGCCGGGCTCGAGGAAGGAGATGGTGCCGCGGCCGAACGCCTTGTAGCGATTGCGGGTGGCCACCACGCGGCGCGTCCAGTGCAGCAGCGACGAGGAGCTGCGCAGCTGCGCTTCCACGTTGACCGACTGGAAGCCGTACACCGGGTCCATGATCGGCGGCAGGTAGAGCTTCTGCGGATCGGCGCGCGAGAAGCCCGCGTTGCGGTCCGGGCTCCACTGCATGGGCGTGCGGACACCGTTCCGGTCGCCCAGGTAGATGTTGTCGCCCATGCCGATCTCGTCGCCGTAGTAGAGGATCGGCGCTCCCGGCATCGTCATCAGCAGGAAGGTGATGAGCTCGATCTTGGGGCGGCTGTTCTCCATCAGCGGGGCGAGGCGGCGGCGGATGCCCACGTTCACGCGCATGCGCGGGTCGTCCGCGAAGATGCGGTACATGTAGTCGCGCTCGCGGTCGGTCACCATCTCGAGCGTGAGCTCGTCGTGGTTGCGCAGGAAGATCGCCCACTGGCAGTTGGCCGGGATGGGCGGCGTCTGGTTGAGGATCTCCACCAGCGGGTACCGGTCCTCCATCGCGATCGACATGTAGAGGCGCGGCATCATCGGGAAGTGGTACGCCATGTGGCATTCGTCGGCGTCGCCGAAGTACTGGCGCACGTCCTCGGGCCACATGTTGGCTTCCGCGAGCAGCATCTTGCCGCGGTACTTCGAGTCGAGGTGCGCGCGGATCTTCCTCACGATCTCGTGCGCCTCGGGATTGTTCTCGTTGGAGGTCCCTTCGCGCTCG
>DATMJE010000177.1:0-4460 GCA_035553995.1 Usitatibacter sp. | reverse complement strand
GCGGTGCGGCGCGCTATTACGGCGCCTTTGGTGCAATTCAACGAGAATCGCGCGGGGCCGAGCGGATACCGGGCGCTCGTCATCGAGCTTCGCGACGGGGAAGACGCGGTGATAGGCGGACTCTGGGGCGCGACTGCATACGGCTGGCTATACGTTCAACTGCTGGCGGTTCCCGATGAATTGCGGGGCCTGGGATTCGGACGCCGCCTCATGGCCGAGGCGGAAGAGGAAGCGCTGCGGCGAGGTTGCTGCTCGGCCTGGCTGGACACTTTCGAGTTCCAGGCTCGCGGCTTTTACGAGCGCCTCGGCTATACGTGCTTTGCGACCCTGCCGGAATATCCCAAGGGCTACTCTCGATACTTCCTGCAAAAGCAATTGACCCCGCGCGGCGAAGGTACCTAGCCGCCCATCCGAATTTTGCGGGCGAAGGCAGGGAGCAGGCGTTGCCGCTTTGCCAGTAACGGCGCGACAACGCCCCCGCGCCGTCAGGAGCAGCTCTTCCCGTGGTCGGCGCGGTTGCCCGCGGCCTTGGCTTGCGCTTCGGTCATGTACTCGCCCTTCTTCGTGGTGCCATACCACTTGTTGCCCTGGCAGTGGTAGACCTTCGAGTCCGTGTTCACCCACACCTTGCCCGCACCGCCACCTGCGGCCGGCGTGGCGCGCGGTTCCGCCGCGGCGGTCTTCGTGGGCTTCGCTGCCGGCTTCGCCGCCTCGGTAGCTTCCTTCTTGGTATCCGCAGCGTCCTTGTTCGTCGTCGCGGCTTCCTTCTTCGGAGCGGCGGCCTTGTCATCTGCGGCGCCATACCACTCCTTCACGCCGCCGTGCTTCGAGCAGGCGCCTTTCTTGGTGGCGCCCGAGTGGTACGAGCCGTCCTTGCATAGGCCGGTCGTGCCGGCGGGCGCGCCCGCAGGGGCCTGGGCGAATCCGGTAGCGGCGATTGCCACTCCGGCTACGAGGAAGAGAGCCTGCATCATGTTTCGCATCAATGTTCTCCGATCGTGAGGGAAAGAGAAGTTGCTACCTCGAGGCCACGTGGTCCTTCATCCTGGCCATGGCCACTGTCGCCGCAAGGGCGCCCAGCGTATTGAGCAGGCCGCGGTGCTGCGCATAGAACTGGCCGAGCTGGTCGGCCACGCCGGGATGGACCTCATTGGCGTGGTTGACGACGTCCTGCACCTCTTGCGGCGAAAGCTGTTGTGCCTGCTCCGGCGTGATCTGCGCCTGGCCCGGGTTCATCACCTTGCCGAGCGTGCCGCCCGCAAGCGCTGCCATGACCGTCGGCCCGAGCGCGGCGATGAGCTGGTTGAGCATTCCGGCCTTCTGCTCGCCGTTCGATTGCTCGAAGATCTGCGACACCATGTTGCCGATGGGCGGCGTCTGGTCGGATCCGAAGGCGGCCGCGAGGCCCTTCGCGAGCACGTCGGAAGGCGCTTGTTGTGCGACCTGGTCGAATGGCTGCGAGTTGCCGCCGCCAACCGCCTGCACGAGCGAATCCAGGAGTCCCATGGCGATTCTCCGTCGAAGTCGAACGCGCATGGTACGCCGTCGACCGGATTGTCTTCGTGGCCCCGGACAAAGGGGGCCCATCTGCCGGCACTCCGGCACTGACGCGCAAGGCCATCGAGAGTTCGCGGCCCCGGTAACCGCGAGCGTGTGTGAGCGCTCACAAAATACCTTGGACTCCGAGTCGAATACCCGCGCCGAGCTTGACGGCCTCTGGCTAGGACGCTCATGATATTGGTCATTATACTAGTTATCGCTCAATATAGTGGGCAAAATCATCACCGTCCCCCAGCCCGTTCAGGTTCGCACCGCTAACTTGGGCCAGCGCGTACGCCGCGCGCGCCTGCGCCGCAGGCTCACCTCAGCGGAGCTCGCCGGCAAGGCGGGCATCAGCCGCAACACCTTGGCCGCCCTCGAAGCCGGCAAGCCCGGCGTCACGCTCGCGACATTCGCCACGGTTCTCTGGGCGCTGGGCCTCGACGCAACGCTGGACCCGGCCGCGAATCCCGACCTCGACACACACGGCAAGACTCTCGAGAGCTCGCGCGCGCCCAAGCGTGCCCGGACGAAGGAAACAGCCAAGGGTCGCTATGACTTCTGAACGGGAGTGCTACGTGCACGTGCAGCTTCCGGGCACGCTCCGAACCGTGCCCGCGGCGCTGCTCGTGATCGAGAAAATCGGCGACGGCACCTTTGTCGGCCGCTTCCGGTACGGCGATCGCTACCTGGAGCGCCGTGACGCGGTGACGCTGGATCCTTTCGAGCTGCCGCTGGACAACCGGCTGCGCGAATTCACGGCCTTCAAGGGCGTGCCCGGCGCCGTGCGCGACGCGTCGCCCGATTATTGGGGCCGCAAGGTCATCGAGCATCGACTGCACCGCGCAGCAGGCGACCTGGAAGAGATCGACTACATGGTCCAAGGTCCCGCCGACGGCGGCGGATACCTGAGCTTCAGCAGCGAGCTGCCGCTCAAGCCCACCGCGCGCAAGTTCAACCGCACGCACCAGTTGGCCGAGTTGATCCAGGCCGCCGAGGACATCGAGGAAGGCAAGGCCGTGCCCCAGCACCTGCTCGATGAGCTGGAGCCGGGTACCTCCATGGGCGGCATGCGGCCCAAGGCCACGATCGAAGAGGGCGAGCGCCTCTGGATCGGCAAATTCCCCGCGAAAGGCGATCCGTTCAACCTGCCGCGTGTGGAGTGCGCAACGCTCGAGCTCGCACGCCGCGCGGGGATCGACGCCGCGCGCGCGAGAATCCAGGTGGTCGGGCCTCGCGACGTCCTCATGATCGAGCGCTTCGATCGCGAGCATTCGCCCAAGGGCTACTTCCGCTACGGAATGGTGAGCGCCATGACCATGGTAGGCGCCGACGAGAGCATCTCGAGCCGCCCGCGGTGGTCGTACCTGCTGCTGGCCGACCAGCTGCGCCGGTGGTCCACGAAGCCCGACGCCGATCGCGTCGAGCTCTTCCGGCGGATGGTCTTCAATGCCGCGGTCACCAATGACGACGACCACCCGCGAAACCACGCGGTGCTGCGCAGTGCCAAGGGTTGGCAGCTTTCGCCCGCCTACGACATCGTCCCCGCGCGCCGCCTGAGCCTCGAGCATCGTGATCTCGCCCTCACTGTCGGCGACCACGGCCGCACGGCGAGCATCTTCAACCTGGTCTCCCAGTGCGCGCGCTTCGGCTTGAGCCCGGACGAGGCCCGGAAGATGATCGACGCCATCGTTGCGGTCGTGGGCACCTGGCGCGAGGTTTTCGAGGAGCACGGTGTGGCGGCGAAGGACATCGAGCACATCGCGCCGGCGTTCCTGCCGGAGTGCTTCTTCCGGAAGGAGCCACCGCAGCCGGTCGAAGCTTAGGCGCTCACTCGCCCAACGAGCGTGCGTCCCACTCGAGCCGCGCCGCGTAGCAGGCGCGGGTATGTCGGTCCTCCTGATGTGTACTACGATGCGAGTCGCCGGAAACCCGGACCCTGACCCGCCATCAACAATCCTCACAGGAGAACTCCAATGTCAGCGATGCGAAATCTCGCGATTGCCTGCCTTGCCCCGGCACTTGCCGCCACGGCTGCCCTTGCGCAAGCGCCCGCCGCCAATCCGCTCGATGCGGTGCCGGACAAGATGCCGTTCGACATTCCCTATGGCGCGCCGATAACCCTCGACCGTGCGGAGGCCGCGATCAACGCCGCGGTGGCCGATGCCAAAAGCAAGAACTGGAAGCTCAACGTCGCGGTGGTGGACTCGGGTGGCAATCTCGTCGCCTTCGCGAGGATGGACGGCGCGCAGCTCGCCTCGATCTCCATCTCGGAGCACAAGGCGCGTACCGCCGTGAAATTTCGCCGCGAAACGAAAGCCTTCGAGAACGGCATCCAGAACGGCAACCTCCACTACCTGCTCACGCTCGACGACGTGATCGGTTCGCGCGGAGGCATCCCGCTCGTCGAGGGCGGCAAGATGATCGGCGCCATCGGCTGCTCGGGCGGAACCGGGTCGCAGGACGAAGTCTCCTGCAAGGCCGGCGCGGCGACGATCAACAAATAAGTCGGTCTACGACCGCGGTCGCCCTCGGCAGGTCGCGCTCGCCGAGGGCGATTTCCTGATATCCGCCTGGCTCGGAAAGCGACTACGACTGCATGACGAAGCGAAGGCGGATCATGGCTCTCGCCCTCCTGGTTGCTGTGGCAACGCTCGGAGCAGCCGACTACGGCTACCGATGCCTTCGTTCACCGCTGGAACGCAACGAAGCGATCGCAAGGGCAAACGTCGTACTGATTCGCTATAAGGCATCCTTCGACGTGAAGGAGGCCATGCACATGACGGACATGAGCTTCGATGTCTCATCCAATGCGTGGTTGGTGACATTTGCAGGTCCAACTTGTGCGGTCATCATCATTGCGGATCGATGCCACGGCGACGAAGTAGGCAGCACCAATGCGTGTCCCCGAGGTAGCTGAA
>DATMJE010000176.1:0-13204 GCA_035553995.1 Usitatibacter sp. | reverse complement strand
ATCAAGTGCCGCAAGTCGGGGCTCAAGCCCTCGGCGGTCGTGCTGGTCGCGACCGTCCGCGCGCTCAAGTACCACGGCGGCATCGACGTGAAGGAGCTCGGCAAGGAGAACCTGGAAGCGCTCGCCAAGGGCATCACCAACATCGAGCGCCACGTGAACAACATCCGCAACAATTACGGCCTGCCCTGCGTGGTGGCGATCAACCATCGCACGGAAGACACGGATGCGGAGATCAAGCTGCTGCAGGAGAAGATGGCGCACCACGGCGCGAAGGTGATCGTGTCGCGCCACTGGGCGGAGGGCGGGCAGGGCGCGACCGAAGTCGCGAAGGAAGTGGTGCGCCTGTGCGAGCAGCCGAACGACTTCAAGTACGTGTACGAGGAGCAGGACCCGCTCTGGGACAAGATGAAGAAGATCGCCACCAAGATCTACGGCGCCTCCGACATCACCGCCGATTCCAAGGTGCGCGCCCAGATCAAGAAATTCCAGGAGTCCGGCTACGGCCACTACCCGATCTGCGTCGCGAAGACGCAGTACTCCTTCTCGACCGATCCGCAGCTGCGCGGCGCCCCGAGCGGCCACGTGGTGAACGTCCGCGAGGTGCGCCTGGCCGCCGGTGCCGAGTTCATCGTGATGATCTGCGGCGACATCATGACCATGCCCGGCCTGCCCAAGGTGCCGAGCGCCTGCTCGATCGACATCACCGACGACGGCAAGATCACCGGGCTGTTCTGAGTGCGATCACCCCGGTCGAGGCCGGGGCCGATCTGGGATAATCAGCCGCCGGCTTTGCTGGCGGCTTTTTATTTGCGCGCCGCGCAAAGTGAGCGAAAGAAAGCTGGAACACAGATGAACGCAGATGAACACAGATGAACACGGATAAGAACAAAGCGTCGTGTTCGTGCCAGCGGTTGCCGGGTCGAGACCCATCATGGGGTTATCTGTGTTCATCTGTGTTCATCTGTGTCTAGGCCCATGAGCGCCGCGCCGCAGCAAATCGGCAAGTACCAGATCCTGTCGATCCTCGGCCGGGGTGCGACCGGCCGCGTCTATCTGGCGGAGGATCCGTTCGGCGGCCGCAAGGTGGCGATCAAGGTCATGTATCCCGAGGCGCTCAACCACGTGCAGGACAGCGAGCTCTACCGCCGCATGTTCCTGAACGAAGCCGCGCTCGCCGGCAAGCTGAGCCATCCGCACATCGTGCAGATCCACGACGCGGTGGTGGAGGAGAAGTCGAGCTACATCGTGATGGAGTACGTCGAGGGCGGTACGCTGGAGAAGTTCTGCTCGCCCGAGACGCTGCTCGAGCCGCGCGTGGTGGCGGAGATGATCTTCAAGTGCGTGCGCGCGCTCGCCTTCGCGCATGCGATCGGGCTCACGCACCGCGATCTCAAGCCCGGCAACATCCTGCACAGCGGCGGCACCGACATCAAGATCGCGGACTTCGGCGCCGCGATCAACCGCGTCTCCGACCGCACCATGATCGCCAATGTCGGCTCGCCGGCGTACATGGCGCCGGAGCTGCTCACCGGTGTCGCGCAGGCCTCCGAGCTCACCGACATCTATGCGCTGGGCGTCGTCATGTACTACCTGCTGGCGGGGCGCCTGCCCTTTCCGGGCCAGCAGACGATGGCCGTCATCAACGCCATCGTGAACGGGCAGGCCGAGCCGCCGAGCTCGCACCGCGCGGAGATTTCCCCCGAGCTCGACGCCGTGGTCATGCGCGCGATCGCCAAGGATCCCGCGCAGCGCTTCGCGAGCTGGGACGAATTCGGCCAGGCGCTCACCGCCCTCTGGAAGCGCGACCAGCGCGCCGACGAGCGGCGCGAGCAGTCCGATGCCGAGCGCTTCAGCATGCTGCGCACGCTGCCGTTCTTCCGCGATTTCCCCGAGAACGAGATCTGGGAGGTGCTGCGCATCAGCCGCTGGGCGCGCTTCCATCCCGACACGGTGCTGATCCGCGAGGGCGACCAGGGCGATTCGTTCTTCGTCCTGGTCGCGGGCTACGTGCGCGTCACGCGCGCGAACCGGATGCTGAGCGTGCTCACCGCGGGCGATTGCTTCGGCGAGATGTCCTATCTGGCGAAGGGCGAGTCGCCGCGCCGCACCGCCACCGTCACCGCCAACTCCGACTGCATCGTGATGAAGATCCGCGCCGAGGACCTGCGGGCGGCTTCGATTTCCTGCCGGCGGCTCTTCGACGAGCGCTTCCTCGATACGCTCGTCGCGCGGCTCGCTGCCGCGAGCGAGCAGCTTGCTGTCATGTCATAGCGGGCGCCCGAACTGCGAACAGGGGATCTCACCACGAGAGGACACAGAGGACACAGAGGGTGGCACAGAGGAAAAGCGTGTCGGGTGTTCGTGAACGTATTGCTTGCGAGGGTGCTTCAACCCTCGAGATCCCACCATTCAATGGTTTCCTCTGTGCCACCCTCTGTGTCCTTCATTCCTCTGTGGTGAGATCCCCAGCGCGAAGTTCGGGCGCCCGGTGATTCATGCAAGAGCCCGGATCGCGAAGAAAACCGCGATCATCAGGAAAGCGATCACCACCTTGGCGATGGCCGCCAGCAGCAGCCCGAGCCACGTCCCCAGGCCGACCTTTCCCGCGCGCAACAGCTTCCCCCGGGCCATGTACTCGCCGTAAGCCGCGCCGAGGAAGGGACCGATCAGGAGGCCGGGGATGCCGAAGAGAAACCCGGCCGCGCCGCCGAGCGTGGCACCCAGCAGCGCCTGCGGGCTCGCGCCCAGCCGCTTCGCGCCCAGGGCCGTGCCGAGGAGGTCGGCGCCGAGCGAGAGCAGGCCCAGCGCGCCGATGATCGTCATGCCGACGACGCCCACGCGCTGGAACCCATCGGCGTACGCGCCCATGAACAGCCCGCCGAAGACCAGCAACACGCCGGGGAGCACGGGCACGACGGTGCCGACGAGTCCCAGGATCACGAGCACCACCGCGAAGACGTAGATGGCCGAGGCATCCATGGAGGGTAAGATTGTGGCATGAGCGCCGTGCCCGAAATCGAGACTCCCGTTGCGCATGCGGGCCAGGCGGACATCGCCGATCGGCTGCGGGCGCGCCTGCGCGCATCCGCCGTCCTGGTCTCGCGCGAGGATCTGAAACCCTACGAGTGCGACGGCCTGTCCGCGTACCGGGCGACGCCGCTCGTGGCCACGATCCCGGCCGACGAGGACGAGGTCGCCGCCGTGCTCGCCGTCGCTCGCGAAACCGGCACACCCGTGGTCGCGCGCGGCTCGGGCACGGGGCTGTCGGGCGGCGCGCTGCCGCTGGCCGATGGCGTGCTGCTTTCCATGGCCCGCTTCAACCGCATCGTCGCCGTCGATCCGCTCGCGCGCCGTGCCCGCGTGCAGCCGGGCGTGACCAACCTGCGCATCTCGCAGCACGTGGCGCCCTACGGCCTCTATTACGCGCCGGATCCCTCGAGCCAGATCGCCTGCTCCATCGGCGGCAACGTCGCGGAAAACTCCGGCGGCGTGCACTGCCTGAAATACGGCCTCACCGTCCACAACATCGCCAGGGTGCACGCGATCACCATCGAGGGCGACATCGTCGATTTCGGCTCGGACGCGCTCGATGCGCCGGGCTACGACCTCCTCGCGGCGATCACCGGCTCCGAAGGGCTCCTCGCGGTCACGCTCGAGGTGACGGTGAAGCTGCTGCCGAAGCCCGACCTCGCGCAGGTCGTCATGGCTTCGTTCCCGAACGTGGAGAGCGCCGGGGAGGCGGTCGCGAACGTGATCGGGGCCGGCATCGTGCCGGCGGGCCTCGAGATGATGGACAAGCTCGCCACGCGCGCGGTCGAGGATTTCGTGCACGCGGGCTATGACCTCGAGGCCGAGGCCATCCTGCTCGCGGAGTCCGACGGCACGCGCGAAGAGGTGGCGGAGGAGATCGCGAAGATCAGCGACGTGATGCGCGCTTCCGGAGCCACGGACATCCGCGTCTCCACGAGCGAGGCGGAGCGGCTGCGCTTCTGGTCCGGGCGCAAGGCCGCATTCCCCGCGGTGGGCCGCATCTCGCCGGACTACTACTGCATCGACGGCTCGATTCCGCGCGGCGCGCTGGCGCTGGTCCTGAAGCGCACGGAGGAGCTATCGGCGTCGTACGGCCTGCGCTGCGCCAACGTGTTCCACGCGGGCGACGGCAACCTGCATCCGCTCATCCTCTACGACGCCAACAACCCGGGCGAGCTCGAGGCCACCGAGCGCTTCGCGGCCGACATCCTCGAGCTGTGCATCGAGGTCGGCGGGACCATCACGGGCGAGCATGGCGTGGGCATCGAGAAGATCAACCAGATGTGCGTGCAGTTCACGCCCGCGGAGATCGCGCAGTTCCACGCGCTCAAGGCGGCGTTCGATCCGGGCGGCCTGCTCAATCCCGGCAAGGCCATTCCGGAATTGCGTCGCTGCGCCGAGTACGGCGCCATGCGGGTGAAGGGCGGCGCACTGCCCCATCCCGAGCTGCCGCGTTTCTGATGGCCGTCGCCGCCGCCATCGATGTGCGCGCCGCGCTCCTCGACGCGCTCCGTGCGATCCGGCCGCCGCTGCCGATCATCGCCGACGAGGAGGGCCTGAAGCCCTTCGAGACCGACGCCCTCATCGCCTATCGCGAGACGCCGCTCATGGCCGCGATCCCGGAGAGCGAAGGCCAGGTGCGCGATGTGGTGCGCGCGTGCCGCCGTCTGGGCGTGCCCGTGGTCTCGCGCGGCGCGGGCACCGGCATCTCGGGCGGGGCGATTCCGCGCGGCGATGGCGTGCTGCTGGTGATGTCGCGGATGAAGCGCATCGTGGCGCTCGATGCCCTCGCGCGCACCGCCACGGTCGAGCCGGGCGTGCGCAACCTGCTCGTCTCGGAGACCGCCGCGCCGCACGGGCTCTTCTATGCGCCCGATCCGTCGAGCCAGTCGATCTGCTCCATCGGCGGCAACGTCGCCGAGAATTCGGGTGGCGTGCATTGCCTCAAGTACGGCCTCACGACGCACAACATCCTCGCGGTGCGTGCGATCGACGGCGATGGCGATCTCCTCGAGGCGGGCTCGCGCGCGCTCGATGCGCCGGGCTACGACCTGATGGCGCTCCTCACCGGCAGCGAAGGCAACCTGGGCGCCATCACGCAGGTGGTGGTGCGCCTCACGGCGCTGCCCGAGCGCACGGACACCATCCTGGCGGCGTTTCCGACGGTGCGCGCCGCCGCGCAGGCGGTGGGCGAGATCATCGGCGCGGGCGTGGTCCCCGCGGCGCTCGAGATGATGGACGGCATCGTGATCGAGGCGTGCGAGCGTTTCATGGCGATGGGATTTCCCGCCGGGGCGCAGGCGCTGCTGCTCGCCGAAGTCGACGGCGTGGCGGAGGAGGCCGCGGAGATGCTGGCGCTCGTGCGCGGCATCCTCGGGCGCTGCGGTGCCACGGAGATTCGCGTTGCGGCAAGCGACGAGGAGCGTGCGCGGCTGTGGAAGGCGCGAAAGGGGGCGTTCACCGCGCTCGCCACGATCATGCCCGACTTCTACACCATCGACGGCACCATCCCGCGCCGTTGCCTGCCCGAGGTGCTCGAATACGTGATCGAGCTTTCGGCGCGCTACGGCCTCATGGTGGGCAACGTGTTCCACGCCGGCGACGGCAACATCCACCCGTGCATCTTCTACGACGCCAACAAGCCCGGCGACTGGGAGCGCGCCGAGGAAGTGGGCGGGCTCATCCTCGAGCGCTGCGTCGAGGTGGGCGGCACCATCACCGGCGAGCACGGCGTGGGCGTCGAGAAGCTGCGGCAGATGTGCGTGCAGTTCAGGCCGCGCGAGCTCGCCGCCTTCCACGATGTGAAGGCCGCGTTCGACCCGGCGGCGATCCTCAATCCCGGCAAGGCCGTGCCCCTCCTCAAGCGATGCGCGGAATGGGGCGGCATGCACGTGCGTGCGGGCCAGTTGCCGCGCGCGGACATTCCCCGCTTCTGACCATGGCGAACGATTTCGTGACGGACCTTTGCGAGCGCGTCGCCACCGCGGCGGCACGCGGCGAGCGGCTGCGCATCCGCGGCGGCGGCACCAAGGATTTCTACGGCGGCGCCCTGCAGGGCGAGGTGGTCGACATGCGGCCGTTCGCCGGCATCGTGGCGTACGAGCCGAAGGAGCTCGTGCTCACGGTGCGCGCGGGCACGCCGCTCGCGGAAGTCGAGGCCGCGCTCGCCGCCGAACGCCAGATGCTGCCCTTCGAGCCGCCGCACTTCGCCGCCGGCGCCACCATCGGCGGCATCGTCGCCACCGGGCTCTCGGGCCCGCGGCGCGCGTATGCCGGGGCGGTGCGCGACTTCGTCCTCGGCGCGCGGATCGTCAACGGCAAGGGCGAGGCGCTCTCGTTCGGCGGCCGCGTGATCAAGAACGTCGCGGGCTACGACGTCTCGCGGCTCATGGCGGGTGCCCTCGGCACGCTCGGCATCCTCACCGAGATCTCGTTCAAGGTGCTGCCGCTGCCGCCCGCGGAGGCCACGCTCGCATTCGAGCTCGACGAGCGCTCCGCCACGGCGCAGGCGAATCGCTGGGCCGGGCAGCCGCTGCCGCTCTCGGCCACGTCCTGGGAAGGCGGCGTGCTGCGCGTGCGCCTTTCGGGTGCCGCGAGCGCCGTGCGCGCCGCGCGCGAGCGCATGGGCGGGACCGAAGTCGCGGATGCGACGCCTTACTGGTCCGATCTGCGCGAGCAGCGCCTGCCGTTCTTCGCATCGGCGCCGGCGTTGTGGCGCGTGTCGGTGCCGCAAACGGCCGAGCCGCTGGACCTCGGGACCACGCCGCTGGTGGAGTGGGGCGGCGGATTGCGCTGGGCGGTTGGCGACGTCGATCCGATGCGCGTGCGCACGAGCGCCGAGCACGCCGGCGGCCACGCGACGCTCTTTCGCGGCGGCGACAAGTCGGCGGGCGTCTTCCATCCGCTCAAGCCCGCGATCCTCAAGATCCACCGCCGCCTGAAGGCAGCCTTCGACCCGGCCGGCATCCTCAACCACGGCCGTTTCTACGACTTCTGAAAGAACGATGCAAACCCAGCTTGCCGATTGGATCCGGGACACGCCGCAGGGCCGCGAAGCCGACGCGATCCTGCGCAAATGCGTGCATTGCGGCTTCTGCCTCGCGACCTGCCCGACCTACAACCTCCTCGGCGACGAGCTGGACAGCCCGCGCGGGCGCATCTACCTGATGAAGCAGGCGCTGGAGGGAGCCCCCGTCACGCAGCGCACGCTGCTCCACCTCGATCGCTGCCTCACGTGCCGGAGTTGCGAGACCACGTGTCCCTCCGGCGTGGAGTACGGCAAGCTGGTCGACGTGGGGCGGGAAGTGGTCGAGGCGCGCGTGCGGCGCAGCCCCGGCGACCGCATGCGGCGCTGGTTCCTGAATGCGACGCTCCCCAAACGCGGACTGTTCGGCGCCGCACTGGCAGCGGCCCGTGTTGCGGGCCCCCTGCTTCCGCGTAACCTGCGCCGCAAAGTGCCGCGCACAGCGCCCGCAGGCGCGTGGCCCCGTGCTTCGCACCCGCGCCGCATGATTGCGCTGCGCGGTTGCGTGCAGCCCTCGATCGCACCGTCCATCAATGCCGCGACCGCCCGCGTGCTCGATCGTGCCGGCATCTCCCTCTTCGAGGTGGAAGAGGCGGGCTGCTGCGGCGCGGTCTCGTTCCACCTCAACTACCAGCACGATGCGCTCGATTACGTGAAGCGCAACATCGATGCGTGGTGGCCGCACGTGGAGGCCGGCTGCGAGGCGATCGTCGTTACTGCTAGCGGCTGCGGCACGATGGTGAAGGACTACGGCCGCCTGCTGCGGGAGGATCCGGCCTACGCCGAAAAGGCGCGGCGCATCTCCGAGATCGCACGGGATGTGTCCGAGGTCGTGACCGCGGAGCGCGAGGCGATGATCGCAAAGGTCGTCCCGCGGGGGCTGCCGGCCGTGGCCTTCCACTCACCGTGCACGCTGCAGCATGGCCTGCGGATTCGCGGCTCGGTGGAATCGCTGCTCGCCGAAGCCGGCTTCACGTTGACGCCGGTGCCCGATGGGCACCTCTGCTGCGGCTCGGCGGGGACCTATTCGATCCTGCAGCCGGAGATCTCGCGCGACCTGCTGCGCAACAAGGTGGAGGCGCTGGAATCCGGCAAGCCCGACCTCATCGCCACGGCGAACATCGGCTGCCTTTCGCACATCCAGTCGGGGACGCGCACGCCGATCCGGCACTGGATCGAATTGCTGGACGAGGCGCAGGCGGGCGCAGGGCACAAGGCGCAAGGCACAGGACCGAGCGCGGATGCCAGAGGCCGGGACGTGGCGCGTTCGCCAACCCACCAGCCGGACGAGTAGTCACGAGTTCTTGCGCCTTGCGCCTTGTGCCTTGGGCCTCTCTTCCAACCCCGAAAACCCGCCGAAAACCATTGTCGCGACCTACGCGGGCGGGAAGGGCAAGACCACGCGAGCCGCGGTCCTCACGCCGATGATGGGCCGCGCACTCCTGGGCGAGGCGGTCTTCCCGGTGTGGGCGCCGCGGCTGAACCGCGGCGAAAAGCTCAAGTGGACCGCGTCGGGCTGGGTGATCGAGGGGGTGAAGCCGCGGAAGAAGGCGTTGTAGGCAAGGCGCGTGGCGCCTGTGCCCTATCGCCTCTCGTACAGCACGAACACCTCCGACCGGTCCCCCGGCCGCGACCCGCGCCAGATCTCGCTCCATGCGGCGCCCACGTCGGGGGCGCGCGCCGGCGTGGTCTGCGCGAGCAGCACGCGGCAGCGCGCCGAGGCGGGGGAATCGTCCCGCACGGTCTCGAGGTTCACGAAGTAGTCGAGCAGGGCGCGCTGGGCATCGCCCACGTTGTGGCGCGCGATGCAGCGCGGTGCTGCGGGCATCGCCTGGACCATCTTTCCGGCCAGCATGCGGTAGGTGCGCGCCTGGTCCACGAGCGGCACGCCGAGCGTCATGATGAGCATCCAGACCATCGTGATGCCTGCGGTCCAGTTCACGAGGGCCCGGCGGTTGGAGCGCAGCGAGCGCAGCACCGCGACCAGCCACATGAGCGTGAGCGCGGCCGCGAAGGCGAAGGCGATGAAGTCGAAGCGGTAGTGGAAGTCCGGGAGCTCGCGCCTGATCAGCGCCACGGCGAACTCGGGCCTGCCGGAGATCGCCGCGAACCAGCCCACCCACAGGAGCGCCGCGAAGAGGAAGAAGGTCGTCATCCCGAACCAGTCCAGCGCGCTCGCGGCACCCCGGGGGAGCGACTCGAGGTCCGCCACCCCGAGGATGGCGAGCGGCACCAGCAGCGGGAGCGCGTTGGCCTCGCGCGCCTCGGCACAGAAGGCGATCACGACGAAGAAGGCGACGAAAGCCACCAGCGGCAGCTGCAGGTCGGTGCGCACCTTGAGGCGCTTGCGCGAGCGCCACAGGGTCCATGCGGCGAGCGGCCATGCCGGCCACGCGTACCACGGCAGGATCCTGGAGAAATACAGGATCGCCGGTCCCCCGCCGGTGAAGGGGTTCGACCAGCGGGGCCCGGCCGAGCCATGCAGCCAAAGCGCCAGCAGGTCGGGCGAGCGGTGGGCCAGGGCGAGCGGCCACGCTGCGACCAGCGGCACCGCGCAGGCCAGGGCCACCCCCGCGGTGATGGCATAGCGGCGCCCGCGCCATTCCGCGCCCGCGAGCGGCAGGAGGGCCACGAGCGCCAGCAGCATGCCGAGCGGCAGGAAGCCATTGCCCAGGAAGCCCACGCCGATGCCGGCGCCGGCGAGGGCGCCCCCGGCCACCGGCCGCCGCAGCGACAGCGCGAGGCCGTAGATCCCGAGCGCGATCCCGGTGAGGCCGGCCAGGTCCGGCGACATCTCGTGCGCCCGGATGAGGAGGCCCAGGCAGCCGATGAAGAGGAAGACGGCAAGCCGCACCGCGCGCCCCCCGAGCAACTCGCGGGTGGCGGCCCAGAGCAGGCCGATCGTGGACATCATGAAGACGCCGGCGGCGAGCCGCGCCGCGTCGTGCAGCGGCATCACGCCGCCCAGCGCACGGGCGAAGAGGGCCGCCACCCACAGGAAAAGCGGCGCCCGCTCGAGGTAGGGCTCGCCCGCGATGCGGAAAAGCACCCAGTCGCCGCTGCGCAGCATGTCCACGACGGTGCCGAAGGAGACCGCCTCGTCCGCCTTCCACGGATCGTGGCCGACCAGCCCGGGCAGCAGCCACGCGAAGCAGACGACCAGGAAGAGGCCGGTCTTTACCGGCGTGCTGGTGCCGTCGAAGGCGATGCGCCCGCGGCTTGCGTCCTCGGTCATGGTGCGCATTCTAGGCGTGCGGCTCGGGAAGCGCGGCCATAAAAAAAGGCAGCCTCGGGGCTGCCTTTTGCTGGAGGCAGGGGTGCAGGCCGGCTACTCGGCGGCCTTGGCCGTGCCCTTGCGCGCGTAGCGCTTCTTGAACTTGTCCACACGGCCGGCGGTATCCACGATCTTCTGCTTGCCGGTGTAGAAGGGATGGGATTCCGCGGATATCTCGATCTTGTAGACCGGATATTCCTTCCCGTCCTTCCAGGTGATGGTTTCGTTGGTCGCGACCGTGGAGCGGGTCACGAAGCCGAAGTCGCAGCTCGTGTCGAGGAAAACGACCTCGCGGTAATTGGGGTGAATTCCGTCTTTCATGGTTTTATGGCGCCTTGTAAGTAGGCACAAACTTTTGGAAAGGGGTGCCGTAAATTGTCCAGCAAACGCGCATTATTCCAGAAAACCGATTTCGGGGCAAGGCCGGGGTAGCACACCATGTGGAACGCCAGACCCTTGACCGGGCACGGTTTTTCCGCGATCTAGCCCTTTTTCATGGAGTTGAAGAACTCATCGTTGTTCTTTGTGGCACGAAGCTTGTCCAGCAGGAATTCCGTCGCCTCGAGCTCGTCCATGCCGAAAAGCAGCTTGCGGAGGATCCATACCTTGGGAAGGATGTCCGGCGCGATCAGGAGTTCCTCGCGGCGGGTGCCCGACCGGTTCACGTTGATGGAGGGGTAGACCCGCTTCTCGGCCATGCGCCGGTCCAGGTGGATCTCCATGTTGCCCGTGCCCTTGAATTCCTCGTAGATCACGTCGTCCATGCGGGAGCCGGTGTCGATGAGCGCCGTGGCGATGATCGTGAGCGAACCGCCCTCTTTGATGTTGCGGGCGGCGCCGAAGAAGCGCTTGGGCCGCTGCAGGGCGTTGGAATCGACGCCGCCCGTGAGCACCTTGCCGGAGGCGGGGACCACCGTGTTGTAGGCACGCGCCAGCCGGGTGATCGAGTCCAGCAGGATCACGACGTCCTTCTTGTGCTCGACCAGGCGCTTGGCCTTCTCGATCACCATCTCGGCGACCTGCACGTGGCGGGTGGCCGGCTCGTCGAAGGTGGAGGCCACGACCTCGCCGCGCACCGTGCGCGTCATCTCCGTCACTTCCTCGGGGCGCTCGTCGATGAGCAGGACGATCAGCACCGCATCCGGGTTGTTGGAGGTGATGGCATGCGCCATGTGCTGCATGAGCACGGTCTTGCCGGCCTTGGGCGGCGAGACGATGAGCCCGCGCTGGCCCTTGCCGATGGGCGCGATGATGTCCAGCATGCGCCCGGTGAGGTTCTCCTCCGCCTTGATGTCCCGCTCGAGCCGCATGGGCTTGTCCGGGTGCAGGGGCGTGAGGTTCTCGAAGAGGATCTTGCTCTTCGCGTTCTCGGGCGGCTCGCCGTTGACGGTATCGACCTTCACCAGCGCGAAGTAGCGCTCGCCATCCTTCGGCGTGCGGATCTCGCCGATGATGGAATCGCCCGTGTGCAGGTTGAAGCGCCGGATCTGCGACGGGGAGACGTAGATGTCGTCCGGGCCCGCGAGGTACGAGGTATCGGGCGAGCGCAGGAAGCCGAAGCCATCCTGGAGCACCTCGAGGGTGCCGTCGCCGAAGATAGCCTCGCCCTTCTTGGCCTGGTGCTTGAGGAGGGCGAAAACGAGCTCCTGCTTGCGCAGGCGGTTGGCGCCTTCGAGCTCGTTGGTGTTGGCCATGTCGACGAGCTCGGAGACGTGCTTGAGCTTGAGGTCGGATAAGTGCATCGGGGACCTGCCGGAGATTTGTCAGGGCGGCCCGGAAGACCTCACGGGCCGGCGCGCTTCTGAAGTTGGGGATTGGACCTGGCTGGGAGAGGGCGCCGGGGCGCCTCGATGCTGCTAAGGCTTGTTCGAATGAACAGCCAGGGTGAAATTCAGGGTATCGGTTTCAGATATTGCTGTCAATGAACGCGGCGAGCTGTGTTTTCGACAGCGCGCCCACCTTCGTGGCCTCGAGGTTGCCGTTCTTGAAGATCATCAGCGTGGGGATGCCGCGGATGCCGTACTTGGGCGGCGTGGCCTGGTTCTCGTCGATATTGAGCTTGGCCACCTTCAGGCGCCCGTGGTACTCGCTCGCGATCTGGTCCAGGGCCGGGGCGATCATCTTGCACGGTCCGCACCACTCCGCCCAGTAGTCCACGAGCACCGGTGTCTGCGACTGCAGCACCTCCTGCTCGAACGTGTCGTCGGTGATGTGGATGATCTTCTCGCTCACTTTGAGGGCCTCGGGTCGCGTGCAGGGGAAGCCGGAATCGTAGACCAAACCGGGGGCTTGCGGCAAAGCGGCAGGGTGTCGCGGGTTGGGGCGGGATCAAGCGCGATGCTAAAATATCCGCCCTTCCGTCGATATACCCGGCTTTCGAAAGGCGATTCCATGACGTACGTGGTTACCGAGGCATGCGTGAAGTGCAAGTACACCGATTGCGTGGACGTCTGCCCGGTCGACTGCTTCCGCGAAGGCCCGAACATGCTCGTGATCGACCCGGACGAGTGCATCGACTGCACGCTGTGCGTCGCCGAGTGCCCCGTGGAAGCGATCTTCGCCGAGGACGACGTCCCCACCGAGCAGAAGGAGTTCATCGCCCTCAACGCCGAGCTCTCCAAGGCGTGGAAGGCGATCGTCGAGCGCAAGCCCGCCCCCGCGGACGCCGACGATTGGAAGGACGTGAAGGAAAAGCGCCAGCTCATCGAGAAGTGACCCCCTGACGCAGAAGGGGGTCATCCCGGCGAAGGCCGGGATCCAATGCATCGCCAGCAACCGGGTGAACCCACCTGCTGCACCACCTTTCCATCCCGGTCTCGGATCTCCAGCGTTCCGCCGGTTTCTACGACGCGGTGCTGGGCGCGTTGGGCTACGTT
>DATMJE010000175.1:0-10206 GCA_035553995.1 Usitatibacter sp. | reverse complement strand
GACTTTCCACTTCGCGCTCAACCCGGGAGGCTACCTCTTCCTCGGCTCGTCCGAGTCGGTCGACGGCCGCACCGACCTCTACACCGCGCTCGGCACCGACCAGCACATCTTCCGCACGCGGCCTGCGAGCGGGCGCAGCTATCCCGTGCCCGAGCTCGGCATGTCGTACACGCTCGAGCCGCTGCGGCTGCAGGCCACCGGCGGGAGCGGCGAGGTGCGCCAGCGGGAGCGCATCACCTTCGCCGAGCTGCACCAGCAGTTGCTGGAAGCGTACGCCCCGCCTTCGGTCGTGATCGACGAGGAGTTCGACATCGTCCACCTGTCGCCGCAGGCCGGACGCTACCTGCGGCTCACGGGCGGCGAGCCCACGATGAACCTGCTCAAGGTCGCGCGCGAGGACATCCGGCTCGAGCTGCGCTCGGCCCTCTACCACGCGCACCAGACCAAGACCGCGGTGACGGCGCTCAACCTCGTGGTGCACGGGGAGGAAGGCGAGGAGCGCATCGACATCCGCGTGCGCCCCGTGCTGCATCCGGACGATCCGGCCCGCGGCTTCATGCTGGTGGTGTTCGAGCCTTCCGCGGAGCCGATCCCCGTCCAGACGCGCCCGGCGCCGACCGCCGCGCCCCCGATCACCCGCCAGCTCGAGGACGAGGTCGGCCGCCTCAAGGCCGAGCTGCGCACCTCCACGCAGCACCACGAGCTGCAGGCGGACAAGCTCAAGGCGAGCAACGAGGAGCTGCAGGCGATCAACGAGGAGCTGCGCTCGTCCGCCGAGGAGCTGGAGACCAGCAAGGAAGAGCTGCAGTCGATGAACGAGGAGCTCACCACGGTGAACCAGGAGCTCAAGATCAAGATCGACGAGCTCGCGCACACCAGCAACGACCTGCAGAACCTCATCAAGTCCACCAACATCGCCACGCTCTTCCTCGACCGCACCTTCCGCGTGAAGCTCTTCACGCCCACCACGCGCGAGCTCTTCAACCTCATTCCGGCCGACGTGGGCCGCCCGCTCTCGGACATCACCACGCGCCTGCTGGATACGGACCTGCCCGCGCACGTCGAGAACGTGCTGCGGGACCTGCAGGCGATCGAGCGCGAGGTGCGCACGACCGAGGGCGGCGTCTACATGATGCGGGTCCTGCCATATCGCACCAGCGAGGACCGCATCGGCGGTGTCGTCATCACCTTCATCGACATCACCGAGCGCAAGCAGGCGGAGGAAAAGCTGCGTGCCTCCGAGGCGGACTTCCGGGCGTCCTTCGAGGTTTCGAGCGTGGGCGAGGCCATCTGCGACGGCGTCGAGGCCCGCATCGTGCGCGCCAATCCGGCCATGTGCGCGATGGCGGGGTACGAATGCGATGAGCTCTACGACCGGCCGCTGATGGAGCTCGCGCATGCCGAGGACGCGGCCGCCCTGGGTCGCGCGATCGAGGCGCTCGCGAACGGCAGCCTGCGCGACTACCGCGCGGAGGTGCGCTTCGCGCGCCGCGATGGCGGCGAGTTCTGGGGCGATGTCGCCGCCAACCTGGTGCGCACCGTGGCGGAACAGCCGGCGCGCATCCTCATCGTGATCACCGACATCACCGATCGCCGCCGCGCCGTCGAGGCGCTGTCGCGCGGGCGCGAGGAGCTGGAGCAGCGCGTTTCCGAGCGCACCGCGGAGCTCGCGGCCGCCAACGAGCTGCTGCGGCAGGAGGCGCTGGAGCGCGACCGCGCCGAGCAGGAGCGGCTGCAACTCTCGCGCCAGCTCGCCGACGCGCAGGAGAACGAGCGGCGGCGCCTCTCGCGCGAGCTGCACGACCAGCTCGGCCAGGAGGTGAGCGCGATCACGCTCAAGCTCGCGATGCTCAAGTCGCAGCCCGACCTTCCCCCCAGGGCGGTGGAGGAGATCCGGCAGATCGAGTCGGTCGCGAAGCAGCTCGATTCCGACCTCGACTTCCTGGTCTGGGAGCTGCGCCCCGTCGTGCTCGACGACCTCGGCCTCGCCGAAGCGCTCGCCGACTACCTCGCCAACTGGTCGTCGCACTTCGGCATCGAGGCGGAGATGCACAGCAAGGGCAGCGGACGGCGCGTGGAGCGCGACGTGGAGACCGCGCTCTACCGCATCGCGCAGGAGGCCCTGAACAACATCGCCAAGCACAGCGGTGCGACGAAGGTCGAGCTGCACCTCGACTGGACCGCCTCGCAGGTGCGCCTCACCATCGCGGACAACGGCAGGGGCTTCGATGCCGCCGCGGCCGCCAAGCGCAACACCGGGCTCGGGCTGGTCGGCATGCGCGAGCGCGCGACGGTCGTGGGCGGCAATTTCGCGGTCGAGTCGAGCGCGGCAAGCGGCACGCGCCTGCAGGTGCGCGTCCCGATCGCACTGGAGGGCGTCCCCCCCGAGGGCGCTAGCGCGCGCGGCGAGCGCTGAGCCAGGCCGCCGCCGGCGAGAAAAGTCCCAGCAGCACGCCCGCCACGAGCCACGGCGAGCCCTCGATGGCGAGATAGCACGCGAGCCCCCAGCCGAAGCTGGAAAGCGTATCGGCGATGTGCACGAAGGGGTTCTGGCGGTGGCGCTTGCGCAGGTCGCGCCCGCCGCCGAGCGGCGTCGCCCACACCTGCACCACCGCACTCGAGGCGAGCGCCGCGGCGACGAAAACCGCCGCGACCCCCGCCGCGAAAACCGACAGATGCGCGTACCAGCCGAGGAACGGCAGCACCACTACGGCGACGGGCACGAGCGCCGTTGCGACCTTGAGCCAGCGCACGCGCTCCAGGGAGACGGGCGCGGAGGCGAGCAGGTCCGGCGCCTCCTCGCCGCTCACGGTGATCCATGCGAGCGTCCCCGCGAGCCCCGAGGCGAGGACCACGAGCGCCGCCGCGACGAGACCGAGCGGCTGCGCGCGCTTGAGCGTCACCAGCAGCAGCGGCACCAGGTACAGGAGCTGCAGCAGCGTCTTCGCGATGAGCATCGGATCGCGCGCGACCAGCACGAGCTCCTTGGCCATGACCACGCGCGCCAGCCCGCTACGGAAGGCGCGCGGCACCACCTCCCGCCTGCCCGCACGCGCGGCCGGCACCTGCGGCGCCTCCTGGGCCGCACGCAGGAAAGCGCCATGGGTCGTCCGCACGAGCACCACGAAGGAGGCGATGGCGACGGCCACGAGGCCGGCGAGCGGCGCGCTCTCGCCCATGAATGCGCGGAAGGTCCAGAGCAGCGGGCTATCGGGCCCGAACCACCAGCTTGCCGCCTGTGCCGCGCCCCATGCGCGAAGCTGCGCCTGCGAGGCCGCCGGCAGCAGGTTCGGCACCTGCATCGCGAGCACGAACCCCACGCCGACGAACGCGCCCGCGAGCTGTGCCGCCACGCGCGCGCGCCGCAATCCCAGCCAGCGCACCAGCAGCATCAGCACCGCCAGCGCGATCGAGGCGCACAGCAGACCGAGGGCGCCCAATGCGGGCCACGCGCCGAGCTTGCGCCACTGCCCCGTGAACGGCCCCATGTCGGCGAGCGGCGCCAGGAAGAACGCCATGCTGGCCACCGACGCCATCCCCACCGCGATGCCACGCACGGCGTACACGGTGGTCATGGGCATGGGCGACGACAAGAGGAGCTCGAGGTCGCCGCGTTCGAAGAGCACGCGCACCGCGAGGCCGAACGCCGACGAGAGCACCAGAAGGCACAGGAGGATGGTGGTCACGATGGCCGAACCCGGCGCGCTCGCGAGCATGGTCTCCAGCGCCCGCGACTCGAGCGCGAGGTACCCGGCGGCGTGCGTCAGCAGCAGGAAAAGCACAGCGACGGCGGCCATGAAGCGCGAGCGGATGCCGAACGTCCGCCACAGCAGCCGCAGCTCGTGCGCGAGGAGCCAGGGCCAGGATCCCGGCGACGGCCACAGCCGCGACAGCAACAGGAGCCTGGCACGCCGCGATGGCCGCGACACCATCGCGCCTTGCCTAGGAAGCCGCGGCCGTGTCGCGCGTGAGCGCGAGGAACACGTCCTCGAGCGTCTCGCCCCGGCCCGCGCGCTCGCGCAGCTCCGCCATCGTGCCCTGCGCGGCGATGCGGCCGCCGGAGACGATGCTGATGCGCTCGGCGAGCCGCTCCGCGACCTCGAGGATGTGCGTGGTGAGGACGACCGTGCAGCCCGCGCGCACGCGGTCGAGCAGGATGTCCTTCACCTGGCGCGCCGCCGCCGCATCGAGGCCGGTGAGCGGCTCGTCCAGCAGCATGACCGCGGGATCGTGGATGAGCGCGCCCGCGAGCGCCAGCTTCTGCCGCATGCCGCGCGAGAAGGCCTCGACGAAGTCGCGCCGCTTGTCGGCGAGGCCGAGCGTTTCCAGCAGCTCGTTGGCGCGGGCCTGCGCGAGGCGGCCGTCGAGGCGCCAGAGGCCCGCCACGAACTCGAGGTACTCGAGCGGGCGGAGCTTGCCGTAGAGGAGCGGCTCGTCGGGCAGGAACGCGAGCACGCGCTTGGCGGCGACCGGATCCTCGCCGACCTCGTGGCCCATCACGCGGACCGTGCCGTGGTCGGCGCGCGTAAGGCCGGCGACGATCCGCAGCGTCGTGGTCTTTCCTGCGCCGTTGGGGCCCAGCAGCGCATGGAACTCGCCGCGCGGCACCGTGAGCTCCAGGCCGTCGAGGGCGACGTGACTGCCGAAGCGCTTGCCGAGGCCGCGGATCTCGAGCGCGGCGCTCAAGGCAGCACGGCAGCGGCCACGATGGCGAGGGCGGCCACCACCGCCAGCCGCTCGACGCCGAAGAAGCTCCTGGGCTTCGCCTCGGCATCGACGATGCCGGCGACCTCGCCATCCTCGGCGAGGATCGGCACGCAGGCCTCGGACTGGATGCCGTCGTCGCACACGTAGAAGCCGCCGCCCGCCTCGACGTGCTTGCTCACGTCGTCGATCACGGTGGCGCGGCCGGTGAGGCCCACGGTGCTGTTGGTGCTGCGCTCGGCGAAGGCCGGCGTGAGCGGGAATTCCGCGCGGCTGGGGCGCCCCACGTACGAGACCTTCACCAGCACGGGCTCCCCCGCCGCGTTCGCGCGCCGCTGGTAGACCCCGACCCATTCGGCGGCCGTGGTCTCCTGGACGCGCTCGACCAGCCGCTCGAGGAGCGCCAGGCGCCGCGTGGTCTGCTCGCTGCGGCCGCCGAGGATGGCCGCCAGGTCGTAGGGCACCGGCGCCATCTCGTCCACGATGGAGCACGAGCCATCCTCGGTGAGCATCGGCACCGGGTAGTGGTAGAGCGAGGACTCGTCGCCGATGGCCACCTTCTCGCCCATGGCTTCCATGAGGTCGTGGATGGCGCGCTCGACGTTCGCCTCGCGCGCGGCGAGCGACTGGAGCCCGGCGAGGCGCAGGTAGTTGGAGATGCGCGGATGGCAGCCGGAGCCGCTCATGCCTCGCCCCCGACGAACGCCTTGCGCACGCGATGCACGGCGAGGAACACGATCAGCGCCACCACGGGCAGCGCGATGCCCTCGGCGATCTCGGGCTCGATGTGCACGCCGCCCGCCCGGAGCGCGCGCGCCGCGATCGCCACCAGCGACGCGCCGTAGTAGGTGATGACGACCACCGACAGCCCCTCCACCGTCTGCTGCAGGTGGAGCTGCATCTTCGCCCGCCGGTTCATCGACGCGAGCAGCGCCTGGTTCTGGCGCTCGCGCACGATGTCCACGCGCGTGCGCAGCAGGCCGCTCGCGCGCGACACACGGCCGGCCAGGTCGTCCACGCGGCGCGCCATGGTGCGGCAGGTGGCCATCGCCGGCGCCATGCGCCGCTGCATGAATTCCTCGATCGTGGACAGGCCCGGGATGCGCACCTCGCGCAGCTCGTGCAGGCGCTGCGCCACGATGGCGTCGTAGGCCTGCGCCGCGTCGAAGCGATAGCGCGTGGAGGCATGCAGCTGCTCCACCCGCGCGGCAAGGCGCGTGAGGTCGTCGAGGAGGCGCGCGTCCATCTCCGGGCCCGCGGTGGCGATGCGCTCCACGGTGTCGCCCAGCTCCGCTTCCATGGCCGCGAGCGAGGGCCCCGCGCTGCGCGCCACCGGAAAGGCGGCGAGCGCCAGGATGCGGTAGGTCTCGATGTCGAGCAGGCGCTGCACCATGCGGCCCGCCTGCCCGAGGCCCATGGCGTGGTTGAGCACGAGGAAGTGCGTGAAGCCATCCGCGCGGATGCGGAAGTCCGCGTAGGCCCAGCCATGGCCCTCGGCGATGGCGCCGCCCACGACGGTCTCGCCCTCGGCACGAAAGGCATCCGGCGGCGGCTGCTCGGCCGCGAGCGGGCGCAGCTCCACGCAGGTGGCGACGAGCACCTGGCCGGGCACGCTGGCGGCCACGGCATTCCAGCCCGCACGGCCGAGGAACTGCGCCGGCGTCTCGTCCTCCTCGGGTGGTGCGCAGAAGGTGTAGCTGGTGAATTCGGAGTGGCCCTGCCACTTGACGCGCAGCGGCCCGGCGACGGCGATCACGTGGTCGGGATGGTCGGCGGTGACCGTGGCGCCGCAGTGCGCGAGGAGCGTGGCGAGCACCTGGCGATGCGCGACGCGCTCGCCGGCCTCGTGTGCCACGGCGAGGTAGACCACGCGCTGCGCGCCGCCCAGCCGCAGCGGGGGGCGCGCGTGCACCTCGTCGTTGAGCAGCCGGCGCAGGTTGTGCTCGGGGGGCTGCATCGGCTCAGCCCACCGCGGTCAGAGGCGCTCGGCGACCCACTCGCGCACCGATTCGAGCGCCTTGGGCAGGGCCTTCGAATCCGTGCCGCCCGCCTGCGCCATGTCCGGGCGGCCGCCGCCCTTGCCGCCGACCTGGCGTGCCACGTGGTTCACGAGCTCTCCCGCCTTCACCTTGGCGATGAGGTCCGCGGTCACGCCCGCGATGAGGCTCACGCGCTCGCCCTCGGACGCGGCGAGCACGATGGCGCTGCTCTTCAGCTTGTGCTTGAGCTGGTCGAGCGTCTCGCGCAGCGTCTTCACATCCGCGCCTTCGAGCGTGGCGGCGAGCACCTTCACGCCCTTCACGTCGACGGCGGAAGCGGCGAGGTCGTCGCCCTGGCTCGCGGCCATCTTCTGCTTGAAGCGCGCCATCTCCTTCTCGAGCGCCTTCAACTGCTCCTGGAGCTGCGCGAGCTTCGCATCCACTTCCTGCGGCTGCGCCTTGAGGGACGATGCCACGCGCGCGAGGCGATCCGACTCCTGCTGCGCGTAGGCGATGGCGACGGAGCCCGCGATGGCTTCCACGCGGCGGATGCCCGCGGCGACACCGCCCTCGGACACGATGCGGAAGTAGCCGATATCGCCGGTGCGCGCGACGTGCGTGCCGCCGCACAGCTCGCGCGAGGAGCCGATGTCGAGCACGCGCACCTCGTCGCCGTACTTCTCGCCGAAGAGCATCATCGCGCCCGCCTTCTGCGCCTCTTCGATGGGCATCACGCGCGCACTGGTGGGCTCGTTGCGCAGGACCTCCGCGTTCACGAGCGCTTCCACGCGGCGGATCTCCTCCGCCGTCATGGGCGCGTTATGGCTGAAATCGAAGCGGGTCTTGTCCTCGTCCACGAGCGAGCCCTTCTGCTGCACGTGGGGACCCAGCACCTCGCGCAGGGCCTTGTGCATGAGGTGCGTGGCGGAATGGTGGCGCATGGTGCGCGCACGCTTCTCGAGATCGACCTGCGCCGCGACGGTATCGCCCACGCGCAGCTCGCCCGTCTTCACCACGCCGTGGTGGCCGAAGACCTCCGGCTGGATCTTCTGCGTGTCCTGCACCTCGAAGAGCGTGAGGCAGACGCCGCCCTTGCTGAGCTCGCCACGGTCGCCGACCTGTCCGCCCGACTCGGCATAGAAGGGCGTGCGATCGAGGACCACGACGCCCTCGTCCTCCACGCCCAGGCTTTCGACCGGCGTGCCGCCCTTGTAGAGCGCGACCACGCGGCCCTCTTCCGACATCGTCTCGTAGCCGCGGAAGGTGGTCTTCACGCCGGAGTACTCGAGCGTGCCGCCGGCCTTGAACTTGCTCGCGGCGCGCGAGCGCTCCTGCTGCGCCTGCATGGCGGCGGCGAACGCATCCATGTCGATCTCGAAGCCGCGCTCGCGCCCGATGTCCGCGGTGAGGTCCACCGGGAAGCCGAAGGTGTCGTAGAGCTTGAAGGCGGTCTCGCCATCGAGGCGCTTCGCATCCTTGGCGAGCGCGGTCTCGAGGATGGCCATGCCGGTCTCCAGCGTCTCGGCGAAGCGCTCCTCTTCCTGCTTGAGCGTGGCGGTGACGCGCGGCTGCGCCTCGCGCAGCTCCGGATAGGCGCTGCCCATCTCGCTCACCAGGTCCGCCACCAGGTTGTAGAAGAACGGCTGCTTCTGCCCCAGCTTGTAGCCGTGGCGCATGGCGCGGCGCGCGATGCGGCGCAGCACGTAGCCGCGGCCCTCGTTGGAGGGAATGACGCCGTCGCAGATGAGGAAGGCACACGACCGGATGTGGTCAGCAATGACGCGCAGCGACGGCGATTCGAGGTCCTTCGTGTGCGTCTCGCGCGCGGCCGCCTTGATGAGCGACTGGAAGAGGTCGATCTCGTAGTTGGAGTGGACGTGCTGCAGCACCGCCGTAAGGCGCTCGAGGCCCATGCCGGTGTCGACCGACGGATGCGGCAGCGGATGCAACGTGCCCGCCTCATCCCGGTTGAACTGCATGAAGACGAGGTTCCAGATCTCGATGTAGCGGTCGCCATCCTGGTCCGGAGAGCCGGGCGGGCCGCCGGGGATGCCGGGGCCGTGGTCGAAGAAGATCTCCGAGCACGAACCGCACGGGCCGGTGTCGGCCATCTGCCAGAAGTTGTCGCTCTCGTAGCGGCGGCCACCGGGCTTGTCGCCGATGCGGATGCAGCGCTGGGTGGGCACGCCGATCTCGCGCGTCCAGATGTCGTAGGCCTCGTCATCGGTCTCGTAGACCGTGGTCCAGAGCTTGTCGCTCGGCAGGCCGTACTCGACCGTGAGCAGGTCCCACGCGAAGCGGATGGCCTCGCGCTTGAAGTAGTCGCCGAAGCTGAAGTTGCCGAGCATCTCGAAGAACGTGTGGTGCCGCGCCGTGTAGCCGACGTTCTCGAGGTCGTTGTGCTTGCCGCCCGCGCGCACGCATTTCTGGCTCGTCACCGCGCGGTTGTAGGGACGCTTTTCCTTGCCGAGGAAAACGTCCTTGAACTGGTTCATGCCCGCGTTGGTGAAGAGGAGCGTCGGATCGTCGCCGGGAACGAGCGAGCTCGAGCTCACGTGGTTGTGGCCCTTGGACGCGAAGTACTCGACGAACTTGCTGCGAATTTGCTTGGTATTCATGGTGTTACGGGCGCGCGCGGCCCGGGCTTCGTGCCTTCGGACGAAACAGGAAGGATAACAGAGGCTTGGTGCGCGCCGCCCTCTATCGTGCGGGGGGCGTCGTGCGGGATTCGGCGTGTGGGGGCTGCGTCGACCGTCCGCAAGGACGCCTGCGTCAAAACGGCAGCAGGTTGATCACGAAGATCGAGACGATGGCGATGACCGCAATGGCATTCTGCGTGCGATAGCTCATGGTTGGGACTCCTCGTTGCCGGCGTGTTTCCTGAGGAAGCGCAGCACGTCTTCGAGGGCGAAGCCGCGGCCCTGGAGGAAGCGGATCTGCCGCACACGCTCGCGCTCGTTTGCCGGTGGCTCGTGATAGCGCGAGCGCCACACGCTCTCGATGGAGGCGACGCCTTCCGCGCCGGCGGCATGGAAGGCGGCGGCGATGGCTTCCTCATCCACGCCGCGCTCCCTCAATTGCCTGGCGAGGCGGAGGGGACCGAAACGGCGGGCGCCGGTGCGGATGGTGTGCTCGGCGAAGCGGAGATCCGAAAGCCAGCCGCGGAGCGCCATCTCCTCCAGGACAGCTTCGAGGTTGTCATGCTCGCCCACGAACGCCAGCAGCTTGCGGCGAAGCTCCTCGCGCGAATGCTCACGACGCGCGAGATAACGCAGCGCGCGCGCTCGCAGGCTGGGCGCGCGTGCACCTGCGGTGGGGAGATTGGATCCCGGACCATTGCCTGCATTCGCAGGCGTCCGGGACGACGACTCAGGGCCTGCATTCGCAGGCGTCCGGGACGACAACAGGGGGCGTGCAGCAGGCGTCCGGGAAGGCGGCATGGGCATGGGAGCTCCGCTAATCGGCGGACGCCGGAACCGGCGTCCGCACCTTCACAGGGAAGGAATCAGTCGCCCTCGGCGGC
>DATMJE010000174.1:0-2343 GCA_035553995.1 Usitatibacter sp. | reverse complement strand
CGCAGGTGCGGGATGCACGCCTGCGAGCAGAGGAACGTGGCCCTCACGTTCACCTGCATCATGAGGTCGAAGCGCTTGGCGGCGGTCTCGGTGGTGGGCGTGAGGCTGATCGCGCTCGCGTTGTTCACGAGGATGTCGAGCCCGCCGAAGGTCTCCACGGTCTTCGCGACCGCTTGTGCGATCGCGTCCTCGTCGCGCACGTCGAGCTGCAGCGCCAAGGCCTTGCCGCCCGCCGCCTCGACCTCCTTCGCGACACTGTGGATCGTGCCTTCGAGCTTGGGATGCGGATCGGAGGTCTTCGCGGCGATGGCGACGTTGGCACCGTCGCGCGCGGCGCGCAGCGCGATCTCGCGCCCGATGCCGCGGGATGCGCCGGTGATGAAGAGCGTCTTTCCAGCGAGCGTGGCCATGCGATTCCGGGTCCGTGGCGATAGGGCGGGATCATACGCCCACGCACCGCCTTCTAGGGGTTGCCCATGCGCGTGTTCTCGGACGCGGGGATGATGCCGCGGCTGACATACACCGCCCTCAGGTGCGAGCGGAAGGTCGGCATCTGCGCGAGGAAGACCACGCCGGTCACGAGCGAGATCACGCCGCCCACGATGAACGTGTTCGCGACGCCGATGTGCTCGGCGAGCCAGCCGGCGAGGAAGTGGCCGAAGGGCGCCACGCCGATGAAGAACATCGTGTAGTAGCTCATCACGCGGCTCCTCTTCTCCTCGTCCACCATCGTCTGCAGGATGGTGTTGCAGGTGGCGCCCGTCATGAACATGCCGAAGCCCACCATCGCCATGAGGAACGTGGAGAGGAACACGTTGCGCGAGAGCCCGAAGCCGATCGCGCCCAGCCCCGCCGTGATTCCCGCGACCGGTATCCAGCGCCCCAGGCCGCGCACGCTCGGATGGCGCGCGAGGCGCACGGCGGAGACGAACGCGCCCAGCCCCACCGCGCCGATGAAGACGCCCACGAGCGCCGCCCCCTCGCCGAAGGTGCGCACCGCCATCGCCGGCATGAGCGTCGAATAGGGGCTCACGGAGAAGCTCACGAGCGCGAGCGTGAAGAGCATCCGCCGGATCGGCAGCAGGCCCATCGCATAACGCCAGCCCTCGGCGAGGTCCGCGAGCGGATGCGATGGCGCGCGCGGCGGCCGGCGGGTGACCGTGAGCTTCAGCAGTGCCGCCACGACCGCGACATAGCTCACGGCGTTCAACGCGAAGCAGACGGTCTCGCTGAAGGCCGCGATCAGGAACCCGCCGATGGAAGGGCCGATGAGCCGCGTGCCGTTCATGAGCATCGAGTTCATCGCGATCGCGTTGGGCAGGTCCTCGCGCTTGTCGAGGAGCTGCACGAAGATCGACTGGCGCGTGGGCGTCTCGAACGCGTTGCAGATGCCGGCCATCAGCGCCAGTGCCGCGAGCTGTCCCATCGTGATGAGGTTCGTCGCCGAGAGCACGGCAAGGATCGCTGCCTGCACCCCCATGAGCGACAGCACCGCGATCAGCATCTTGCGGCGGCTCACGCGGTCCCCCAGCACGCCCGCGAACGGGCCCAGCACCAGGTGCGGCGCGCTCTGCAGGAAGCCGATGAGGCCGGTGAAGTAGGTCGAGTTCGACAGCCGGTAGGCGAGCCACATCATCGCCACCGACTGCACCCAGGTCCCGATCATCGAGACCGCCTGCCCGATGTAATAGCGGCGGAAGTTGGGCGAGGCGAGCGCCCGCAGGCTGTGGGGCAGCGGCACGGCGCCGCTACGCGAGCTTCGACAACTGCGTGCTCAGGTCCGCGTGCTTGGCCTCGGAGTCGGTGAGGCGCTTCTTCTCCTGCTCGACCACGGCCGGAGGGGCGCGCTCCACGAACGAGGCGTTGCCGAGCTTCGCGCGCGCCTTCGCGACTTCGCCCTCGAGGCGGGCGATCTCCTTCGAGAGGCGCTCGCGTTCCGCGGCACGGTCGATCTCCACGTGCACCATGAGCTTCGCGTTCGCGGTCATCGCGACGGGCGCGTCTTCCTGCGGCAGCGCCTCCATGAAGCGCACCTCGGAAAAACGGCCCAGCGCCGCGATCGCGGCCTCGTGGCGGCGCAACCCGGGCGCGGCATCGGCGAGGTAAAGAGGCACTTTCTGCGCGGGCGAGAGATTCATCGTCGAGCGCAGGTTGCGTGCGGCATTCACGACTTCCTTCACGGTCGCGATCTCGCGCTCGTCCTCTTCGTGGATGCGCGTGTCGTCGGGCACCGGGTAGGGCGCCACCATGATGCTCGCGCCCTCGCGCCCGGCGAGCGGCGCCACGATCTGCCACAGCTCCTCGGTGATGAACGGGATGATCGGGTGCGCGAGCCGCAATGTC
>DATMJE010000173.1:0-11759 GCA_035553995.1 Usitatibacter sp. | reverse complement strand
GACTGCGCTCATCGTCGTGTCCCCTTATTTGAACGAGACGCGTGGATCGACGAACTTGTACATCACGTCGACCAGCAGGTTGATGATCATGGTGAGCATCGCGAGGTAGACCGTCACCGCCTTGATGACCGGGAAGTCGCTGCGGTTGACCGCCGTGACGATCTCGCGCCCCAGGCCCGGGATCGAGAAGAAGACCTCGAGGAGGAACGAGCCCACGAACACGCCGGGCAGGTAGATGCCGATGTTGGTGAGGATCGGGATCATCGCGTTGCGCAGCACGTGCTTCATCATCACCGCCTTCTCCGGCAGTCCCTTGGCGCGGGCGGTGCGCACGTAGTCCTGGTTGATCTCGTCGAGGAAGAACGAGCGGTAGAGGCGCAGCTCCGGTGCCAGGCCCACCGCCACGGCGAGCATGATCGGCAGCGGCGCGTAGCTGGTGAGGTTCCTGAAGAAGCTCTCGCTCCAGCCCTGCACCGGGAACCAGCCGAGCACGAAGCCGAAGAGCCACTGGAACACGATGATGTAGACCAGGAAGCTGATCGACATCGCGGTGGTGCAGACGATCATGATGACGCGGTCGGTGAGGCTGCCGCGCACGTACGCGACCATGATCGCGAACAGCACCGCGAGGGAAGTCTCGATGATGAGCACCGGCACCATGATCGTGAGCGTGGGCCCCACGCGCGTGAGGAGGATGTGCGACACCTCCTCGTTGGTGGACCAGCTGCGCCCGAAGTCGAACGTGAAGACCTGCTTCACGAACACCAGGAGCTGGTACCAGTACGGCTGGTCCACGCCGAGCTGGCGGCGGATGTTGGCGATCTGCTCCGGGTTGGAGATCTTGCCCGCGAGGACCTGGGCGGGATCGCCGCCCACCCAGTTGAACAGGAAGAAGATCAGCAGGATGACGCCGGCGATGGTCGGGATCATCTGCCAGAGCCTTCGAATCACGTACGCCGTCACGTCGCGCCCCCTATTGGCCGGCTACCGGGACGTGGCCGCCTGCTGCGCGGCGACGTCCAGGTCCAGGTACTTGAAGTTGGTATACAGGATCGGATGCTTCTTGTAAGCCTTCACCCACGGGTACTGCAAGTGGTTGTAGATGCGGTGCACGCCCAGCCGCCACGGGGCATACGCGAGCAGCAGGCGGTTCATCTCGCGGTAGAGATGGTTGCGCTCGGGGCTGTCGGGGATGGTGAGCGACTTCTCGTACAGCCGGTCGAACGCGGGCAGCCTGAAGCGCGCCTCGTTGGACTGGTTGGTGTTGGGCCCGTAGAGGAGCTGCAGGAAGTTCTGCGCATCGGGATAGTCGGCGATCCACGCCGAGCCGCTCATCTGGAAATTGCCCACGCGCTTGTCGTTGAGCAGGTCCGCGAACTGCACGGCGAGCGCCTCGATGCGGATGCCGACTGCCGCGCCGCACTTCACCCACAGCTCGGCGAGCTGCCTCGAGTCGCTGCCGATGTTGTATTTGTACTGCAGCACCAACGGCCGGCCGTCGGGGAGGTCGCGCCAGCCGTCGCCGTCGCGGTCGACGTAGCCGTACATGTCGAGGAGCGCCTTGGCGCGGGGCACGTCGGCATCCGACGCGGGGGAGCGCAGGTCCGGATCGTAGCCGACCACGCCCGGCGGCACCGCGGACTGGGCCGGCATCGCCTGGCCCTTGCGCACGATCTCGATCTCCGCGTTGCGATCGTGCGCCATCACCAGCGCCCGGCGCAGCGCCACGCGCTCGGGCGTATAGCCGCCGAGCGGATTCGGCTGGCCGTTCACCACCTCGTCCACGTTGAAGACGTCGTACGTGATCTCCGGCTGCAGCTCCCGGAACACGTGCACGCCCTCCTTCTCGAGCGAGGGCGCGAGCTTGCCGCGCGGCAGCACCTGGTTGATGAACGAGGGCGGCGTCTCGTCGAGGATGTCGTGCTCCTTGTTCAGGAACGCGAGGAAGCGCGGCTGGTCGTCCTCGATGGGATAGATCTCGACGCGGTCCAGCAGCGGCAGGCGCTTGCCGTGCAGCGCCTCGATGGCGCGGCGATCCCATTCGTCTCCCGGATCCGCGTACTGCGTGTCGAGCTCGTAGCCGCGATGGTTGGGGTTGCGCTCGAGGACGATCTTGGCCCGCCGCACCCACTCGCGCAGCACGAAGGGACCCGTGCCCACCGGGTGCGCCATGGTGTCGGAGGCGTACGCCTCGATCACTTCGCGCGCGACCGGCACCACGTTCGGCATCGCCAGCACGTAGAGGAAGTTGTAGTCCGGCTCCTTCAGCTTGAAGCTGATCACGTACCGGTCGCGCACCTCGAGGCCGGGCACCTTCGCCTCGTAGTCGAACTTGCCGCTCTTCTTCGCCTGCTCGGTGAGCTCGTCCAGGCCCACCAGCTTGTTCTCGAACAGCCACTCGTACGGGCTGCGCAGCGCCGGATCCCGGAAGCGCTTGATCGAGTACTCGATGTCCTTCGCGGTGAGCTCGCGCTTCTGCCCCTTGAAGACCGGATCGTCGGCGAAGTAGATGCCCGGACGGATGCGGAAGGTGTAGCGCGTGCCGCCTTCTTCCGGATCCGGCACGCGCTCCGCCGTGAGCGGCGTGAGCTTCACGGGGCGCGCGAGGTAGTCGTAGGTGAGCAGCCCCTCGAAGATGTTCTCGCAGATGCCGACCGAATAGCGGTCCTGCACGCGCTGGGGATCGAAGCCCGTCTCCGCGGTCCGGAAAGCGATGCGCAGCACCTTCTGCTGCGCCTGGGCGAGCGGCATTCCCAGGACCAGCACGAAGGCGGCGACGAGCGCGAGGAGGCGAAGCGGACGCAAGGCGGGAAAGGAGGACAAAACTCGTGAATTATAGCGGTTCAGGGGGTAAAACCGCCGCGCGATACGCCTGGAAATCCCATTTTCGGCCTAGCGCAGATCGCGCGCCTGCCGCTCGGGATCGATGTCCGCGTAGCGGTATCCCTCGTGCAGGAACGGGTGCTTGCGCCAGCCGCGCACCCAGGGCTGCACGAGCTGGTTGCGCACGCGGTGCACGTTCAGGATCCAGGGCGCGTAGGCGAGGACGAGCCGCGCCATCTGCTGGTAGATCGCGGTGCGCTCCGCCCCGGGCGGCAAAAGCGACGCCCGCTCGTACAGGTCGTCGAACTCCCTCAGCTGGAAGCAGCCGTCGTTCGAGGTGCCGCAGTTCGGGCCGTAGAGGAGCTGGTAGAAGTTCTCGCCGTCCGGATAATCGGCACCCCACGAAAGCTGCCAGCTCTGCAGCAGTCCCAGCTTCGCCTTCTTCCGGTTTTCCGGCCACTTGGCGACCTGCACCTCGACCTTGATGCCGATCGCCTCCAGGCACTTCTGCCACAGCGCGCTGTAGTTGCGGTCCTCCTGCGATGGCTGCGTGGTGTAGATGAACACGAGCGGGCTGCCATCGGGCCTGTCACGCCAGCCGTCGCCGTCGCGGTCGACATAGCCGTACATGTCGAGCAGCGCCTTCGCGCGCGCCGGGTCGTAGGCCTTGCCGATGCTGAAATTGGGGTCGTAGCCCAGCACGCCGGGCGGCAGCGGCGATTGCGCGGCGATGGCACCGTTGTTGCGGATGACGCGGATCTCCTCCTCGTTGTTGTATGCGAGCGCGACGGCGCGGCGCAGCGCGACCTTTTCCGGCGTGTACCCGCCCCACGTCGGATCCTTCATGTTGAAGTACAGGTACACGAGGTCGGGCTCCACGCTGCGCATGAGGCGCACGCCGCGCTTGTCGAGCCACGGCGCAATGCGCCCACCCGGAATCGCCATGTTGATGAACTCGCTCGGCACGTTCACCCAGTCGAGCTCGCGGTTGAGGAACGCGAGCCAGCGCGGCTGCGCCTCCTCGAGGATGGAGACTTCGACCCGGTCCACCATCGGCAGGCGCTTGCCCTTCACCTGGGCGTAGAGGGCCTGCGCCTCGGCGTCGTCGGCGGCAGGCTCGGCCTCGAAGTGCTCCTCGCGGAAGCGCGGGTTGCGCTCGAGGACGATGCGCGACGACCGCTTCCACTCCGCGAGCACGAAGGCTCCCGTGCCCACCGGGTGGGCGCCGATGTCGTCGCCATAGCGTTCCACCACCTCGCGCGCCTGTGCGCCGACGTTCGGCATGGCGAGGATATACAGCAGGTCGTAGTCCGGCTTCTCCAGGTGCAGTCGCAGCGTGTAGCGGTCGATCACCTCGATCCCGGCGATGGGCGCGTCGTAGTCGAAGTGCCCGGACTTGCGCGCCTGCGCGGAGGCTTCGGCCACGCCCTTGATGCGTCCTTCGATGAGCCAGAGGTTGGGAGACGAGACTTTCGGATCCACCAGGCGCTTGAGCGCGAACTCGTAGTCCGCCGCGACGAGCTCGCGCGGCTTGCCTCCGAAGGCCGGGTCGTCGGCGAAGAAGATGCCGTGGCGGACATGCAGCGTGTACGTGCGCGCGCCGTCGGTGATCTCCGGCAGCGCCACGAGCGTCTGGGGCTTGAGCTTCGCGGGGGAGGCGAAGAAGTCGTAGGTAAGCGGCGCCTCGAAGATCTCCTCGGTGATGCTGTTCGAGTAGAGATCCGAGGTGAAAGCGGGGTCGAAATTGGTCTCCGCAATGAGGAACGCGGTGCGCAGCACCCTGGTCTGTGCAAAGGCGACGGAAGCCGCGAGCAGCAGCGCGAGCGCCACCAGCGAATGCGCTAGACTGCCAGCCCGTCTCTGCACTCGATCCATCTCACAATTCTAGGGGAAGGACAGCGCTGCATGGGTTTCCTGCAAGGAAGGCGCATCCTCGTCACGGGGATGCTTTCGAACCGCTCCATCGCCTATGGCATCGCGAAGGCCTGCGCGCGCGAGGGCGCCGAGCTCGCCTTCACCTACCAGGGCGAAGGCATCCGCGAGCGCGTGCTGGACCTCGCCCGCGAGTTCGGCACCGACCGGGTATTTCCCTGCGATGTCTCCGACGATGCGCAGATCGAGGCCGCTTTCGCCGAGCTCGCCCGGCAATGGGACCGCCTCGACGGCCTCGTGCACGCGATCGCCTTCGCGCCGCGCGAGGCGCTGAAGGGCGATTACCACGAGGCCACCAGCCGCGAGGCGTTCCGCATGGCCCACGACATCTCGAGCTTCAGCCTGGCGGCGCTCGCGAAGGCCGCAGTCCCCATGATGCCGCCGGGGGGCGGGGCCATCGTTACGCTTTCTTACCTCGGGGCCGTACGCTCGGTGCCCAACTACAACGTGATGGGGCTCGCCAAGGCGAGCCTCGAGGCGGGCGTGCGCTACCTGGCGGCGAGCCTCGGGCCGCGGGCGGTGCGCGTGAATGCGATTTCCGCGGGGCCGATCAAGACGCTCGCCGCGGCGGGCATCGGCGGCTTCTCGAAGATCCTGCACTTCGTGGAGAAGAGTGCGCCGCTGCGCCGCGGCGTGACCATCGACGAGGTCGGCAATACCGCCGCCTTCCTCCTCTCGGACCTCGCGAGCGGCATCACCGGCGAGATCATCTACGTCGACGCGGGGTTCAACACCACCGCGGCGGGTCTCACCGAGGACTAGGCCCCCCTACTGCTGCGGCTGGGCCTTGCGCTCGAGGGCGTCCTTGCGGACCTGCACGCCGACGCGCTCGCGCAGGCTGGAGAGCGTGGCCTCGAGCTCCTCGACGGCGACCGCGTCGCGCAGGCGCCCGCCCATGGCATCGCGCTGCGCGGGATCGACCTTCTCGGGCTCGATCACCTTGCTCACCTGCACCAGCGAATAGCCCGCCGGCGTCTCGGTGCCGACGTAGCCCGGCAGCTTCTTCGCGTCGACGCGGAAGGCACGGTCGATCACCTGCGGGAAGAGCCCGCCGGTCTTCTGGCGGTTCACCGCGAGCGGCTCGGGCCACTTGAGGCCCGCGTCCTTGCCTTCCTGCAGCAGCTTGAGCTTGGCCTCGCCATCGGCCTTGGCGAGCTTGAGCGCTTCCTCGCGCTGCAGCCGCTTCTCGATCTCCGCGCGGACGGTATCGAACGGGCGCTGCTCGGCAGGCTTGTGCTCGATCACGTGCGCCGCCACGAGCACGCCGGGCGAGACTTCCACCGCCGAGGTGTTGCGCTTGGCCGAGATCGCGTCGCTGGAGAAGATCTCCCCCTGCAGCTTCGGGTTGGCGAGCAGCGGCACGCTGGGCTTGCCCTTCAGGATCCACGGCGACTGCTGCACCGCGAGCTTGAGCGCATCGGCCGCGGGCTTGAGGCTCGCCGACTGCTCGTAGACCATGTTCGAGAAGGTTTCCGCGGCCTCGGCGAACTTGCGCTGGCCGGCCTGCTTCTTCATGGTCGCTTCCAGCTCCGGCGTGGCCTCGGCGAGCGACTTCACCTTCGACGGCTTGATGTCGGTGACCTCGATCACGTGGAAGCCGAAGTCCGACGCGACAGGCCCCACGATCTCGTCCTTCTTCGCCTGGAACACCGCGTCCTCGAACGGCTTCACCATCGAGCCGCGGCCGAAGAAGCCGAGGTCTCCGCCGTTCACGGCCGAGCCCGGATCCTGCGATTCCTTCTTGGCGATTTCCGCGAACGACTTGGGATTCTTGCGCACCTGGTCGGCGATGGCCTTCGCCTTCGCTTCCGCGGCCTTGCGGTCGGCCTCGCTCGCCTCCGCCTTCACGGCGATGAGGATGTGGCTCGCGCGGCGCTGCTCCGGCTCGCCGAACTGGCCGCGCTGCACGCCCTCGTCGTAGGCGCGCTTCACTTCCTCCGCGGGCACCGCTTCCTTCGCCGCGAGCGCATCGGCCGAGAGCTCCACGTACTCGACGCGCACCTGCTCGGGAATGGTGAACTCGGGGGTGTGCCCTTCGTAGTACGCCTTGAGCTGCTCCGGCGTGAGCTTCACCTGGGCCGTGTACGCCTCCGGCGTGAGGTTCACCACGCTCACCTCGCGCGTCTGCTCCGAGAGCTTCACGAAGCTCTCGAGCACGGCCTTGGGCACGAACGCGGTCTCGACGATGGCGTTGCGGAACTGCTGCTGGCGGTAGTCGGCGCGCAGGCGATCATCGAGCCCCACGGGGGTGAGGCCCTGCGACTTCGCGACCTGGTTGTAGCGCTCCTGCGAGAAGCGGCCGTTGTCCTGGAAGAAGGGCTCCGAGGCGATGCGCTCGGCGAGCACCTTGTCCGGGATGCGCACACCCGCGCGCTCCGAGCCGACGGCGACCAGCTTCTCGTTGATCAGCTTGTCGAGCACCGAGCGCTTCACCTCCGGGTTGTCCATGAGGGAAGCATCGAAGTTGCCGCGGAACTGCTGGCGGTAGATCTCGGCCTGGTTGCGCATCGCCTGGTCGAGCTCGGTCTGGCCCACGCGGGCCGACCCCACCGAGGCGACCGTATCCCCGCCCACGGGCGACCGGAAGTAGTAGTCGATGCCGAAGAGGCCGAAGGGGATGATCAGGAAGAGCGCGAAGAGGAAGCGGACGATCCTCTTGTTGCCGAATTCGCGTATCTGCTCGAGCATGGGATGGGCTTCTTGGGTAAAGGGCTGAAGCCTCGCGGCTTCAGCCCTTCGATCTGGCGGAGTGGACGGGACTCGAACCCGCGACCCCCGGCGTGACAGGCCGGTATTCTAACCAACTGAACTACCACTCCAGCACTGGATTGGACAGCCTTGCGGCTGGTGGGTGCTGAGGGGATCGAACCCCCGACATTCGCCTTGTAAGGGCGACGCTCTACCAGCTGAGCTAAGCACCCCGGCACAGCACCTGCGAAGAGCAGGATTTTAGCGGAAAAATGGCGGGGTTTCCAGCGGCAGGCGCCGTCGCCGTCATCCCGGCGAAGGCCGGGACCCAATGCATCGCGAGCAAACGATTGGGCCCCGGCCCATCGCCGCAGCAGCGGCGGCCGGGGCGACGAATGTCTAGTGTTTCGTGACGACCGGCCGGGTTTCGGGCGCGGGCGTCGCGGGAGGCGTGGCGGGCGCGGCTTCGGGCAGCGGCTCGGGCTTGCGCTCCAGCGCGCGCTCGAGCACGGCATCGAACCAGCGCACCGGCACGATCTCGATCGCGCTCTTCACCTCGTCCGGGATCTCCTGGAGGTCCTTCACGTTCTCCTCCGGGATGAGGACGGTCTTGATGCCGCCGCGGTGGGCCGCCAGCAGCTTCTCCTTGAGACCGCCGATCGGCAGAACCTCGCCGCGCAGCGTGATCTCGCCCGTCATCGCCACATCGCAGCGCACCGGGATGCCGGTGAGCACCGACGTGATCGCCGTGGCGATCGCGATGCCTGCCGACGGACCGTCCTTGGGCGTGGCGCCCTCGGGCAGGTGGATGTGGAGGTCGAGCGTCTGGTAGAAATCCTCCGGGATGCCGAGGCGCTTGGCACGCGCGCGCACCACGGACACGGCGGCCTTGATGGATTCCTGCATCACGTCGCCCAGCTTGCCGGTGGTGACGGTGTTGCCCTTGCCGGGGAGCTTGACCGCTTCCACGGTGAGCAGCTCGCCGCCGACTTCGGTCCAAGCGAGGCCGGTGACCTGGCCGATCTGGTTTTCCTTCTCGGCGATGCCGTACGTGTACTTGCGCACGCCGAGGTACTTGTCCAGGTTCTTCGAGTTGACGGTGATGTGCGAGCCTTCCTTCTTCTTCACCAGGATCGACTTCACCACCTTGCGCGAGATCTTGGCGATCTCGCGATCGAGGCCGCGCACGCCGGCCTCACGCGTGTAGTAGCGCGTGATGTCGCGCAACGCGCTATCCGTGATCGTGAGCTCGCCATTCTTGATGCCGTTCGCCTTCACCTGCTTGGGCAGGAGGTACATCTTGGCGATGTGGAGCTTCTCCTCCTCCGTGTAACCGGAGAGGCGAATGAGCTCCATCCGGTCCAGCAGCGGGCCCGGGATGTTGAGCGTGTTGGAAGTGGCGACGAACATCACGTCCGAGAGGTCGTACTCGACCTCGACGTAATGGTCCACGAACGTGTGGTTCTGCTCCGGATCGAGGACTTCCAGCAGCGCGGAAGACGGATCCCCGCGGAAGTCCATGCCCATCTTGTCGACCTCGTCCAGCAGGAAGAGCGGATTGCGCACGCCCACCTTGGACATGTTCTGCAGGATCTTGCCGGGCATCGAGCCGATGTACGTGCGGCGGTGGCCGCGGATCTCCGCCTCGTCGCGCACGCCGCCGAGCGACATGCGCACGAACTTGCGGTTGGTGGCACGAGCGATGGATTGACCGAGCGAAGTCTTGCCCACGCCGGGCGGGCCCACGAGGCAGAGGATCGGCGCCTTCAGCTTGTCCACGCGCTGCTGCACCGCGAGGTACTCGACGATGCGCTCCTTCACCTTCTCCAGGCCATAGTGATCCTGGTCGAGGATCTTCTCGGAATTGGTGAGATCGTTGGAGACCTTGGTCTTCTTCTTCCACGGCAGGCCCACGATCGTGTCGATGTAGTTGCGCACCACGGTGGCTTCGGCCGACATGGGCGACATGAGCTTCAACTTCTTCAGCTCCGCCTCGGCCTTGACCCGCGCTTCCTTCGGCATGTGGGCGGTCTTGATCTTCTTCTCGAGCTCGTCGATGTCCGCGCCTTCCTCGGAATCGCCGAGCTCCTTCTGGATGGCCTTCACCTGCTCGTTCAGGTAGTACTCGCGCTGCGACTTCTCCATCTGGCGCTTCACGCGCCCGCGGATGCGCTTCTCCACCTGCATGATGTCGATCTCGGTCTCGAGGAGCTGCAGGAGCTGCTCGAGGCGGCGGCCGACGTTGAACATCTCGAGGATCTGCTGCTTCTGCTCGAGCTTGAGCGGCAGGTGCGCGGCGATGGTGTCGGAAAGGCGGCCGGCGCCGTCGATCCCGGAAAGCGAGGTGAGGACCTCGGGCGGGATCTTCTTGTTGAGCTTCACGTACTGGTCGAACTGCGCCAGCAGCGTGCGGCGCATGGCTTCGACCTCGTTCGAATCCGGCTCCTCGGTCGGGATCATCTCGATCTCGGCCTCGAAATTGGCCTTGTCGGTGAGCACGCGGAGGATGCGGGTGCGCTGCACGCCCTCGACCAGCACCTTCACGGTGCCATCGGGGAGCTTCAGCATCTGCAGGATGGTCGAAACGGTGCCGACCTCGTAGAGGTCCTCCGGGTTCGGCTCGTCCTTGGCGGCGGACTTCTGCGCCACCAGGACCACGTTCTTGCCCTCCTCCATCGCGGCTTCCAGCGCCTTGATCGACTTGGGGCGACCCACGAACAGCGGGATCACCATGTGGGGGAAGACCACCACGTCCCGCAGCGGCAGCAGCGGCAGGACTCGGGAGTCTGTGGAGAAGGAAGCGGTCATTTCGGTTTCCTGGTCAGGATGCTCAATAGATTGGGTCGGGCAAAGGCCCGATCAAGCCCCGCGGGGGCGGCAGGAGATAGCGGGAGCAGGCTCTACTGCTGGCCACTCGCGACCTTCGGCTGGTCGGAGTAGATCAACAGGGGCTTCGCATCGCCGGCGATGCTGCCCTCATCCACGACCACCTTCTGCACGTTCGCGAGCGACGGCAGGTCGAACATGATGTCGAGCAGCGCGTGCTCGATGATCGACCGCAGGCCGCGGGCGCCGGTGCGGCGCTCGAGGGCGCGCTTGGCGATGGCCGTCAGGGCATGGTCGCGGAACTCCAGCTCCACGCCCTCCATGAGGAGCAGCTTCTGGTATTGCTTGACGAGCGCGTTCTTGGGCTCGGTGAGGATCTTCACCAGCGCGCTCGAATCGAGCTCGTCCAGCACCGCCACGACCGGCAGGCGCCCGACGAACTCGGGAATGAGGCCGTACTTGATGAGGTCTTCGGGCTCGACCTCGTGGAGCAGTTCGTTCAGGACCTGGCGGTTGCTGGTGGAGCGCACCTGGGCGCCGAAGCCCATGCTGGTGCGATCCGTGCGGTTCTGGATGACCTTCTCCAGCCCGCCGAAGGCGCCGCCGCAGATGAAGAGGATGTTGGTCGTGTCGACCTGGACGAATTCCTGGTTCGGGTGCTTGCGCCCGCCCTGCGGCGGCACCGAGGCGATGGTGCCCTCGATGAGCTTGAGCAGCGCCTGCTGCACGCCCTCGCCCGACACATCGCGGGTGATGGAGGGGTTGTCGCTCTTGCGCGAGATCTTGTCGATCTCGTCGATGTAGACGATGCCGCGCTGGGCCTTCTCCACATCGTAGTCGCACTTCTGCAGCAGCTTCTGGATGATGTTCTCGACGTCCTCGCCGACGTAGCCCGCTTCCGTGAGCGTGGTCGCATCGGCGATCACGAACGGCACGTTGAGCAGCCGCGCGAGCGTCTGCGCGAGCAGCGTCTTGCCCGAGCCCGTCGGGCCGATGAGCAGGATGTTCGACTTGGCGAGCTCGACGTCGTCCTGCTTGCCTCCGGTCTTGAGGCGCTTGTAGTGGTTGTAGACCGCGACCGAGAGGATCTTCTTGGCCTGGACCTGGCCGATCACGTACTGGTCGAGGATCTCGCAGATTTCGTGGGGGCTGGGAAGGTCGGACTTGGCCGCCTTCTGGCTGGTATCGGTGCTCGCTTCCTCGCGGATGATGTCGTTGCAGAGGTCGATGCACTCGTCGCAGATGAAGACGGAGGGGCCCGCGATGAGCTTGCGGACCTCGTGCTGGCTCTTGCCGCAGAAGGAGCAGTAGAGAAGCTTTTCCCCGCCCACCTTGTCCGTCATCTCTCCCCGCGTCGGGCTTCAGGCAACCGGCGAATCCGCCCGTGCCGTGAGCACCTTGTCGATCAAACCATACTTTACAGCTTCTTCCGCGCCCATGAAACGGTCGCGATCGCTGTCGCGCTCGATCTGCTCGAGCGATTGCCCGGT
>DATMJE010000172.1:0-7624 GCA_035553995.1 Usitatibacter sp. | reverse complement strand
AGCTGCGCTTCGCGGCCAACGTGCTCGACACGCTCGCAGCACACGGTGAGGTGCCCTTGCCACCCTACATCACGCACGCCGCGGACATTGGCGACGAAGGCCGCTACCAGACGGTGTATGCCCGCGTGCCGGGTGCGGTCGCGGCGCCGACCGCCGGACTGCATTTCGACGACGCGCTACTCGCGGCGCTGGAGGCGAAGGGGGTCACACGCGCCACGCTCACGTTGCATGTCGGGGCCGGCACATTCCAGCCGGTGCGCACGGACGATGTCTCGAGGCACGTCATGCATTCGGAGTGGTACAGCGTGCCGCAGGAAACAGTCGACGCCATCGCACGCGCCAAAGCCGGCGGGGGACGCGTGGTCGCTGTCGGCACCACGGCATTGCGGGCCCTTGAAGCCGCCGCGGCAAGCGGCCAGCTCACGGCCGGCACCGACGAGACGCGCCTTTTCATCGTGCCGGGCTATCGCTTTCGCGTGGTCGAGCGGCTGGTGACCAACTTCCACCTGCCGCGCTCGACGCTGTTGATGCTGGTGAGCGCGTTCGGAGGCACCGATGCCATCCGTCGCGCTTATGCGCACGCGGTGCAGGAGCGCTATCGCTTCTTCAGCTACGGCGACGCCATGCTGATCGAGCGCCGCGCCTAGTAGTAACGCGAGTTGCGCAGGCGCACGTCCGCGATCGACTCTTCCACCGGTGCAACGGGCGCGAGCGGCTCGAGCGCGAGCGTGAGCGGCGTGCGCTGCTCGAGGCGGTTCGCAGCCGCCAGCAGGCTCGAGCCGGCCCGGCGGAGTGCCTGCGCGAGCCAGCCCGAAACGCCTGCTTCGTTCGCCAGCGCGATCATTGGATCGCAACCCACGCGCGCTTGAGTGCCTGCACGACGGTGCGCCCGGCGCGATGGACGATGTGCGCATCCCCCTTGGCGACGATGTGGTCGCGGCTGCTGCCTTCCTCGGTGATCCAGAGCAGGCCCGATTGGGCGCTGATGCGCCGTCCGATGGCGTTGTCGAGGGTCACGACCTGGCCGGGTTCGAGGGCGAGTACGGGTTTGTTGGTATGGAGTTCCATGATGGCCCCTTGATGTATGCGCGGGATGCATGCAAAATGCTCATCCACCGGACGCCATAGTGCGCTGCACAAAAGGCGCCCCGCAAACGAAAAGCCCGCATGGGGTGCATGCATGGCAGGAATGGCAAACCCGAACCGTCCGCTGCCGCCGCTGGACCTCCTCCGGGGCTTCGAGGCCTCGGCACGGCACCTCTCGTTCACGCGCGCGGCGAGCGAGCTTTTCCTCACCCAGTCGGCCGTGAGCCGGCAGGTGCAGGCGCTGGAAGAGTTCCTCGGCGTGCACCTCTTCGAGCGGCGGCACAAGGCGCTGGCGCTCACCGAGGCGGGCCAGGCTTACTACCGCACCGTCGCGGGCATCCTCGAGCAGTTGCGCGAGGCCACGCGCAAGCTGCGCGAGAGCCGCTCGCGCAACGTGCTCACGGTGACCACCACCATCTCGTTCGCGTCGATCTGGCTGGTGCCACGCCTCGCACGTTTTCGCAGCGAGCATCCCGGCGTCGACGTGCGTATCGCGGCGACCGCGGACGTGGCCGACATGGAGCGCGAGGGCATCGACCTGGCCATCCGCGACGTTCCCATGGGCAACGCGCCCCCGGGCTCGGTGTTCCTCGTGGGCGAGCAACTCGCCGCCGTGTGCAGCCCTGCTTACGAGAAGGAGGCCAGGCGCGCGCAGCGGCCCATGGCCAAGCCCATCGACCTGCGCCATCACGTGCTGCTGGTCTTCCACGACCCCAAGGGCCGCTGGCCTTACCTCTCGTGGCCGCAGTGGCTCGAGTCGAACGGCATCGAGGACCTCACGCCCGCGGGCTCGCTCACCTTCGACCAGTACGACCAGGTCATCCAGGCCGCGCTGCTGGGGCAGGGCATCGCGCTGGGACGGGTGACGCTCGTCGACCAGTACATCCGCGAGAAGCGGCTGGTGGCCCTGTTCGGCAAGCCGCAACGCGTGGCGCGCGCCTTCCACGCCGTCTTCGCGCGGCACGCGGAGGACCGGCCGGAGGTGCGGGAATTCGTCGACTGGCTGAAGCGGGAGATTGCGGCGGAGGCGAAGTGAGCGCGGATCAGTTGATCGCGCGCTTCACGCTTTCGGGCAGGTTGTGCTCGTTGATGCGCGAGTTGGCCGAGACGTGCTGGCGCAGGAACTCCATCTGGTCGGCGAGGATGCGGCGGTTGGCGAGGATGAGGAACTCCGCGCGGTTGGGCACGTACGGCGCGTAGATGAGCTGCATGTGCGCCTCTTCCGGCGTGCGGTTGCCCTTCTTCTGGTTGCAGCCGCGGCACGCGGTGACCACGTTCATCCAGGTATCGCGCCCGCCGCGCGAAAGGGGGAGGATGTGGTCGCAGGTGAGCTTGAAAGGCGTGAAGTGGCCGGCGCAGAAGGCGCAGACGAACTTGTCGCGGTTGAAGAGCTCGCGGTTGTTGAGCGGCGGGACCTGGTTGAATCCCTTGATGGCGAGCGCCTTGCCGCGGATGGCGATGATGGAGTTCGCGGTGATGTGCGAGCGCTCGCCGGTACGGTGGCAGCGGCCGCCCCAGACGGTGAAGGCTTCGCTTCCCAACTCCCACGCCACGCGCTCTTTCGCGTAGTACCAGACAGCCTGCTGCCAGGTGACCCACCGGTGGGGCACGCCGTGCTGGTCGAGCGTGAGGATAAGGGGAAGGCTCCTGTTCATGGATAATTGCCGTCCGGACCTGCCCCAATCTACCAAATTTCCCCCCCTAACGGCTGACCACAAGGAAAAATCATGAGCCTCGATCGTGTCGATGCCGGCCGCGACTTCGCCAACGACTTCAACGTGATCATCGAGATCCCGATGCACGCGGACCCCATCAAGTACGAGGTGGACAAGGAGACCGGGGCGCTCTTCGTCGACCGGTTCGTCTCCACGTCCATGCACTACCCGTGCAATTACGGGTACGTGCCCAAGACGCTCTCGGGCGATGGCGATCCGGTCGATGTCCTGGTCATCACGCCCTTCGCCCTCATGCCGGGTGTCGTGGTGCGCTGCCGCTCCATCGGCCTCCTCAAGATGGAGGATGAATCGGGGCAGGATACGAAGCTGCTCGCCGTTCCCATCGACAAGCTCACGCCGCTCTACCGCGCGATCGAGACCGCGCGCGACCTGCCGGAGCTCACGCTCTCGCAGATCTGCCATTTCTTCGCCCACTACAAGGACCTCGAGGCGGGCAAGTGGGTCAAGGTCGAGGGCTGGGGCAGCCCCGAGGAGGCACGGCGCGAGATCGAGGAAGGTGTGAAGCGCGCGCGCAAGCCCCCGGCCGCCAGCAAGAAGAAAAAGCCTGCGTAAGGCTTAGCCCCGGCGCAGGCCGAGCCATCCCAGGACGGCCAGCGCCAAACCGATCGCGAGCATGCCGGCCAGCTCCATCGCGGGCGGCCGCTCGCCCAGCTGGATCGCGGAAGCCAGCACGGCGATCACCGGGATGCCGAGCGAGTTGAGCCCCGCGATGCCGGCCGGCGTGGTGGCGAGCACGTAGGTCCACAGCCACCAGCCGAGCGCCGTGGCGAGGACCGCCGAGAAGAGCAGCGCGAAGACGAATTCCCCGGTCCAGTCGATGGGCGCGTGCGGATACACGAGGTCCACGAGCGCGAGCGCCACGAAGCCGAAGAAGAGCTGCCAGGCGGTGAAGAGCAGCGGGTCTTCGGCCGCGATCGGCCATTTCTTCGAGATGACCGCGGTGATCGCCCAGACCGCACCGGCCGCGACCGCGAGCAGGCTCCCGGCAAGGCTCGTGAGCTGCCACGGCGCCACGATCAGCAGCAATCCCGCGAAAGCCAGCGCCACTGCGAGCCATTGCGCACCCCGCATCTTCTCGCCGAGGATGAAGTGTGCGAAGACGATCATCCAGAACGGCATCGTGAACGTGAGCACCGAGGTCTTCCCCGGCCCCGCGAACGTGAGCGCCCATTGCGTGAGCGTGACGAAGAGGGCCACCTGCAGGAAGCCCAGCAGCGCCGCCATGCGGTAGTTGCGCAGGGTGAGCTTCGGGCCGCGCATCCGCACGACCGCGAACAGCACCGCGCAGCCGATGGCCACACGCCAGGCGGCGAAGTCGAACGGGTGCGCATGGCGCAGCGCCACCTTCATCATCACCCACGAATAACCCCAGATGACGACCATCGCGACCAGCGCCGCGATCGGCCCGGAGGCGAGCCGCCTCACGAGGCCGCGGCGAGCGCGGGGAGGTCGCGCACCTCGATCCGGGGGCCGCCCGGGGCGCCGAGCGCCAGGTCGCGCGCGGCGAGGCTTTCGATCTGCGCGACCACCAGCAGGTCGTAGCCGCCCTCGGGCGAGCGCGTGGCCTGCATGACGGTGCCGGCGCCCTGCTCGCCGAAGGAAGCGCTGTAGACGCTGTCGCCGGGTGCGGGCGCCTGCGGTGCATCCACGTGTCCCATCGCCATGCGCCGCTTGAGGATGCCGCGATACTGCGTGCGGGCGACGATCTCCTGGCCCGGATAGCAGCCCTTGCGGAAGCTCACGCCGCCGACGAGGTCGAAGTTCGCCATCTGCGGCACGAACGCGTCCTGCGTCGCGGCGACGATGGTCGGGACGCCGGCCTGCATCCCCATCCAGTCCCACGCCTCCGCACCCGCGGGCGTGGCACCCTCGGCGAGCAGGTTCCACACGTCCGGGGCGCGCTCCGGCGTGGCCAGCACGACGAAGCGCCGCTCGTCGAGCGCCACCGCGAGGCCGAGCCCGGATTCGACGGAGGCCATCGGCGCGGGCGTGCGGCCCCAGTGGCGCGCAATCGTCGCCGCGGCACCCTGGCCGGCGAAGCCGATGCGCACGAAGCGCTCGCCCGCATCCGCGATCTTCACGCGCGAGCGCAACACGAACATCGACAGCCGCTTCGTGAATGCGGGTGCGATCTCGGCCGGCAGCAGCACGAGGTATTCGTTTCCGTGGCGCACGAGGAGGAAGGTTGCGAGAAGCCGCCCCTTCGCCGAGCACCAGCCGTTCCATTGCGCCGCGCCGCGCTCGAGCGCTTCGACGTCGTTGGTGAACTGGCCGTGCAGGAAGGCGCGCGCATCGTCACCCGAGATGGCGACGAGCGCGTTATGCGAGATGTCGGCGACGATGGTCCCGTCGCGTGCGGCCGCCAGCTCCGCGCGCGGGTCGCCGAAGTGGGCCACGCCCGCCGCGCCGGTTTGCGCGCCACGGCTGGCGAGGAACGAAAGCCACGAGGTCATGAAAAACGAGACGGTACGGATCGAGCTCCAGTATAGCCGCGCCGCCCTGGCATTCGCGGTCGCTGCCGCGGGTGCCACCGTGGCCGTGGCGCTGTTGTTGCCCGTGTCCCTGCCGCTGCGCATGGCGCTGGCGTCGTTCGCCTGCGCGCTGGGGCTGGAGGCGGCCCGGCGAACGGCGTTCCAGCTCGGGCCGCAGGGCGTGCGGCGCTTCACCGTGCAACGCGATGGCACAATCGAGGTCGAAGCCGCGTCGGGCTCGCGCCGCGCGGGCGTCCTGCGGCCGGGATCGTTCGTGGCGCCGTGGCTCACGGTGGTGCGATGGCGCCCCGCGGGCGCACGGCGCGACCACACGGTCGCGGTCCTTCCCGACATGGTGGCGGCGGAGGAATTCCGCCGTCTTCGCGTGCTGCTTCGCTGGGGTTGATCCTCGATGAAAATCATCATGCGGCTCTTTGCCGCCGTGCACGGCTTGCTGGCCCTCGTGTTCGTGGGCGCGGCGATCTTCCTCCTCGCCGCCGCGGTCCATGAGGGCTGGCTCGCATGGCAGGAAGGGCTCAACGGCAAGGCGGCCCAGCAGGTGATCGAGTCCATCGGGCTCGCTGCCATCGCCGTCGTGTCGCTCCAGATCGCGCAGACCATCGCCGAGGAGGAGATCCTGCGCGAGACGCACGTGAGCGGGCCCACGCGCGTGCGCCGCTTCCTGTCGCGCTTCCTCGTGGTGGTCATCGTGGCGATCGCCATCGAGGGCCTCATCGCCACGTTCAAGGCGCTGCATGAAGACATGGCAGAGCTCGTGCAGGCCTCCTCGCTGGTCGCGGCGGTGGGGGTCATCCTCGCGGGTTGGGGCATCTTCATCCGGCTCAACGTCCCGGCCGAGAAGCTCGAGCCCGAGGCCATGCAGGAAGCCAAGGACGAGGACCAGAAGCTGCGCTAGGCACGCGCTGGTCTATCCTTCGGCGATGCCGGACGCCCCCGCCGCACGCATGCGGCGCATTTCAGTGACGCGATACGTGACGCCGCTGCGGGAAGGCGGGTCGCTGCCTGCGATCGTCGAAGCGGACGACAACGGCCTCTACGTGCTCAAGTTCCGCGGTGCGGGGCAGGGCGCCCGCGCGCTCGTGGCGGAGCTGGTCGCCGGGGAGCTTGCGCGTGTCGCGGGACTTCCGGTGCCGGAGGTCGTGTTCGCGGAGCTGGATCCGGATCTCGCGCGTACGGAGCCGGATCCGGAAATCCAGGAGCTCATCCGTGCGAGCGGGGGCCTCAACCTCGCGCTCGATTACCTGCCCGGCTCCGTCATGTTCGATCCCGTTGCCGACGCGCCCGACGGCTTCCTCGCCTCCTCCATCGTGTGGTTCGATGCGCTCGTCACCAACATCGATCGCACCGCGAAGAACACCAACCTGCTCATGTGGCACCGCAAGCTGTGGATGATCGACCATGGCGCGGCGATGTACTTCCACCACGGCACCAGCGATTACGTGGGGCGCGCGAAGGATCCGTTCACAGCGGTGAAGGAGCACGTGCTGCTGCGCTTCGCCGACGCGATCGAAAAGGCGGATACGGTGCTCGCCCCGCGCCTCACGCAAGCGGCGGTCGAGGAGGTCGTGGCCCTCGTGCCGGCGGAGTGGGCGCCGGAAGCCCACCGCTACACTGCGTACTTCATGGCGCGGCTCGAGGGGCCGCGCGCCTTCGTCGAGGAAGCGATCCGTGCCCGAGCCCAGCACCTATGACTACGCGGTGATCCGCGTGGTGCCGCGGGTCGAACGCGAGGAGTTCGTGAACGTGGGCGTGATCGTCTCCTGCCCGCAGCGCGGCTTCCTCGATTGCCGCATCGAGCTCGACGAGGCGCGGCTGCGTGCACTCTGGCCGGAGGTGGACGTGGACCTCGTGCGGCGCCACCTGGCGTCGATTCCCGCCATCTGCCGCGGCGGCGAGGAGGCCGGTCCCATCGGCAAGCTGCCCCCGCGCGAACGCTTCCGCTGGCTCATCGCCGCCCGCAGCACCATCATCCAGGCGTCCCCCGCGCATACCGGCCGCTGCACCGATCCGCCCGCGTTGATGGAGCACCTGCTCGCCACCATGGTCCGCAATGGCGGCCCTGTATAATTCGCCCATGAACCCGCAGGATGCGCCGTCGCAGCAGGTCCTCACGCTGCCGGGCGCGGTTGCGCTCTCTCCCTTCCGCATCGAAAAGCTCCGTGCCGCGCTCGCGGGCGCGCCGGCGATCGACACGCGCTTCATGCATTTCGTGGCGGTGTCCGCGCACCTCACCAGCGACGAATCGCGCGTCCTCGAGCGGCTGCTCACGTATGGCAGTCGCGCCGCGCAGGCGCCGCAGGGCGAGATGCT
>DATMJE010000171.1:0-21629 GCA_035553995.1 Usitatibacter sp. | reverse complement strand
CTCGCCGCGGGCGAGGTGGTGGTGGTCGACGGCGCGGACAAGCTGCGCCAGGGCACGCACGTGGACCTGGCGGCGGCCGAAGGCTCCGCGGAGCCCAAGGCACAGGGCAAGAAAGGCGCCAAGGCGCGCAGCGCCAAGGCGACGTCCGAGCCCGCGAGCGGCGGATGAACCCGTCGCGCCTCTTCATCCTGCGCCCGGTCGCGACGTCGCTCGCGATGCTGGCGATCGTGCTCGCGGGCATCGTCGCCTACCGGCTGCTGCCGCTCGCGGCGCTGCCCGAGGTCGACTACCCGACGATCCAGGTGGTGACGCTGTATCCGGGTGCCAGCCCCGACGTGGTCACCTCGTCGATCACCGCGCCGCTCGAGCGCCAGCTCGGCCAGATGCCCGGGTTGAACCAGATGTCGTCCACGAGCTCCGGCGGCGCCTCGGTAGTGACGCTGCAATTCAGCCTGGATCTGTCCCTCGACGTGGCCGAGCAGCAAGTGCAGGCGGCGATCAACGCGGCGGGCAACCTGCTGCCGCCCGACCTGCCGATGCCGCCGATCTACAGCAAGGTGAATCCGGCCGATGCGCCGATCCTCACCCTGGCTGTCACTTCCGACACGCTGCCGCTCACCGCGGTGCAGGGGCTCGTCGACACGCGCGTGGCGCAGAAGCTCTCGCAGCTCGCGGGCGTGGGCCTGGTGAGCCTCGCGGGAGGGCAGAAGCCGGCGGTTCGCGTGCGCGCCAATCCGAAGGCGCTCGCGGCCTACGGCCTGTCGATGGACGACCTGCGGCTCGCGATCGCCAACGCGAACGTGAACCAGGCCAAGGGCAGCTTCGACGGACCGAAGCGCGCTGCGGCCATCGACGCCAACGACCAGCTTCGCTCCGTGGAGGACTACCGGCACCTCATCGTGGCGTGGCGCAACGGTGCGCCGGTGCGCCTGTCCGACGTGGCCGAAGCGGCCAACGACGCCGAGGACATGCACCTCGCCGCATGGGCCGGCGACACGGCCGCGCTCATCGTGAACGTGCAGCGCCAGCCCGGCGCCAACGTGATCGAGGTGGCCGACCGGGTGAAGGAGCTGCTGCCGCAACTCGAGGCCGCGCTGCCCGGGTCGGTGAAGCTGCGGCTGGTGAGCGACCGCACCACCACCATCCGCGCCTCGGTGCGCGACGTGCAGCACGAGCTGGTGCTTGCCGTGGCGCTGGTGGTGATGGTGATCTTCCTTTTCCTGCGCAGCGCCGCGGCGACCGTGATCCCGAGCGTCGCGGTCCCGGTGTCGCTCGTGGGCACCTTCGGCGTCATGTACCTCGCGGGGTTCAGCATCAACAACCTCACGCTCATGGCGCTCACGGTCGCCACCGGCTTCGTGGTCGATGACGCGATCGTGATGATCGAGAACATCACGCGCCACATCGAGAACGGCAAGACAGCGCGCGAGGCGGCGCTCGAGGGCGCGCGCGAGATCGGCTTCACCATCATCTCGCTCACGTTCTCGCTGGTCGCGGTGCTGATCCCGCTGCTCTTCATGGGCGACGTCGTCGGGCGCCTCTTCCGCGAGTTCTCGATCACGCTCGCGGTGGCGATCCTCATCTCCGCCGTGGTCTCGCTCACGCTCACGCCGATGATGTGCGCGCGGCTGCTGCGGCATACCCCCGCCGAATCGCACGGCAGGTTCGCCCGCGCCTCCGGCCGCGCCTTCGACGCGCTGGTCGCCGGCTACGACGCGGTGCTGCGCCGCGTGCTGGACCACCAGGGCGCGGTGCTCGTGGCCTTCTTCGCCACCCTCGCCCTGAGCGCCGTCCTCTACGTCCTCGTGCCGAAGGGATTCTTCCCCGCGCAGGACACCGGTGCCATCCAGGGCATCTCGGAAGCGCCGCAGAGCATCTCCTTCAGCGCCATGGCGGAGCGGCAACGCGCGCTGGCGCAAGTGGTGATGCAGGATCCGGCGGTGGAGAGCGTTTCCTCGTTCATCGGCGTGGACGGCGTCAACGCGACGCTCAACAGCGGCCGCCTCCTGATCAACCTCAAGCCCCATGACCAGCGCGACGCCGATGCGACGCAGGTGATCCGCCGCCTGCAGCATGCGCTCGCCGCCGTGGACGGGATCACGCTCTACATGCAGCCCGTGCGCGACCTCACCATCGAGAGCCGTGCGAGCCGCACCGAATACCAGCTCACGCTCGAGGATGCGAACGCGGAGACGCTCGCGGCTTCGGTCACGCGCGTGGTCGAGCACCTGTCGCGCCTGCCGCAGCTCGCCGACGTGGCGACCGACCTGCAGGACCACGGGCTGCACGCCTATGTCGACATCGATCGCGATACCGCGGGACGCCTGGGCATCACCGCGGGCGCCATCGACAACGCGCTCTACAACGCCTTCGGCCAGCGCCACGTCTCGACGATCTATACGCAGGCGAGCCAGTACCGCGTGGTGCTCGAGATGGATCCGCGCATGCAGCGCGGTGCGGCGACGCTCGACGATATCTTCGTCGCCGGCGCCAACGGACAGCCCGTGCGCCTGGGAGCGGTCGCGCGCGTGGTCGAGGGCACCTCGCCGCTCGTGATCGGCCATCTCGGGCAGTTTCCCGCCGCCACCGTCTCGTTCAACCTGGCGCCCGGCGCAGCCCTCGGGGACGCCGTCGCCGCGATCCAGCGGGCAGAGCACGAGCTGGCACTTCCCGCCAGCACGCGGCTGCGCTTCCAGGGTGCTGCCGCGGCCTTCCAGGCCTCGCTCACGAACGCGCTGCTGCTGCTCGCCGCGGCGGTAGTCACGATGTACATCGTGCTGGGCGTCCTCTACGAAAGCTACATCCATCCGCTCACGATCCTGTCGACGCTGCCTTCGGCGGGCGTGGGCGCGCTGCTGGCGCTGATGCTCTCCGGCACCGACCTCGGCATCGTCGGCATCATCGGCATCGTCCTGCTGATCGGCATCGTGAAGAAGAACGCGATCATGATGATCGACTTCGCCCTCGACGCCGAGCGCCGCGGCGGCCTCGCGCCCCGCGAGGCGATCCGGCAGGCCTGCCTGCTGCGCTTCCGCCCGATCCTCATGACGACGCTGTGCGCGCTGCTCGCCGCACTTCCGCTGATGCTGGGCACGGGCGTGGGCTCGGAGCTCCGCCACCCGCTCGGCCTCACGATGGTCGGCGGCCTGCTGGTGAGCCAGGCGCTCACCCTCTTCACCACGCCGGTGATCTACCTCGCCTTCGACCGGCTGTCGCGGCGGCGCGCGGCAACGCCGCACGCCGCGCAAGCCCCGCACGCCGCAGAAGCGGCCGAGGGCGTGGTGCGCGCATGAGCTTCTCCTCGCGATTCATCGAGCGGCCGGTCGCGACGACGCTCCTCACGGCGGCGATCGCGATCGCGGGTGCGATCGGCTACTGGCTGCTGCCGGTGGCACCCCTGCCGCAGGTCGATTTCCCGACGATCAAGGTGCAGGCCGCGCTCCCCGGCGCCAGCCCGGAGACGATGGCCGCGACGGTCGCCACCCCGCTCGAGCGCGCCATGGGCCGCATCGCCGGCCTGACGGAGATGACCTCGGCGAGCGCCCTCGGCGTCACGCGCATCACGCTGCAGTTCGACCTGGGCCGCGACATCGACGGCGCCGCGCGCGACGTGCAGGCGGCCATCAACGCCGCGCGCACGCTGCTCCCGCCGATGCCGGCCAATCCCACCTACCGCAAGGCGAATCCCGCCGATGCGCCGGTGATGATCCTCACGCTCACCTCGGACACCTACACGCAGGGGCAGATGTACGACGCCGCCTCGACGATCCTCGCGCAGAAATTCTCGCAGGTGGAAGGCGTCGGGGAGGTCACCGTCGGCGGCAGCGCGCTTCCCGCCGTGCGCGTGGAGATGAATCCCGCGGCCCTCGACAAGTACGGCATCGGCTTCGAGGCGGTTCGTGCGGCCATCGCCGGGAGCAACGCGAACCGGCCCAAGGGCACCGTGGAGGACGGCGGGCGCCGCTGGCAGATCCTCGCGAACGACCAGGCGAAGAGCGCCTACCAGTACCTGCCGGTGATCGTCGCCTGGCACAACGGTGCGCCCGTGAGACTTTCGGACGTCGCCGAAGTGGTGGACTCGGTGCAGGACCTGCGCAACGCGGGCTCCGCCGACGGCAAGCCCTCGGTGCTCATCGTGATCACCGCGCAGCCCGGCGCCAACATCGTCGCGACCGTGGACCGCGTGAAGGCGCTGCTGCCGCAGATGCGCGCCTCCATCCCGAGGGGCATCGACCTCGCGGTGGCGCAGGACCGCACGCCGATCATCCGCGCCTCGCTGCTCGAGGTGGAGCGCTCGCTGGTGCTGGCCGCGGTGCTCGTGGTGCTCGTGGTGTTCCTCTTCCTGCGCAGCGGGCGCGCGACACTCGTCGCGGCGGTGGCGGTGCCGGTCTCCATCGCGGGCACGTTCGGGGTCATGTACCTCGCCGGCTACAGCCTGAACAACCTGTCGCTGATGGCGCTCGCGATCGCCACCGGCTTCGTGGTGGACGACGCCATCGTCGTGCTGGAGAACGTGATGCGCCACCGCGAACGCGGCATGGGCGCCATGCAAGCCGCGATCCTCGGCGCGCGCGAGGTGGGCTTCACCGTGATGTCGATGAGCCTGTCGCTCGTGGCGGTGTTCATCCCCATCCTCTTCATGGGCGGCATCGTGGGGCGGCTCTTTCGCGAGTTCGCGGTGACGCTCTCGGCGGCGATCCTCATCTCGCTCCTGCTCTCGCTCACGACCACGCCGATGATGTGCGCGTGGCTGCTGCGCGATTCCGCCGCGGCAGGTGCGGGACGTTTCGCATCCGCCGCCGACCGTGCGTTCGGCGCCGTGCTGCGGGGCTATGGGCGCTCGCTCGCGTGGGCACTCGCGCACCCGCGCACGATGCTCCTGGTGCTGGCCGCGACGATCGGCCTCAACGTGTACCTGTACGCGATCGTGCCGAAGGGGTTCTTCCCGCAGCAGGACACGGGCCGGCTCTACGGCCGCGTGATCGCCGACCAGGGCATCTCGTTCCAGGCGATGCGCACCAAGCTCGCGGCGTTCGTCGAGACGATCCGCCACGACCCCGCCGTCGAAAGCGTCATCGCCTACACCGGCGGCGACCGCAGCAACCGCGGCTCGATCTACATCGCGCTGAAGCCGCTCGCCGAGCGCGACATCGCCGCCGAGGATGTGGTCCGGCGCCTGCGCAAGCACCTCGCGCACGAGCCGGGTGCGAACCTTTCCATGAAGGCGTCGCAGGACATCAAGGTCGGCGCGCGCGATGCCGGGGCGCAGTACCAGTTCACCCTGCAGGCCGAGGACCTCGAAGACCTGCGCACGTGGGGACCGCGCGTGCATCACGCGCTCGCGCGCCTGCCGCAGCTCGAGGATGTGACCAGCGACCAGGAGGACAAGGCGCAGCAGGTCATGCTCGTCATCGACCGCGACCGCGCCGCCGCGCTCGGCATCACCACCCGCGCGATCGATGCCACGCTCGCGGACGCGTTCGGGCAGCGGCCCGTCGCGACGATCTACGAGCCGCTCAACCAGTATCGCGTGGTGATGGAAGTGGCGCCCGAGCTGGCCCAGGGGCCGGAGGCGCTCGACCACGTGCACGTGGTGACGGCGGCCGGTGCGCAGGTCCCGCTCTCGGCCTTCAGCCGCTACGAGACCACCAATGCCCGCCTCGGCGTGAGCCACCAGGGGCCGTTCGCCGCGACGACGATCGCCTTCAACCTCGCCCCCGGCGTGGCGTTGTCGGAAGCTTCGCAGGCGGTGCGCGAGACGATGGACCGCATCGGCGCGCCCGCCTCGATCCACGGCAGCTTCCAGGGCACCGCGCGCACGTTCGAATCCTCGCTGCGGACGCAGCCCTGGCTCATCCTCGCCGCGATCGTCGCGGTCTATATCGTGCTGGGCATCCTGTACGAGAGCACCCTGCATCCCGTGACGATCCTGTCGACGCTGCCGTCCGCGGGCGTGGGCGCGATGCTGGCACTCCTCGCCTCCGGCACGCAGTTCACGGTGGTGGCGCTCATCGGCGTGATCCTGCTGATCGGCATCGTGAAGAAGAACGCCATCATGATGGTGGACTTCGCGCTGGCGGCGCAGCGCACCCGCGGCGCCTGCCCTGCCGTGGCGATCCACGAGGCGTGCCTGCTGCGCCTGCGGCCGATCCTCATGACCACGCTGGCGGCGCTGCTGGCGGCAATCCCGCTCGCCGTGGGCATGGGCGAAGGCGCGGAACTGCGCCGCCCGCTGGGCATCGCGATCGTCGGCGGGCTCGCCGCGAGCCAGTTGCTCACGCTCTACACGACGCCGGTGGTATTCCTGGCATTGGAACGGCTGCGTGCGCGAATGGCACGCCGGAGGCTCGTGGCCGAACCGCCGGCCACGGACTACGGCAGCGTCAGAAGCAGATGAGCCAGGTGAGGAGCACCAGCGAGACCAGCAGCACCTGACGGGCGTTGAGCAAGGCTATCTCTTCGGCAAGCGGCGGCTATGGGGGAAACTCGTGCGTCGCGCGGCACGTTTTCCCGCGGCGATCGAGGGAGTGAACAGCGCCGGACGGGATGTCATCCCAACGGGACCCATCATCCTCCCTGACCGCCACGGATTTTTCCCCACCCGCGCGGGTAGGAACGGCAGCCGGGCACGCCTAGCCCGGATGCTCCTCGCCGACGGGACCGGAGCGCATCGGGACCGTTTCGCACACGGCGATGAACCCCTTCTTCTGCAGGATCGGCCGGCTCATGTCGGTGGCGTCCGCGGCGAGATAGCGGCAGCCGCGCTCCATCGCCGCGGTCACGCGCCGCTCGTAGAGCTGCGTGTAGATGCCACGGCCGCGTGCCGATTCCAGCACCGCCGCGCCATGCAGGTCCGCGAAACGCGATCCGCGCGTGAAGTCCACCCAGCCGCATCCGACGGGCCGCCCCTCGAGGTAGGCACAATGGATCGACGCGCAGGTCGGACGGGGAGTGATCGCCTCGCGCAGCCGGCGGTCGAGCCCCGGATACGGCCGTCCCTGCACCTCTTCGTGAACGCGGACGACATCGTCGATGACGCCGTTGTCGAGCGTTGCGTCCCGGAGGGTCGCCACACCGCGCGCGGGACCGCCGCTGCGCACCGGCAGGACCATGAAGCATTCCACCGCGCCCGCGCGGAAGCCGTAGCTGCCGAGCACGCCGCGCAGGCCCACCGGAAAGTCGAAATCGTAGACCTTCCATTCGAACGGCTCGCGGCGCGCCTCGAAGTAGGCGAGCTGCTCGCCGATCACGGCATCCGCGTCGTCGCTGCGGAAACGCGCGAAGACCACGATGCCTTCGTCACCGGATCGCTCGGCCGTATAGCGCGTGAGCTGCGGCAGCGCCTCGACCCGGTAGCCGGGAACGATGCTCGCGCGCCTCTCGTCGCGATAGAGGTCGAAGACTTCACGCCGGTCGATCGTGCCGCTGGAAATCATCCTTGCGCCTGGAAAAGCAATGCGACGATGCTAGGCGGGGCAACAGCCGGGCGATTATGACCCATCTCACAGCAGCAATTACCGGTGCAACGGCGATCACAGCGGCAGCAGGACCTGCACATCCTGCGAGGCACGCAGGCGTTGCGCCTCGGCGGCGATCGCCTGCCGCGCGTGGGCGGCACTCAAGTGCCCCAGAATCGCACTGCGCGCTGCATCCTCGGTGACGAGCACGGCATCGCTGCGAGACTCGAGCTTCACGACCTGGAAGCTGTCGCCGCTCACGATGACGCCTGAAACCTCGCCGGGCGAGAGGGCGAAGGCCGCGGCCTCGATCGGCGCGGGCGCCTCGCCGCGCGCGAAGGGGTCCATCTCGCCTCCCCACTGGCGCGTGGGCGCCTCGGAGTATTGCCGCGCGAGGTCCGCGAAGTCCTCGCCCGCGTGCGCCCGTGCGGCGATGCTTTCGACCAGCTCGCGGCGCGCGGCTCGCACCTCCTCGCCCGCGCCGGGGGGCACGTTCACCACGATGTGCCGCACGCGCGCCTGCTCGGGCCGCCGGAAATTGCCGGGGTTGTCCACGTAGAAGCGGTGGATCTCCTCGTCGGTCACGGCGGGGGCGGCGGCCGCGACCTGCCGGGCGTACTTGCGTGCGTGCGCCTGCTTTCGCACCAGGTCGCGGTACGTCTCGGGCGTGAAGCCCTCGAGGCGGATACGCTGCTCGAATGCGTCCGTGGTCCTGAAGGCTGCCTTCGTCGCCTGGAATGCCTCCTCGACTTCGGCCGCCGTCACCACGAGGCCGGAGCGCTGCGCGGCCTGCCAGAAGAGCTCCTGCTCGATCAGGTTGTCGAGGACGGAGCGCTTCATCTCCTTCAGGCGTTCGGGATTGCGGATCTGCAGCAGGTTCATGCCGCGGTTGCGCAACTCCTCCTCGAAGCCGCGTTCGAGGCGCTCGTGCGGGATGTCGACACCGTTCACCCGCGCGACCGCGATCACCTGCGCCTGTACGGCCGTCGTGACGAGCGCGGCCATGAGCGCCGCGAGTGCGGCAACGGCCGCCGCGGCCCGCCTCATGGCAGGCTCACGAAGCCGCCGACGGGCCGGTAGCTGCCCCACTCGACGTCCTGCGCGACGACGTATCCGCCGAGGGCGCCCACGCGGCGGCGGGCGTTGTAGCTGAGTGCCGGCACGAGCCCCGCATCGAACCCCTGCACGGATTCGAGCGCGGCGACCAGCTTGTCCCGCGTCACGTCGCGTCCGATCCGGCGCAGCATCTCGACGAGAAGCACGGCGCTGCTGTATGCGGGCACCTGCAGCACCTGGTATCCGGCCTCGCTTTCCCGCCCACGGAAGAGCGCTGCGTACTCGCGCAAGGCCGCGGGCTTCTGGTCCAGGGGAAGCGTGGGATACGCGAGCAGCACCCGCCTGGCCAGTGCCGGGGGAAGGTCCACGGCTCCCGAGGCAAGCGGTCCCGGCACCAGTATCAGCAGCGGCCCCTGCGCGGCCGCGGCCGTCATTCCCGCGATGGCGCGCAGGTCCGCGCCGGGGCCCAGCACGAAGACGCTGGTAGCCTCGCGCAGCGCGAGCTCGCGCCGCAGGGCCTCCGCGTCGAAAGCACCGGCGCGGAATGCGACGCGGCTCAGGCGGCCCCAACCCTGCGCGGCGAGGCCTTGCTGGATGGCATCGGCCTGCGCCCTCCACGGCGGCTCATCGGGATACAGGAGCACGGCGGCGTGCGCACGCCGGGATGCCTCGACATGCTGGCCGAGCACCTGGGCGAGCTCGCCCACGCCCGCCAGCAGATAGAACACGTAGGCATTCCTGCTGCCCGGATCGTCGCCCAGCAGGCTGAGCGGTCCCACGACCGGCATATGGGCCGCGTTGGCCACCCCGACCAGCTCCTGCTCGATCTCGGCCGCGAAGGGTGCGAGCAGCGCGAACACATCGCCTTCGCTCGCCAGGGTCCGCAGCGCAACGGCCGCTTCGGTGCGACTCGCGTACTCGCGCGGCACGAGCTCCAGCTTGCGGCCGTAGATGCCGCCCGCCGCGTTGATGCGCTCGAAATAGGCGCGCAGCAGGCCCTTCACGGCCTGGCCCGCCTTCGCGAAGCTTCCCGCCGCCGGCAGCAGCGTGCCGATCCGCAGCACGTCGCTGCGCACACCCGGATCGCGCAGGTGCTCGAGGCGCTTCAGGTACGCGACCAGCGCTTCGAGGTCGCGCGGGCCGATGTCGAAACGCGGCATGGTCGGGTCGAGCCGGTTGCCCGCGGAGTCCTCGCCGCGGACCAGCGCGCGTTCGATCGCCGCCTCGTCGAAGGGCGGATGATGCCGCCCGTCCTCGTGCGCGTGCCCCCCGGCCCGGGTGAGCGTGGACCAGGTGATGTCGGGAGGCCGTACGCCGCCCTCGGGCCGGCCGAGGCCATCGCTGCCGTGGCAGTTGGCGCAGCGTACGGCGGCGCCCGGCACCGCCTGCCCTCCCATCCCCATGCGGCCCGCGAACGCATCGCCGAACGCGCTGCGGCCGTCTTCGTAGATGGCGCGCCCCGCCTCTTCCTGCGCGCTCAACGCGGCGCCGCGCACCGGCAACGCGAGCGCCAACGCCAGCGCGAGCGCGATCGAGGCCAACGGGGAGCGGCGCATGGGCGAGCGATCGGCAATCATGCGGGCGCCGCAGCGCCGGGCGTTTTCACGTCCTCACTTCTTCAGTTGCCGGTCCACGTAGTGGTCCTGGCAGAACTGCTCCAGCGCGGCAGGATCGGTCGACGCGAAATCCGGGCTGCCGAAACCGCCGAGGAACTGGCCGTTCACATCCTCGTAATCGCACTGGGTGAACACGGCCTTGTTCGTGGTCTTGGAGCCCACGTAGATCGTGCCTTGCGTGCCGTCGCTGAACGTGACGTCGAACGTCGCCTTGGTGACCGCGGCTACCGCGAATCCGGCGGCCAGCAGGGGGACTCCGAGCAGCGTCATCGTGATCGCATTCTTCATGGGTTCTCTCCGTAGGGCTTTGGGGGGGGTGGATGCCCGGACAGCGGGCCCGGCAATGAAAGCAGCTTCCGGACCATGGCCTAAGTGCCTGACGGAAAAGGAATGCGCAGCGGGGATGCGAAGGCGGGATGGGTACCGATCCCCAAAGGCTGGGGAAATGCGTGGGCTGATTTCCCCAGGATCGGCCGGACGGCCGGAGGGGGTGCCGGGCCCCTCGCGGCAAGGCGAGGGGCCGGCAGGGACTTCAGGATTGCATCGGCGGACAGGTGCCAGTGTCACCCCGCGGGATTGCGAGGCCGGGAAACATCACACCGGTTACGGTCCGCCGATGCCTCCTTACTACTTGCGGTCGACGAAGTGCGCGAGGCAGAAGCTCTCGAGCGCGTCGGGGTCCGTGCTGGCGAATGCGGCGCTCTGGAACTGGCCGAGGTACTGGCCCTGGCTATCCGCGTAATCGCATTCGGTGAGCATCGCTTTGTTGGTGATTTTCGAGCCCGCGTAGATCGTTCCGACCGTGCCGTCGGCGAAGGTCACGGCGCTGAAAGTCGCCTTGGTGACGCCGGCTACGGCGAAACCCGCGGCGAGAAGAAGGCTTCCGAGGAGGGTAACCCTGATGGCATGTTTCATATTCGCTCCTGTGTTCGTGTGGTTTATGTAGGTAGGGCCCGTCAATCGCGGGCGCGGGGTACAAAGCACCTTTCGGGCCACCCAACTAAACCATTGACGCAGAAGGAGGGGGGGCATCCGTCATCATCCCGCGGTGGGGGAATCCCCCCACCCGTGGGGCAATTGTCACACGCCACCCGCCGCGGTGGGGGAATCCGTCGCGGGGGTCGCGTTGAGCGTGTGGTAGGGCAGCCTGCCGAAACCCAGCTCCATGGAAGGCACGCCCAGGTAGATGTAGTACGCGCCGGGGACCGCCGGCGTCACGTCCACCTGGTACACGCCGGCGGCGACCTCGCGCGCGGGCACCTGCGTGCGGCGCAGGCCGGGTGCGAGGAAGTACATCGCCTGCGCGTCGCGCAATCCGACCTTCGGCTGGCCGGTGGCCGGATCGAACAACCGGAAGCGCAGCGACACGGGCTGCCCCGCCGGGGTTTCCCGCGGCCAGCGCTCGAGCTCCGCGGCCGCACGGCTCGCCACCCGGGGCAGCGCCGGGTTCTCCGCGGCCTCCATCGAGAAGCAGTGCAGCACCTGGGGACTCTCGGTCATGAATGCGACGTCGTAGCGCCCCGCCACCGGAATCTTCACGCGCGCCGCATACACCCCGGGCTCCACTTCCTTGAGGCTGCGATCGACCACGGTGACGGCGCGCGGGCTGGATCCATACACGCGGTAGTTGCTCGAGGGCGCGTTCATGCCCTCGCGGTAGTAGTACGTGCTGCCGTCCGCGGGGCTCACGACGAAGATCGTGCCTTCCTGCGAGGCCGTCGCCACGGAATCCGCAATCGCGAGCTCACCCGCCTTCTCCGGTGCGGCCGCGCCGGCGAGGAAGCTCTGGACGGTCGCCGTCTTTCCCTTCCCCAGCGTGGAGAGGTTGATCATGCTCACGCGCTCCGAGCCCAGCGAGCGCACGTACGCGAACGTCTCGCTGAACGTGACCTGGTAGGGCCGCGCGCCGATGGGGATGCGCTGCACCACGTCGTTGCTCGCGGTGTCGATCACGTGGACCGCACCGTCGGCGATATTCACCACCAGGACGAAGCGGCCGTCGGGCGTGACGCGCAGCGGTCCCAGGCCCGGTGCCGCGACGATGCGCTTCGCGGCCTCGTGGCGCTCGCCGTCGATGGCGATGACGGTCCCGTCGCGGCCGTCGGAGACGTACGCCATGCGCGACAGCGCCGAGTAGCCCACCGACAGCGGCGTGGTGCCGGTCGCGAGCTCCTTCACCTTGCGGCGCGTGGCCGTGTCGATCACGCTCACGGTGCCGCCATCGCGGTTGGTCACGAAGGCGAAGCGGCTGTCGCTCGAGAACGCGATCTCGTGATGTCCTGCCCCGGTCGCGACGAACCCCGCGGGCTCGAGGCTCTCGGCGTCGATCACGCTCACGCCGCCGCCCTTGCCGTCGGGCGCATCGTTGCCGATCCACGCATAACGCTTGTCGGGCTGCAACGCGATGCGCGTGGGATTGATGCCCGCGGGCACGTTGCGCGCGACCTTGAAGTTGTCCGTCTCGATGACGGCGATGGCGCCGGCCTTCGGCATGGTCACGAAGAGACGCCGCGTGTTGTCGTGGTTCGCCCAGTCCGCACCGGGCTGCTCCAGCGCCGTCGTCGCGAAGGTGCTGGTGACGCCCGCCATGGTGACGAGCGGATCGACGACGGAGATGCTCGCATCGCCGTTCAGCAGCACGACGAAATAGCTGTTGAGGTCGACCATCGGCCGCATGCCGACGACCCCCTTGAGGTAGAGCGCCACCTTGTCCTTGCACGACTTCTGCTCCGCGCCCTCGCGGTTCTGCATCACCTGCGTCATGTCCATCCACGCGCCGGGCGCGATGCCGCGCAGCGGCTGGCCGCCGGCCGCATCGGCGATCCTGAAGCGAACCTCGGCGATCATGCCTTCCATGACCTTGCCGCCGGCGCCGTCGACGCGGTCGGCGGTGAAGTCCACCACGAGGCCGTTGTGCGTGAGGCGTTGGGGCGCAGCGCCCATCGCTCCGCCGATGCAGAGCGCCGCGCCGATCGCCAGCAGCCGCAGCTTGCGACGCTTGAGGACATCCACCATGGTCTTCTCCCTTCGTTAACCGCGAACGTGAAAAGCCGGCGGCTCGCGCCGCCGGCTCCACTGCTTCCGATCACTTCACCCGCATGATTCCCCACACGCCACCGACGTTGCCGAACGCGGCCTGGTCGCGCATCAGGTAGTCCCCGATGACGCCGTTCCCACCGCCTGCGCTGGGCAGGAAGATGTCGAAGTGGCTCGCCGGGGTCCAGCTCTCCTGGCCGCCCTGCGCGAAGCCTTGCGGATTCACGCCGAGCGCGCGGGAGCCCACGGATGTCATGAGGCAGGCACCCGTGAGGCTGTTGCGTGCTTCACCCGGGCAGACGTACGGATCACGCTGCCACACGTGGCCGTGCAGGGCGAACGTCGAGCCGCGCGTCGTGCCGTGCGCGTTGCCGATGTGGATACGCGTCTGCTGGTTGCGGTTGGCCTGGAACACCGGGGTCGCCGGATCCTGGCCCAGGGCGAGCGCATTGCTGTAAGCCATCTCCGGATTCGGGATCTGGCCATAGCAACCCTTGGTGCAACCGGCATTGCCGAACGGCGCCTGCGGCAGGATGCCGAAACGGAACCACAGCGGCTCGACGCCGTAGTTGAGCAACATGCCCGACGATTCCTGGCTGTCTTCGGGAATGCCCACGCCTTCGCCGTTGATGTGCTCGACCGGCGACCCATCGCGGTAGTAGTGCGTGTTGCCCTTCGTGAGCACCAGCGAGAAGTCGCGGAAGATGCCCGCGGGCGACGTCACCGTCGCCTGCGCACGCGTGGCGCGTGTGCCGCTGCCGGACTGGTGGTCGAAGACGAGCGTGTCCTGCACCCACGTGGAGCCTTGCGGCGCCACCGACATCGCTCCCACCAGCGACTTCGCACCCTGCTTGATCACGTCCGCCGGCATGAGGTTCGAGCCGCCGAACTCGATCGGGGTCGGCACGACCGTGACGGCACCGTTGACCGGCGTGCCACCGAGGTCGCCCATGTACCACTGGTAGAACGTGCTGCCGCCCGGGGCCGCAAGCTGGCGGCGCAGCGGGTTGGCACCGACGACACGGCCGTCATCCTGCGTGACATCGATCGCGACGAGCTGCGGGTGGAGACCCACGTAGCTCGAGGGACGGATGAGGTTCGTGTTGAACACCGTCGAGCCTTCCGCACCGAAACGGTTGCGCTTCGCCACGCCCTGAAGCGTGCTGTACGTGGCGAGGTCAGGCACCAGCGCGGGAAGCTGGTTCTCGAGCTGGATCTGCAGGCACTCACCGGCTGCCGCGCGGATCACGACCGGCTCGAGCGGTACGCCCGGCTTGAGCACCCCGCGTCCTGCGGCGGGCCCGGTGGTGACCAGGTCGTCGCGGTTCACGTAGATGATCGCCGTCGGGTCGTGCAGCGGACCCTGGTGCGTGAGGTTCACCGCGACGCCCGCATCGGTGACGAAGTTGCCCGACACCGTGGTGCTGCGCGGGTTGTAGACCAGCGTGCCGCCAAGCGGGTCCAGCGCGGCGCCGACATGCATCGTGCCCACGGGCCCCGCAGGTGCCACCGTGACGCCCAGCGGGTTCGACAACGCCTTGTTGGCGAGGACCGCCGAGATGAAGTACGAGCGGATGGGCGCGCCTTTCGGGCAGACGCCGTTGAAGTCTCCGCCGTTGGCGAACGTGACCGGTCCCGTGTTGATGCCGGGCAGCTTGAACAGGTCCGCGCGCAGGGCTTCATACGAGCGCATCACGCCCCACGTGCCGCTCCACCAGCCGTCGTTGCCCGCATCGATGTTGTACGCGTAGTCCGCGAGGGGACCACGGGCCGCATCGACCGGCAGGATCGGCGTGCGCAGCGTGAACTGCTCGGAGATACCCGCCGCCTGGGCGTTGCGCCAGCCGGAGTTGGGACCGGTGCCATGGCCCGAGCCGGTCTGCAGCCACTTCACGCCGTGGATCGTGGCGTTGTGCTCCTCCTCGTGCGCGCCGGCCTGGATCTTCACGCGCACGGTGTCACCCTGGTACGTACGCATCATCGGCGTGAAGGGATCGCCGCCGGTGAAGCCCGCCACGTTGATGTGCGGCGGGAAACGCGTGCCCTTGATCACCGTGGCGCCGTTGGGCATCACGTTCAGCTCCGGGATCGCGCGGTCGACTCGCGTCTGCAGCGCGAACGCGAGGTCGCCGCGGTCGCCATCGGCCTGCATGCCCGGCTGCCCGTCCGGCCCGATCTTGTTCGGGTCGAACACGCGCAACGCCACCGGCTCCATGCGGTAGTTCACGACCAGCACGCCCGGATCCTGCACCGAGATGGCCTCAGGACACGGCCGCGACGGGCAGAAGTTGTTGAGCGGCGCGTTGGCGGTATTCGCGACCTCGATGGTGAGGTCGGGGAACACCGGGTTCTTCTGCAGGCGGGCCGGCGGATTGATCGCGAAACGGAAAGCATTCGCCGTCGAGCCGTCGAAGAGCGGATTGCCCGCGTTGAACGCGACCGGAGGCATTCCCGCGCCGGTGCCGGCGAGCGGAAGGCCATCCTGCCCCGTTCCCACGTACACACCCGCTTCGTACGCGTGCTGGAAGTCGCTGAACTCCAGGTAGAACTCGCGGTACGGAACGATCGCCTCGGCCTTCACCGTGCTGCCGCCCGTCGCGGCTGCCGGCGTGAGGATCGCCGCCTGCCACGAGGTCGGGCCGCCGTCGCTGAAGACGGTGCCGTCGGCCAGCGTGTCGGTGCGTGCCGGCGCGGCCGTCACGGGGTCGTAGCCCAGCTGCTGGCCGGTCTCGTTCATCACCCAGCGCGAGCCCGCGGGCTCGGTGAGCAGCGTCGAGTACAGGCCGATCTGCTGGTGCGTCGAGGGGCCGTAGTGGTCGTGCGTGAAGATGATGCCGAGCCCGCGATCCGTGCCCTCGGTGTTGACCACCGGGTCCGCGAACCAGCGCTCGATCGTCGTGCGCGCGCCGAGCCATTCCGCGGAGAAACCGCCGCCGAGCTGCGCGGCGACCTTGCTCCAGTACGGGTGCGGCTTCGCGACCGGGCAGGCGCCCGAGCCGTTGCGCGCATCGTTCACGCTGCAGTTGTTGAAGTTGCGGATGCCGTCGATGCGGCCGCGGATGGCACCGGGGGACATCGTGCCGTCTTCGTAATTCCAGCCGTTGGCGGCGCCGTCGGTGGTGGTCAGGTCCCACTTCGGCAGGTGGATGTGCTGGCCGATGATGTCGGTCGGGGTGCGGACCTGGTAGTCGTCGATCTCGTAGTACTCCGGCACCAGGTTGCTGTGGTGGTACACCGCGCAGTCGAACGTGTTCAGGCGGAACACGAGCGGCTCCGGCGGCTTCTGCTTCGAGATCACCGGCGCCACGTCCTGCCACAGCGCGACGATGCGCTGCTGCGGGTAGTGGTAGCCCACCTTGCTGAGCACCGCATCGAACTGCAGGTTGGTGCCCTTGTAGATGCGCGGCGAATCCGAGTTGAAGATGCTCGAGCCGCGGGTGCTCATGCCGGTGAGCGTCTCGCCGCTGAAGAACGTGCCGACGATGCCGGGCTTGAGGACCGTGCCGGTATCGTCGATGCACGGATTGTGGAACGGCGCACCCACCACCGGGCCGCCACTACCGTTGGTGATGAAGGCAGCGGGCGTGGCAGTGCCGGCGAGGTCGAGCTTGGTCGTGTCATGGCTGCGAACCGCGTGGAACGCCATCGCGAGCTGCTCGAGATCGGTGCCTTCCTCCGGGAAGTACACCGGGACCGCCTTCACGAAGTCCTTCGAGAAGTCGAGCCGCGTCGTGACGGTGTTCGTGACGGAGCCCGCCGCGTATCCCTTGAGCGTGTGCCGCGGCAGGCCGCCATCGAATCCCGCGGCCTGGGCCGGCTGGAGCTGCGACCACAACGCCTTGCCGGTGGCCTTGAGCGCCTGCGCCTGCGCTTGCGACAGCATGTCGAGCGGCGGCGTCGGCGGACGGTGGCCGATCGTGTCCTCGATGCCGGCGACCCAGAACGGATAGCCGGGGTTCTTGGTGCGATCGATCACCTTCGCGAGCGAGCCGAGCGGCTTGCCGTTGAAAGGCGAATTGAGCGGGTTGGTGACGACCTGCACGTTACCCGGCATGGGCGCGAGTCCCTTGCCCGGCAGCGGCACCGTGGCCGGAATCGGCGTGCCCGCGACGATCTCGCCATCGGGATAGGCGCGCGAGCCCGTGGCGGGCGTGGTATTGCCGAGCGCCCACGTCACCGTGTGGTAGCCGGTGCCCGAAGCGACGAGCTTCGTGCCGGGCTCGAACGTGTCGTGGTTGCGCCAGTGGTACCACATGCCCTGCGCGAAGTGCGGGTAGAAGTGGCAGTGGAAGATCGCGTCGCCGGCGGACTTGTTGCGGTTGCCCGAGCCGCCGAAGTTGATCTCGTACGTGTAGCCGACGCCCGGGCCGATGCCCTGCGCGTCGAGATAGTTCGAGTTGTCGTCGTTCGGGTTGTACAGCCACTGGTGGTTGTGCAGGTGGAAGACGTGCTGTTCCTTGCCGATGTGCGTGTTGCGGAACTTCACGAAATCGCCGATGTAGCTGTGATGGATGTTGGAGGGATCCTCCGCACCGATCACGTAGTGCGCCTTCGGACCCTGCGTGCCGGGGGGCGGCGCCTGGCCGGGCCGGAGATTCTCGAGGCCCACGTTGGCGGGGATATCCACGGTGAGCGCCGGATCGCCGAGCGCGTGCGACGTGAGGAAGAACTCCTCGTACGCGCAGTCGGCGCAGTCGCTGGTGGGGCCCACGCCGAGGCGGTTGGCGATGATCTCGGAGCCGATGCCGCCGGATCCGTAATTGATCATGAAGGCGTCCTTCACGCCGGCGAGCACGTACTTGAACACCGGGTCGTCCACATAGAAGCCGGGGAAGGCCTGGCCGTTCGACGTCTCGTCGTGGAAGACGGAGGCGAAGTCGCGGAACGCCTCGAGGCGGTTCGGCACCGTGGGATTACGCTTGCCCACGCTCTCCAGCGGATAGGTGCTCGGCGGGAAGCTGCCATCGGCGTTGGGGCCCGCGATGACGCCGTTGATCTCCGAGTGCACGATCTCGCACGACGTCGCCGTCGTGCATTTCATCATGTTGATGATCGGCAGCCCGGCCTTGCCTTCGGTGGTCCAGGGTGCGGTCGCCGGGTACGTCGCCTCGTAGTTCATGCGCGGATGGCCGGACGAGGTGATTTCCGTGGGATCCAGCACGCCGTTGCGGTTGGCGTCCGCCGCGAGCCGCATCTCCTCCTCGAACACCTGGCCGCGATAGATCTTGGCGCCGGTCGGCTCGACGATGAGCTGGCCGAAGAGGCCGTTGGACGAGTTGCCCTGGTTGCCGTCGGAGCCGAGCACGGCGCCGCCGCTGGTCACGTTGAAGACGCCTTCCTTCTCGGCGTAGACCACGTAGTTGCGGCTGCCGCCGGCGGCGACGAGGCTGCTCGCATTGGTGCCGGTGTTGCTGCCGTCGTCGGCGATGGTGTTGACGAGCTGCACGCCGGAGGCATGGAAGCCCACGAAGCGGCCGGTGACCTGCTCATCCAGCGGCACGGTGTGCACCTGGCCGGAGGGCTCGGTGAGCGGCACGTTGAGCGGGTTGGCCGCGGGTGTCAGCAGGTTCTGCAGCGTGACCGTGAGGCAATCCCCGCGGCGCACGCGCAGCACCAGCGGACGATGGCGCTTGTCCGGGCGCAAGTCGAGCTGCCCCGCCACGGCGGCGCCGCCCGCGGTGAGCGGCAGCTGCGTGGACGTGTTGATCACGTCGCGCTTGAGCGCGAACATCATGCCGTTCACGTTTCCGGCGCCGAGGCGGTTGTACATGATCGGCTTGTCGAAGGCGACGAGGTTCGCCGTCACCTGCCGCTCGCATGTGAAGCCCGCGTACGCCGGCAACGCCAGCGACCCCGCCAGTGACGCGAGCGCCACCGCGAGGCCGGCAAGGGGCACACCCCTGCGCGTCCGGGAATGACCGGATCCTTTGATCGAGTTCATATCGCTACCTCCCGTTGGGTCTAACATCCTTCATCGAAACGCACCGCGGTATGCTGGCGCGATAAGCGTTGCGTCATCCGGTTGCACGAACCAAGCCAAGCCGGTCGAAATGCGCACGGGCCCCGCGCCTTCTCGCGGGAAAAACAAAGGCGTGGGCGCCAGATCCACGCCAGCCACGGGAGAGCGGTGCATGGGTGCGATTGGTGGCTTTTCCCCATTAACGTGGGTAAAGACCATGACGGTGCGGACGACCCGCGCGGCAGTCGCGCGGCCGACGAAGTTCATGCGCTGGTTCGCGGCGATGGGCTTCCTCACCGTGACGGCGGGCGCGATCGGGACGGCGGCGACGCTCTCCCACTACCTCGCGCGCGAGATGTTCCAGTGGGATGCGCTCATGACCGCCGAATTCGTCGTGACGGTGGCGGAGACGGAGAGCACGTTCAAGCGCTTCGCCCGGAAGAGCGGCGTGGGCGAGCTGCTCGGCAGGGCGTCAACGGCCGCCGAGCTGGGCGTGAGCGAGGCGGTCGCCGGCGAGTCGATCGACGAGCTTCTCGACCACATCCGTGCGCTGCCCGGCGCCGCGAGCATCATGGTCTACGCGCAGGACCGCAACCTCGTCTGGGCGCACTACGGGACCGGCGTGCCGCAGCCGCCGGACGCCAAGGCGCAGCGCTTGCTGGCGAGCGCTTTCGAGCTGCCGTACACCGGGCCGTTTTCGGCGCTCGGGCGCTGGGACTACCGGCCGGCGGAGGCCGGCCTCGACCGGCCCGCTTCCTATTGGGTCGAGAACTACGTGCCCCTTTACGACGCGCAACGGCACGTCGCCGCCGTCATCAAGATCGGCAAGGAGCCGGGCCTGCTGCAGCAGATCATCCACAGCGGCCAGCTCGTCGTGTGGATCTGCGTGATGGCGGCGGGGATGCTCACCTTCGCCAGCCTCTTCTGGCTGGCGCGCGGGGCGGCCGTGGTCATGCGCGACCAGCAACGGCGGCTGGTCGAATCCGAAAAGCTCAGCGTCGTCGGCGAGATGTCGCTCGCGGTCGCGCACGGCATCCGCAACCCGCTCGCCGCCATCCGCAGCAGCGCCGAGATCGCGCTCGAGGACGCTCCGCAGTCGTCGCGCAAGCAGCTCGCCGACATCATCGCGCAGAGCGATCGGCTGAGCTCGTGGTTGCGGGAGCTGCTGCTGTATTCGCGGCCCGAGGTCGGTCCGGCGCAGCCGTTGTGCCTGGTCGAGGTGCTGCGCGAGTCGGTGAACAGCTATTCGGCGCGGCTCGCGGCAGCGGGAATCACCCTCGAATGCGTCCTTCCGGAAGCGCCGGTTCCCACCATCAAGGCGCACCGGCCGCTCCTGCGCCAGGCCTTCAACGCGGTCATCAGCAATGCGGTCGAAGCCATGTCCGCCGGCGGCAAGCTCACGGTGCGCTGCGTGCTGCGGCAACCGAAAGGGCCGCTGGTGGTGAGCGTGAGCGACACGGGCGCGGGGATGAGCCCCGAGTGCCTGGCGCAATCGTTCGAACCCTTCCGCACGAGCAAGGCCCGCGGCCTGGGCGTGGGCCTTTCGCTGGTGAAGAGCACGCTCGAGCGATACGGCGGGCACGTGCGCATCCACAGCCGCGAGCACGAGGGAACGTGCGTCGAGCTGGTCATTCCGCTGTCGAAGTGACCGCGCCCCTGCCACGGGTGATGCTCGTCGAGGACGACGAGACGCTCGCCGACAACATCCGCACCTGGCTCGCGAAGCACGGGTGGGAAGTGTCCGTGTTCCACAACGTCGACGCCGCGCTCGCCCAGCTGGAGACCGTGCGGCCGGACGTGATCGTCGCGGACTACATGCTGCCCGGCAGGACGGGCCTGGAGCTGGTCCGGGAAGTGGCCAAACTCGATGCGCAGATCAAGATCGTGATGGCCACCGGCCATGGCGACGTGCAGCTCGCCGTGGAGGCGATGAGGGCCGGGGCCTACGACTACGTGGTGAAGCCGCTGGTGCTCGCCGAGCTGGGGCTCCTGCTCGACCGGGCGATGGACGCGGCGCGCATGGAAAGGAGGCTCTCCTTCTATCGCAGCCACCAGGCGCGCGGCAGCGGGGTCGACTCGCTGCTCGGCGAATCGGCGCCGATGCAGGCCACGCGCGCGCGCATCCGCCAGGTCCTGGAGGCGGAGGCGGCCCTCACCGATGGCATGTTGCCGCCGGTGCTGGTCACGGGCGAGACCGGCACGGGCAAGGAGCTGGCGGCGCGCGCGCTGCATTTCGACGGCATGCGCCGCGAGGGTCCGTTCGTGGAGATCAACTGCTCGTCGCTGCCGCTGCAGCTGCTCGAGTCGGAGCTCTTCGGCCACGAACGCGGTGCCTTCACCGATGCGAAGGAGCGCAAGGTGGGGCTGGTGGAAGCCGCCGAGGGCGGCACCCTCTTCCTCGACGAGATCGGCGAGGTGGACCTCGCGATCCAGGCGAAGCTGCTCAAGCTGCTGGAGGAACGCAGCGTGCGGCGGGTGGGCAGCACGCGCGAGCGCAAGGTGGAT
>DATMJE010000170.1:0-8726 GCA_035553995.1 Usitatibacter sp. | reverse complement strand
AATGAATGGCAAACGCAGATTGATGATCGCGATCACCGAGTTCACCGCGCGTCCCAACCGCTGAAAGAAACCCTGGACATGTCAACGAGCCATTTCCGAAACGGCCGCCGGCTCCTCGCCGCGGTCCTCATCGCCAGCGTCGGATTCGCGTACGCCGCGTCGGGCGTGCGAGTCACCAGGCAGCAGGAAGTCGCGGTCAAGGTCGGCATGACCACTGACGAGGTCCGGCAGCTGCTCGGTCGGCCCGATTCGGCGATCAAGTACCGCAATGAGCCGGGACCGACCTGGACCTATCAAGTCGTGGGTAACGGCTTTGATCTCGAATTCAACATCGTGTTCAGCGACGACGGAAAGGTAACATCGGCGCGTGAATCCGTCGTTCCGAGCCGAGGCTGACTTGGGGACGATGAAGCCGATGCGAAACGCAAGGAGAACAGCATCAACTCGCGTCTTGATCTCGCTTACAAGGCGATCATGCAGTCGGCCCTCGCGGCACTGATGGCGAATGGCTACCGGCCCTCGACAAGCGAGCCGGGGCATCAACAGACGACGATCCAGACGTTGCCCAAGACCATCGGCCTCGCGCCTGAGAAAGTGAGACTGTTCGATTCGTTCCGGCGCGCCCGAAACGTCGCCGACTACGAGGGAAATCCGGTCGAGGAGGGATTGGTGAGCGGATGCATCGAGGCCGCCGAGTCTCTGCTCGGCGCTGTCCGGGCGTGGTTGAAGGACAATCCTCCCGATCGGCGCTGATCGGGAGCCTGTCGAGTTCTGCGGAGAAGACACGCCGCGCGCTCAATGCCGCATCAAGATCCCCGCGATGATGGCTATGTCCATCGCTACCCATCCGGCGTTGGCAAAGCAGATCGTCGCATCCGATTTGTGGATGCCGTAGGCCAGCCACGCGATGGATGAGAGCAGGTAGGCAAGCCACGAGAGGAGCGAGACATCGGTCGCGCCGCTCTTGACCCAGATGCTCCAGACTTGCGGCACCGTCATGAGCATTGTGCCCACTGCGGCGAACCTGAGAATTTTCTCGAGCAGCGTCGGCGGCGGAGCGTCTTTGGGCGGGCAGATCGCGGGGCCGTCGCAGGGCAGCATGGTTGTCTCCAGGTGAACGCTTGCGCGAACAATTCCAGGTTGGTCTGTGCGGTATCGTACAAAGGCCGGCGGGGAACAAGGTGTAGTGTGTATCTACGCGCCTTCAGGAGATCGGCGACCACTGGGGCATTGCCATGACTCGTCCAGATCCGAACGTCTCAGAGCGTCTCAAGCTTCGCCGCGCAGCGTTATCGCGCTGGAACAACGAGGGAGGTGCCGGGCCTGGAGGCCGCATTCCCGTGGATTCCCAAGTGTCCGGCGCCGCGGCGGAGATTCCGCCGTTGACGAATGCCGAGCTTGTCCAGCTGCAGGTTCGCGTCATCGCCCTCGAGCGAATCGCGATCGCGTTGCTGGCGCAATCCAGCGAAGAGAAACTGCGCCTCATCCGCGACATGGCCACCTATATCCTCCCGCGTGCCGGCCGAACGCGCCATCACCTGACGATCGGCGCGGCCACGCAGATGATCAACCTCGTCGAAGAAGCCGCGCAATTCCGGGCGAGACCAGTGCGTTCACGGCGCGAAAGGCGGCCGCGCGCAGGGTCCGGCAAAGACTGAGAGCTACCGCCGCCCAGCTAGGCTGCGGCGTGCTCCGTTCGAATCGCTGCAACGGCTTGCCGGCTTTTCTCCACCGGCTTGATCCTGAACCAGATGGCATACATGGCCGGCAGGAACACGAGGGTGAGCACCGTTCCGCCGAAGGTCCCGCCGATCAACGTGTACGCCAGCGTTCCCCAAAAGACCGAATGGGTGAGCGGAATGAACGCCAGCATGGCGGCCAGCGCGGTCAGGATGACCGGACGGGAGCGCTGCACGGTGGCCTCGACTACGGCATCGAACGGCGCCAGTCCATCCTTCTCGTTGTTACGGATCTGGCCGATCAGGATGAGCGTGTTGCGCATCAGGATCCCGGAAAGTGCGACCAGCCCGACCAGCGCGTTGATGCCGAACGGCTGCTGGAACAGCAGCAACGTCGGAATGACGCCGATGAGCCCCAGCGGTGCCGTGGCGAACACCATCGTCATCACGGAGATCGAGCGGACCTGGAAGATGATGGTGATCAGCGTAAGGGCGACCATGATGGGAAACAGCGGCGCCAGTGCGCGGTTCGCCTTGCCGGATTCCTCGATGGAACCGCCCTCCTCGATCCGGTAGCCCGACGGCAGCTTGGCGATGATCGGCTGGAGCTCCTTCCATACGGCGGTGGACACGTCCGGCGGCTGCAAGCCCTCGGCAATGTCTCCACGCACCGTCATCGTCGGCGTGCGATCGCGGCGACGCAGGATCGGGTCCTCCATGCGGATTTCCGCCGCTCCGATCTGCGAAAGCGGAATCCGTTGGCCAGCCGTTCCAACGAGCGTGAAATCGGTGATCCTGCTGGGGTCGAGCCGCGCGTTTCCGGCAGAACGGGCAGTGATCTGCACCGAGCGGATGTCCTCGCGCACGTCCGTGATCGGGATGCCGCTCAACAGGAACTGAAGCTGTTGGGCCACATCGCTGGAGGTCAAGCCTATGCCCTGGAGCCTGTCCTGGTCGAGCGAAAAGCGAAGCGTGGGCGCGCGCTCGCCCCAATCGACATTGACCGTTCTCATCTGGGGACTCGCCTGCATGACGGCGCGCACCTGCTCCGCGATGTCGCGGAGCTTGCCGGGATCGGGGCCCATCACACGGAAAGCCACTGGAAAGGGCGAATACGGACCGAACACCAGTTGCGTGACCCGCACCCGCGCCTCCGGCACAAGGCCATCGGCCAACGCCTGTCGCAGCCTGAACTTGAGCGCTTCGCGCGCCTTCTCGCTCGGTGTCAATACGACGATCTTCGCGAACGAGGGATCGGGCAGCTCGGGCGCCATGGCGAGATAGAAGCGCGGCGCCCCTTGTCCGACGTAGGCGGTTACGGTCCTGGCTTCCGGCTGTCCGGCCAGCCAGGCTTCGACCCTGGCACTGGCGGCACTCGTCTGCCCGATGGAAGTGCCATACGGCATTTGCACTTCGACCAGCACCTCCGGTCGATCGGAAGTCGGAAAGAACTGCTTCTTCACCACGCCCATGCCCAGCACCGCGACCAGGAACGCGCCGATGACGCTGCCCGCGACCAGCCATTTGCGGCGAATCACAAAACCGAGAAGCCGGCGAAAGCGGTTGTACCGAGGCGTGTCGTAGATCGCTTCGTGCCCGCCCTCGTGCTTCCTGATGTCCGGAAGCAGCTTCACTCCCAGGTAGGGCGTGAACACGACGGCAACCACCCAGGATGCGATCAGCGCGATGCCGACGATCCAGAACATGTTGCTGGTGTACTCGCCGGCCGTCGACTGCGCGAAACCGTTCGGCATGAAGCCGATCGCGGTCACCAGGGTACCGGCGAGCATGGGCGCGGCCGTATGGCTCCATGCATAGGCCGCCGCCCGGATGCGGTCGTAGCCTTCCTCCATTTTCACCACCATCGTCTCGATGGCGATGATCGCGTCGTCGACCAGCAGCCCCAGCGCCAATATCAAGGACCCGAGCGTGATCCGGTCGAAGTTCTTGCCGGTGGCCGCCATGACGATGAACACGGCGGCGAGGGTCAGGGGAACCGCCGCCGCGACGACGATGCCGACGCGCCATCCCATGCTGAGGAAGCTCACGAGCATGACCACGCCGAGAGCGGCGAAGAACTTGACCATGAACTCGTCGACCGACTCGCGGATGTTGACCGACTGATCGGTGACCTGGGACAGGCTCATCCCCAGCGGCATTTCCGCATTGATCGCCGTCGCTTCCCGCCCCAGCGCCTTGCCGAGGTCGAGGCCATTCCAGCCCTCACGCATGACCACGCCGAGCAGCAAGGCCGGCTCGCCGTTGTTGCGGATCGAGAACGTGGCCGGGTCTTCGTAGCCGCGCTTCACTTCGGCGATGTCGGACAGCTTCAGGGTGCGCCCCTGCGCGGCGATCGGGGTGTTGCGGATGCCGTCCAGGTCATCGAAAGCACCGTCCAGCCTGAGGAAGATTTGCGGCCCCTTGGCCTCGATCGATCCGCCGGGCGTCATGACGTTGCGGCTGTTGAGCGCGGCGAAGATGTCTGCCGGGGAGACACCCAGGGTGGCGAGGCGGTCATAGGAGAACTCGACGAAGATCCTCTCCGCCTGCTCGCCGATGATGTTCACCTTCTTCACGCCGGGCACATGAAGCAGCCGTTGTCGCAACGCCTCCGCTTCGCGGACAAGGTGCCGATGGGCTTCTCCCTTCGCCTTCAACGCGTACAGCGCAAACGTCACGTCGGAGTATTCGTCGTTCACCATGGGACCGATCACGCCACGCGGCAACTGGAGGGCCTCGTCGCCGAGCTTCTTGCGCGCCTGGTAGAACTGTTCGGCAACCTCGGCGGGTGGCGTGCTGTCGCGCAGGACCACCGTGGTGAACGCGAGGCCCGGGCGCGTAAAGGTCTCGGTCCGGTCGTACCAGCGGAGCTCCTGCATCCGCTTCTCCAACCTTTCGGCGACCAGCTCTTCCATCTGCTTTGCCGTGGCGCCCGGCCAGGCGGTGACGACGGTCATCTGCTTGATCGTGAAAGCCGGGTCTTCCGCCCGACCCAGCGTCAGGAAGGCGACCACGCCGGCGATGGAAATGGCGACGAGCAGGAACAGGGTGACGGAGCGCTCGCGTACGGCGAGGGCGGAGAGATTGAAGCCGCTCATTGGACTACGTTGCCGAATCGCACCTGCTCGCCTTCGCGTAGCAGATGCGCGCCGAGCGCAACGACGCGATCGCCGGCCTTGATGTTGCCGACGACCGAAGCCGCTTCGTCGCTGAGGCGGGTGACTTGCACGGCACGCCACGTGACCCGAGGCGTTTCACCTTCGAGCAGCCACACGCCGGGCCCCTTGCCCGAATCGAAGATCGCGCCGATCGGCACCTGCAGCGCCGGGTTGAGCTGGCCGTCCGGGAGCTGGATGGAGATGGTCGAACCCAGCGGCGCGTCCGCCAGCGGACCCGCCAACACGTACCGGGCTTCGAACGTTCGAGTCTGGCGGTTTGCTGCGTCCGACAACTGGCGAAGTTGCGCGGATCCCGTCAGCCCGCTTCCGTACAACGTTGCGCGGCCGGTAGAGCCGATCGCCGGACGCAACACTTCGGGAAGCTCGATGATGGCCTCGCGAGGTCCGGCATGGGCCACGCGCACGACGACCTGGCCCGCAGCGACGACCTGCCCCTGCTCCGCGAGCGTTTCGACCACGACGCCGTCCGCATCGGCAAGCAGGACTGCATAGCCCATCTCGTTGCGGGCGACGTCGGCCTGGGCCTGGGCCGCCTGGAGCTCCGCGCTTGCGGACTCGGCATCCGCCTTGGCCTTGTCATAAGCGGATCGCGAGACCGCACCCATGGCGACGAGGTCGCGGTACCGCAATTCTTCCTGCGAGGTCTGGCGTGCGCGCGCCTTGGCGGCGGCAACGGCGTCGTCGTGTGCGCGCATGGCCAAGCCCAGGTCCTTGGGGTCGATGCGCATGAGGGCCTGGCCGCGCCTGACGGTTTGGCCGGTATCGACGAGCCGCTGCAGGACCTTTCCGGGGACCCGGAAGCCCAGGTCGCTCTGCACGCGGGCCGCGACGATCCCGGTGAACGAACGCCCGGACGCGCCGGACATCCTGACCGCCTCTGTCCGTACGAGCGGAGGTTGCGTTCGCGGGTCGGTCGAAGAAACGGCGTTGGTGCATGCGGCAAGTACGAGGGCCAACAGCCCGATGAGGGTTTTCATGGCAGCGCCGCCTGCGCATCGAGCCGCAGGTCCTTTCGAACCCCTGCGTCCACCAGGCTCGCGGGCGCGAACCTGCGCAGGATTCGCAGGCGGTTCGCGAGCCCACCCGCGGCGTATCGCAGTTTCGGCCGCGCCGCGATGGCGGCTTCGAGCACGACGTCGGCCACGATGCCAGGCTCTTCTCCAGCCTCGACGACTTCCTTGAGCCTCCGGCCCAGGGCCGCACGAACCTCGCGATACTCGTCGAGCTTGGCGTCGGGCTGCAGGAAGTTGGCGTCGAACCGCGTCTTCGTGTACGCGGGCTCGATGACCGAGACCCGGATGCCCCTCGTGCGCAGCTCATGGTCGAGCGACTCCGAATAGCCTTCGATCGCGTGCTTGGTCGCCGCATAGAGCGCCATGTACGGCATCGGCAGGAAACCGAGCACGGAGCCGATGTTGATGATGCGTCCACTCCCCTGGTGCCGCATGTGCGGCACGACGGCACGCGTCATCCGGACGATCCCGAAGAAGTTGGTATCGAAGATCGCCCGGGCCTGTTCGATGGAGCTCTCTTCCGCGCCGGCCGGGGCGACACCGAATCCGGCGTTGTTCACGAGCAGGTCGATGCGGCCGTCGAGCCGCAACACTTCCGTGACGGCGGCTTCGACGGATTCATCGCTGGTCACGTCGAGGGGCAGCATCGCGAACGATCGCCGGCCCGCCTGCCCTCCCCGCCTGCTGGTGCCGTACACCTTGTAGCCAGCCTCCGCGAGCCGGTGCGCCGTGGCTTCGCCGATGCCCGACGAGGCGCCTGTAACGAGAGCGATCTTGGTGTTCATGATCTCCTTCCGTCCTTTCTTCATGGCCGTTGACATAGGCGTATATGCGCGTACAATGAGCGTATATGCACCTATTGTCAAGAGGAATCTCCCGATGCCGCCCGAAAGCTCCGCCGCGTTCCCGCACTGCAATTGCCTCGCGCTGCGCCAGGCAGCCCGCCACGTGACCCAGTTCTACGACCAGTACCTGGCGTCCACGGGACTGCGGACAACGCAGTTCTCGATCCTCGCGAAGCTGAAGGGGCTGGGACCGATGACGATCAACGCCCTGGCCCGCGAGCTGGTCATGGATCGCACCACGCTTGGCCGGACCATGCTGCCGCTGGAGCGCGATGGCCTCATTGCCATCAAGGACGGCGTCGTGGATCGCCGGAGCAAGGAGCTTGCGGTGACGAAAGCCGGCGCAGAGCGCCTGCAGCGCGCCGCGAAACTGTGGGTCGAGGCGCAGGAGGAATTCGAGGAGCGGTTCGGCGCCGGACGCGCGACCACCCTGCGCGGCCTCCTGGGTGAGGTCGTTTCGTGCGAGCTCGAGAAGCCCGCCTCAGGGTCTACTCGACAACGCCGGCAGGCTCGACCGAGGCCCTAAAGGTGCGATATCTCGAGGAGTTGGAACCGGGTGCATCCGCAACGTGACGTCGTTGCCTCCGGGGCGGTTCCAGCTCACCGGGGCCGCGATGCCGTTCGACGCCAGGGCCGCGGCGCGACCGGTAAGCTAGCGAACGTTACGCTGCCTGACGAGGAGCCCCGTGCCAAGCCTGCCCGCCGACATCTTCACCGAGACCGAGAACTTCTCGCCCGACACGCTCCAGAACCTGGGCCCTTTGCGCCACCTCGCGGGCGAATGGCGATCCGATTCGGGCATCGACATCAGCCCCAAGGAGGCGGGTCCGGAACGTCGCGCGTTCACGGAGCACGTGCGAATGGACCCGATCGACCCCCAGTCGAACGGGCCGCAGTTGGTGTACGGGTTGCGTTACCACATACACATCAACACGCCGGAAGAACGGATCACGTTTCACGATCAGGTCGGCTACTGGCTTTGGGAGCCCGCGACCGGCATGATCATGCAGACGATCGCCATTCCGCGCGGCCAGGTCGTGCTGGCGGGCGGTACCGCCGCGCCCAATGACCGACGCATCTCGGTGGCGGCGCGTCGCGGAGATACCCGCTTCGGAATCTGCTCGAATGGCTTCCTCGAGGAAGCGTTCCGCACGGACTCCTACCGGATCGACATCACTTTCAACGACGACGGCAGCTGGAGCTATGTGACGCACACCGCGCTCGCGGTGCGCGGAGCGACGCCTGCGTTCGACCATCGCGACACCAACACGCTTCGACGCGTTGCGCCGCCCCGCCGCAACCCGCTGATGGAATCGGACATCTCAACCAGTACCGCCGCGCGAACTCCTTAGCCTACCCCTTTGCCTTCGGCTTCCGGCCCGGCGCGGGCGGCGGAATGAAACCAGACACACGGCCCTGCCAGGCTTCGATCTGCCGGCCACTCTCGAATTGGATCGTCTTGCACACGATCGCCTCCCGGCTTTCTGCCAAGGCGGCGAGGTGCTGCCTCACCGTAGCGAGAGGCACACGCAGTTCCCTGGCGATCTCGAGATCCAGGCGCTGGCCATGCTTCTTCAGGCACTGCAGGGTTTCGGTCATCGCTAATCTCCTCGGGGTGAAAAAAGTAAAAGCCACCGCGCGGATGGCTTTTTCGTTTTGATGGCGTCCCCACGGCACCCGTCGCTATCCCGGGTATCCCGTTCACGACGCCGTTTCGACGTAAAACATTATACCACACAAACACTTAGCGCTCCCTGCGGCGACGGAAAAATAACCTTTCAGGGCTTCACGAACCGATAGGCGAAGCGATCGGTCTCGCCCTTGATCGACGGGTCGAACACCTTGACCGAGTGATGATCGTCCTTGTTCGCGAGCAGGGTGCTTTCCGCGTCCAGCACGAAGCCGGCCGCCTCGACTTCCTCGCGAACGGATGCGGGCTCAATGCGATGTAGCGACTGGGCGTCGCTCGTGCCCGTCCCGGCGGCGGCGGCGTGGTCCACGATGACGTAG